>JBBRUG010000158.1:0-13178 GCA_038247995.1 Chloroflexales bacterium | reverse complement strand
GCTTATTTTCGGAGTCGGTTCGTGAAATTGCCCCACCAGCAGGCGAAAATTGGCTCCTTGGAAGGCTTACTGCCCCACTTGATGGCTGATCTGGCCGAAACGCTTTACACATTCCGATTTCGTGTACGCCAAAGTGGGGGGGTGCTCTCGATTTGAGCCGGTTTTTCGCGTGCAAGTGGGGAGAGAATTTCATTTAGCGCCCAAAAAAATAAGCGAACGGTAAGTTCATCCTTCATCCTTCATCCTTCATCCTTCATCCTTCTTATGACCATACTCCTCAACCAACCCACGACCACCGCCCCGCAGATCGGCATCTGGCGCGAACTCGGACGGCGCCTGCGCCGTAGCCCGCTCGGCCTGGTGGGCGCAGTGATGCTGTCCATCACGATCTTCGCCGCCGTTTTTGCGCCCTGGATCGCCCCCTACGACCCATATGCCCCGGTGCGCGCTACGATCGACTCGATCTACGCGCCGCCCAGCGCCGAACACTGGCTCGGCACCGACGACGGCGGCAAAGATATTTTCAGCGCCCTGATCTACGGCACGCGCGTCTCGCTCTTCGTCGGTTTCGTCGCCTCGGCAATCACCGTGTTCATCGGCGGCACCATCGGCCTCGTCGCCGGTTTCTACGGCGGGCGCATCGGTGCGCTGCTCATGCGCCTCACCGACATCTTCCTGGTGATCCCCGATCTGCCGCTCTATGTGGTGCTGGTCGCCATCCTCGGCCCGAGCATCTGGAACATCATCTTCGCTATCGCCGTGATCGGCTGGACCGGCACCGCCCGGCTCGTCTACGCCCAAACGCTCTCGCTGCGTGAACGTCAGTTCGTGCTGCGCGCCCGCGCTATCGGCGCTTCGCGACGCTACATCTTGCGCCGCCATGTGCTACCGCTCGTGCTGCCGGTCATCCTGGCCCAGAACGCACTGGTGATCTCGATCGCCATCCTCAGCGAGTCGGGCCTGGCCTTCCTCGGCCTGGGCGACCCGAGCCTGATCTCCTGGGGCACCATGCTCAACTTCGCCTTCGGGCGCGGCGCCGTGTCGGTGGGCGCCTGGTGGGCGCTGCTGCCGCCCGGCTTCGGCATTATCTGGGTTGTACTCGGCTGGACGCTGCTCGGCTACGTCGTCGAAGAAGTCGTCAACCCGCGCGCACGCAGCCACCACCTGATGGGGAAGGACTAGCTGTGGCCCTCCTCGAAGTCGAAAACCTCACCGTCGCCTACACCACCGAAGACGGCGAACAACTAATTGCCGTGGAAGACCTGAGCTTCAGTCTGGAGCAAGGCGCGGCGCTGGGTGTGGTTGGTGAGAGCGGCTGCGGCAAAACGACGGCCATGCTCGCCCTCCTGCGCCTGCTGCCGCCCGCCGGCCGGGTGATCCAGGGTGCCGTGCATTTTAACGGCGTCAATCTACTTGATCTCAGTTCTGCCGAGCTACGGGCGCGCCGCTGGCGCGATCTCGCTGTCGTCTTTCAGGGCGCGATGAACGCACTCAACCCAGTGCGTACTATCGGCGAGCAGATCGGCGAACCGATTCGGGTCCATCTGAACGAATCCCAAACCCGCATCCCTACCCGCGTGGGCGAACTGCTTGAACTGGTCGGCATCCCGGCCTGGCGCGCCGGCCAGTTCCCACATCAGTTCTCCGGCGGCATGCGCCAGCGGGCCATGATCGCCATGGCCCTGGCCTGCAATCCGCGCCTGCTCGTCGCCGACGAACCAACCACCGCGCTCGATGTGCTTGTGCAAGCCCAGATCATGGATCTGCTCGATCGGCTGCGCCGCGAACTCGACCTCGCTATGGTCATCGTCACCCACGATCTCGGCGTCGTAGCTCAGGGCTGCCAGCACGCCCTGGTGATGTATGGTGGAAAAGCGGCTGAGCAAGGGCCAGTCGAACAGGTCTTCACTGCGCCGCGCCACCCCTACACCCAGGGATTATTGGCCGCCTTTCCCGAACTCGGCGCCCAGGCCATGCCGAGCAGCATTCCCGGCACACCACCGCGGCTCAACGACCTGCCCAGCGGCTGCCGCTTCCACCCACGTTGCCCCGTCGCCATCGAGCGCTGCCGCAGCGAAACGCCGGCCCTGCGCAGCGTCGGGGCGGAACATCGGGCGGCATGCCACCTGGTGTGATCACCGACACCGGACGGAGCACGCGCCGCTTCTCGCTGCCCTTACCTATGGCCACCCTTATTCATGGTCGGTTGCTGGTTGCCGCTTCAGCGGCCAGTTGTCCCAGCGGAAATGCGCGGCGCTTCAACGCCCGCGCACAAAAGGAATAGCCTATGCATAAAAGCCTCCCCCTCCTCACCGTCGAAAACCTGACCCGCTACTACCCGGTGCCGCGTGGCCTGATCGGCACACTTACCAATGCGCCCCGCCACACCGTACGCGCCGTGGATGGGGTCAGCTTCACGCTGGATCAGGGTGAAGTATTGGCCCTGGTGGGCGAAAGCGGTTGCGGCAAAACCACCACCGCGCTTACCGTACTCGGCCTTGTCGAGCCGACGAGCGGCATTGTACACTTCCAGGGCCGCCCACTGCACGCCGAACTGCGCCGCGACCGTTCATTGCGCCGCGCCGCCCAGATGATCTTCCAGGACCCCTACGAGTCGCTTAGCCCGCGCATGAAAGTCGGCGAGCTTGTGGCCGAGCCGTTGCTGATCCATCGCATCGGCACGCCGGCAGAACGCCGCGCCCGCGCCCACGCCGCCCTGGAGGAGGTCGGGCTGCGCCCGGCGGCGGCCTATGCCGAACGCTTCCCGCACGAACTCTCCGGCGGCCAGCGCCAACGTGTCGTCATCGCTTCGGCCCTCGTCTGCGAGCCGCGCCTGCTCGTCGCCGACGAACCAGTGAGCATGCTTGATGTTTCCATCCGCGCCGAGATTCTTGCCCTGCTCAACGACCTGCGCCAACGCCGGGGGATCGGCATCCTCTTCATTACCCACGATCTTGCCACTGCCGCGCTGTTCGCCGACCGGATCGCCGTGATGTACCTGGGCCGGATCGTCGAGATTGGCGCCGCCGCCGCGCTGGTCGCCGCGCCGCAACATCCCTACACCCGCGCATTACTCAATGCTGTGCCGAGTGTCGATCCACGCCGCCGCCGCAATGGCGTCGTGCTCCAAGGCGAAACGCCTAACCCGGCCGCCATCCCGCCTGGCTGTCGCTTCCACCCGCGTTGCCCAATTGCCGACGCCGCCTGTGCCCAGACTGATCCGCACCTCGAACCCAAGCACGGGCGCGAGGTAGCGTGCCTGAAAGTGTGAGTTGTCTTTACACAATCTGCACATAGAGCGTTGTATAATAAACACGTCTCCACCGAAAGCTGCCGCATGCGTTTGAATGGCAAACGCAATCGTGAGCAGTGTATGCATAGGGGGTTCAAAGGCTATGCGACGGATTGCGCTCGCACTCATTGTCCTGCTCGCCTTCGTCATCCTGGCGCCGCAATCGACGGCAGCCCAGGCGACGAACCTGATCAGTGTGGTTCATGCCTCGCCCGATGCTCCGGCCGTGGATGTCTTTATCAATGGCGAAGTTGTCGCCGGCGATGTACCCTTCTTCACTGCCAGTGGTTATCTCCCGCTCGCCGACGGCGTCTACCAGGTTGCTATTTCGCCCGCTGGTCTTGGCACCGACTATTCGGTGCTTGTCGCCGATCTGGAAATAAGTGGTGGTTTCACCGGCACGCTCGTCGTGCTCAACACACTGGAAAACATTGAGGCGTTGCTCTATGAGGACGACCTTAGCCCGGTTGCCGATGGTCTCGCCCGCGTAAACGCCTATCACCTCTCGCCCGACGCTCCGGCCGTAGACGTCAAATTGGCCGGCACTGATACAACGATCTTTGGCGGCCTGGCCTTTACCGATGCCGCTTATGGTGAAGTTGATGCCAGCACGTATCGCTTCGACATAACCCCCGCCGGCGGTTCGGATGTCGTCTTTACTACGCCGGAACTGCGCTTCGAGAGCGGCTGGATCTACAGCGTCTTCGCCACCGGCGAATTCGGCGAGGGCGGCTTCTGGGTGCAGTCGACCGTCGATCAGATCCCTGAATACACCACAATGAGCAAGTCTGTGAACGCCGTCGGCAAGTTGACTGTCCGCTAATTCAACGCGAATAGGCGGCTCAAAACGGACGAGGGTCGGTGCATGGCATCGGCCCTCGTCTTGTATAATACCCTTATGAGCCTGCTCCTCAACATCAACCCCACGCCACTGACGCTGCAGCCCCGAACTGAAGCGCAGATCGGCTATAGCCTGCTGACAATCGCCGCCGATAGCGGCGCCGGCGCTGCCCCGGTGAGCTGGGCAATCGTCGCCGATGCCAGCCGTTCGATGCGCATCCCAATTGTGAATGAGGCTCAGTTCCGTGAACTGGTGCGCAGCGGCAGCGTGCAAGAAGTGCTCGTCGATGGCGTGCCGGTCTGGCAACTCGAAGGCGCCGTTCCAGCCGAGATCCGCACCGCCGCGCCCAGCGCGCTCGATCATACGGCGCGCGCCTTGCATAGTATTGTCGAGCGGCTCGATCAGGCCGATCACTTCGCCCTGATCGCCTGTGCCGAAGAGGCGCTCAGCCTCGTGCCGACCACCAGCGGCCTCCAGCGCGAACGGCTCGTGGCCGGCATTACTCGCCTGGCGAGTTTGCGCCTTGGCGAAGCGACGGATCTGGCCGCCGGCATGCGCCTGGCCCTGGCTGAACTGACCAACGCCCGCCGTTCCAGCTCCGTCACTCGGCTGATCCTGCTCACCGACGGCTTCACCCGCGATAGCGATGCATGTATCACCCTCGCCCAAACTGCTGCCGAGCAGGGTATCAGCATCAGCACACTTGGCCTCGGTGGTGAGTTCCAGGCCGATCTGCTCACCCGCCTCGCCGACATCACCGGCGGGCGGGCAGTGGTTGTACGCAATGCCGAGGGCATTCCCGCCGCCGTCGCCGCCGAACTCGATGCGGCCCGCGGGGTTGCGGCGCAGGCGCTTACGCTCAATATAACCCTGCCGCAGAGTGCCCAGCTTCGCCACGTCACCCGGATCAGCCCAAGCCTCGTGCCGCTCGAATTGCCCGCCCAGGCCGGGCGCACAATAACGCTGCATCTTGGCGATCTGGAGCGCCACGCGCCGATCCAGTTGCTGCTCGAAATCCTGGCCCCACCAACGCCGCCGCGACCACCCTCTACCGGCGCGCTCGTGCGCTTGGCCGCTGTGAATGCCACGTCCGGCAGCGCCACCGTTCAGGCCGATCTGGTTGCGCATTACACGCCACAGGCTGTCCCACCCGGCGCCGCGATCCTGCAGGCCGCCGGTCGCGCCGGGGCTGTGCGTCTGCAACAACGCGCCTTTGCCCTGGCGGCAACGGGCGACTATACCGGCGCGGCGGCCTTGCTGGCAACCGTCGCCCGCCGCCTCGAAAGCCTGGGCGAAAGCGAACTCGCCGCGGTCGCTAGCCAGGAAGCGCAGAATCTCGCCACCACCGGCCAGGCAACCAGCGCAGGCGCAAAAGAACTGACCTACGGCACCCGACGCCTCGGGGAGCACGAGGTCATGTAAGGCCGAAGCGCGCTTCGGCCTAACGAAAAGACTACTTATGGAGCCTCGGCCTAACCACGAGACTACCTATGGAATCCAACCCCGAATTGCACATGATCTTTACGGTCGATCAAGCCGACCGCCAGGACGAACTGCCGCCTGATCTGCCGGCCCGCGATGCCGAGCGGCTGGCGCGGGTCGAAGCTATGCTCCAGGCGGGCGAACTCCGTACCGGCGCGGATTGCCTGCATGCGGCATTCATCTTTCAGCACGGTACGCGCCTGGAACATTACTGGCAGGCTCACGAACTGGCTATGCAAGCAGTTGAGTTGGGCCACGGCCCACCGGCACGCTGGCTCTCGGCCGCCACCTACGACCGCTGGCTGATGCATCAGGGGTTGCCGCAGAAGTTCGGCACCCAATACCGGCTGGCCGGGGCGCAATGGGTGCTGCATAGCGTCGACCCGGCCACCTCCGATGCCGAGCGCGCCCGCTGGGATGTGCCGACCCTGGCCGAGGCCGCAGCGCGTACTGAGCAGATGAATGCCCAACTCGATGCGCAGTTGCAGCGGGCTGCCGCGGCGCGTGAGCGACCTGATGCGCCCGCCGCGGCCGATCCACCCGGCGTGTTGGCCGTGCTCGATCAGCCCGGCCTGCGCGTGGCCCTCGTTGGCATCGACCCGCAGGAAGCGGTATACATGCCCGAAGCCATGCCGGCGCCCGAACAACTCGACCCAACGCTGGCGCATCCTGTCCCGACAGAACTACCAACTCGGCTAACGATCGCCCAGCTTGGCGAAGGCTATTGCGCACTAGAGGCCGACGGCACGTTCGCCGCCACCTGGATCACCGTGTTACTGCCCGCCCAGCAGACAATGTACGCCGCATGGAACCTCGCCGATGGCGATCCGCCGGCGTTACAGACGCTGAACTTCGCCGGTCGGTCGGCTGCCCTGGTCGAACAGGCGTGGAGCGCCGTCTCCAGCGAACGCCTACCGATGATCATCGTGCGCGCCGGCCCCGACACGGCCTGGCTCGTCAGTGGGCGCCTACCCACCCCGGAGCTTGCGCGCATCGCCGCCAGCCTGCCGCATGGGTAGAGGGCGTAGGGCGTAGCAGGCAGGAGGCAGGAGGCAGGAGGCAGGAGGCAAGATGGCTGACCGCCCTGAAAACGCGATCCATCCACTGACCCGCCCGAATGGCGCATGGCTCGAAGCTAACTACACCCAGTCCAACGGCGTCTGGCTGGTGAGCTACAAGAAAGCCACCGGCAAGCCTACCGCTGCCTATAACGATGTGGTAGAAGAAGCGCTTTGCTTCGGCTGGATCGACAGCAAGAGGAATAAACTGGATGACGAGCGCGCAATGTTATGGTTCGCGCCGCGCAAGGGCAGCACTGGCTGGTCGCGCCCGAACAAGCAGCGGATTGAGCGCATGATCGCCGCCGGCCTGATGACCCCCGCCGGACAAGCCAAAGTGGATGCAGCGAAAACTGACGGTTCGTGGACGACGCTCGACGCAATCGAGAACGGAGAAGCACCGGGCCAACTAGTGGCGCTAAACAAAAGGCGGGCGACCGGGCTTCAGCCCGCCGCCCGCCCCCGCCGCAGCAGCGTCCTTCCGGGCGTTACACCTTACCCGCCCACGGCCACAGCCTGCTCAACGGGCAAACGCTGTTCGAGCCAGTCGAGCACCGAGGGATAGTGCAGGGTTAGGTTCAGGTCGTGTTTGAGGCGGGTATTCGCGAGGCGCACCGAAGCGGTAAGTATCCCAACAACGCTCGGATCGATACCGGCGTGCAGCGCAACCTCGGGCGAGTAGGTGCGTGGCGGCACCATCCCCAGCCGCTGGCGCACATCACTCACCAGGTCGATCCAGCGCAACGGTTGATCGTCGCCGACATTGTAGATCGCACCGGGCTGACCTTCAGCCGGCAAGCGCTCCAGCACTTCAAGCAGATCGTCGATATGAATATGGGGTACGAAGTTGCGCCCGTTGCCATAGACGGTCGTTGTGCCGGCCTCGATCGTAGCGACGAGATCGCGATCAGGGCCGTAAATTGTCGCCACGCGGAGGATCATGGCCGGGAAGCGATGCTGACGCACTGCCTGGAGGATCACCTGCTCCGCTTCGCTGAGCACTTCGCCCAGCGGGTAGGTGGGGGCAATCGGCGCGTCCTCATCGACGAGCGTTTCGCCTGCATCACCATACGAAGCAACACCGGAGGTAAAGAGGTAGGTCCGAACCGTACGCGAACGGGAGCAGGCGGCGATCAGGTTCTGGTTGCCTTCGACAAAGGTGCGGCGGACTGAGCCATTCTCGATCACCAGGCGCGACGTGAGGTTTAAGACATAGTCGACACCATCAGCGACGCCAATCAGCGTATCGGGCCGCGTAACATCACCAGTCCAGACTGCCATCCCGCGAGCAGCCAGCCGATCAACCCCATCGGCTTCAGGATTTTTTACCAGCCCGCGCACCTTGTGGCCATGCGCCAAAAGACGCTCAGCCAGACGCGCACCAACATAGCCGGAAGCACCCGCGATCAGGTAGTACGCCATAGTCCACCTCGTCGTCGTGCGGCGAGGGTACTGCGTCAGCGGCGACGCCTCCCTCGCCTAATCTACAGCTTGGTCGGCTGCCCTAACGCTCGCCCAGCGGTCGCGTCCTACCTCGCGGCAGGCGCGTTCCATCTGTATAGGTGCAGCCCAAGCTGCCCAATTTTAGCATCTTGCCTGCGTCTGTGCTACGGTATGTAGCTGGGCAAGAGGTGTGCATTTCTTGGATGATCAATGGATAGCGCTGCGCTATCCATGAGAACGATTTAATCGATCTGCCGATAGGCCGGCAGGGTCAGGAACTCGACAAATTCGTCGCTGGTGGTGATCTCGTTGAAGAGTTCGGCAGCCGCTTCATATTTGCCGGTGCTGTAGACCGGGCCGAGGATCTGCTGCACCTTCAGTAATTCTTCAGGCAGCATGCCGCGGAACAGATCTACCGTTACCTTGCGGCCGTCGTCGAGTACGCCCTTGGGGCTGCGAATCCATTGCCAGATCTGCGCCCGCGAGATCTCAGCCGTCGCGGCGTCTTCCATCAGGTTGAACACCGGCACACAGCCGTTGCCCGCCAACCATGCGCCGAGGTACTGAATACCGACATTGATATTCATGCGCAGGCCGTTTTCGGTGATCGGGCCTTCGGGGCCGAACTGCAGCAGGTCGGCGGCAGTAACGGCGACATCGGGGCGCTGCTTGGCGATCTGGTTTGGCCGCTCGCCGAGCACGGCGTCGAACGCTTCAAACGCGATCGGCACCAGGCCGGGGTGGGCCACCCAGGTCCCGTCGTGGCCGTCGTTCGCCTCGCGCTGCTTGTCGGTACGCACCTTGGCCAGCGCTGCTTCGTTCGCTTCTGCATCGTTCTTGATCGGGATTTGTGCCGCCATACCGCCCATTGCGTGCGCGCCGCGCCGATGGCATGTCTTGATGCAGAGCAGCGAGTACGAGCGCATGAAATGGGTCGTCATCGAAACCTGCACCCGATCGGCCAGGCAGAAGTCGGCGTTGTTGCGGAACTTCTTGATGCACGAGAAGATGTAATCCCAGCGACCGCAGTTCAGCCCGGCCGAGTGCGCGCGCAGTTCGTAAAGAATCTCGTCCATCTCGAAGGCGGCCAGGATCGTCTCGATCAGCACGGTGGCTTTGATCGTGCCCTGCGCGACGCCGCGCAACTCCTGCGCAGCCACAAAAATCTCATTCCAGAGCCGCGCCTCGTGATGGCTCTCTAACTTCGGCAGGTAGAAGTACGGCCCGCCCTGGACAGTGGTGGCCTGAACCACATTGTGGAAGAAGAACAGCCCAAAGTCGAAGATGCCGCCGGAGATCGGCGCGCCGTCCACGAGCATGTGCTTCTGATCAAGATGCCAGCCGCGCGGGCGCACGAAAAGCACGGCTGGATTCGCGCCGAGTTGGTACTGCTTGCCCTCGGGGCTGCTGAAGCTGATCGTGCGCAGCAGCGCGTCACGTAGGTTGGCCTGCCCCTGGAGGTTGTTCTCCCAGGTCGGCGTGCTGCTGTCTTCAAAGTCGGCCATGAACACCTTCGCGCCGGAGTTCAGCGCGTTGATGATCATCTTGCGCTCGACCGGGCCGGTAATCTCGACCCGGCGATCATTCAGTTGGGCTGGGAAAGGCGCGATCGTCCAAGCGCCATTACGCACGTCTGCCGTCTCGGGCAGGAAGTCGGGCAACTTTCCGGCATCGAGATCGGCCTGACGGGTTGCCCGCGCAGCCATAAGATCGGCACGGCGCCCATTGAAGCGGCGATGCAGTTCGGCCAGGAACTCCAAGGCCTCAGGCGTGAGGATTTCAGCGTACTCAGGCGCTAACGGGCCGGTAAGCTCCACACCGGCGGGGAGAGTAAGGACAGCCATTGCGCACTCCTTTTTCACAATATGGAAACAACTTCCACTGTTCGTATTATACCCTACCTCGGTTTCAGATGAGATACAGGGGGATCACTGAGGCACTGAACCACTGAAGCACTGAGTGCGTGAGGGCACTGAGGGCACTGAAGCACTGAGTGCGTGAGGGCACTGAGGGCACTGAGACAACGCAGAATCTATTCAGTGCTTCCTCAGTGTTCTCAGTGTTTTCAGTGCTTCAGTGGTTCCTCAGTGGTTCAGTGCTTCAGTGGTTCCTCAGTGGTTCAGTGCTTCAGTGGTTCCTCAGTGCTTCAGTGCTTCCTCAGTGTTCTCAGTGTTCTCAGTGGTTCAGTGATCCTGGCGGCGCATCCTTCCCGGCGGCGTTGAGTGGGCATTACGCACAGCCGACATCATCAGGAGGCCCCAATGAATCGTCCAAACCCAACCTCGACTGCCCGCCATTTCCTGCGCTGGATGCATCTGGCGCTCCTCCTGGCCTTGCTGCTCAGCCTGCTGCCCGCCGGGCTTGCCCAGGCTGAACGCTCCACTACCACCGCTACGGCCTGGTGGTGGTTTCAGGGCACCACACTCACTAACCTCGGCGCAAAAGTTAACCAGGGCTATCGGATCACCGACCTGGAGATCGACAGCGTCTCGCCGTTCCGGGTCAGCGCTACGCTTGTGCGCAACACCGGCGCGTATGCGAAGAGTTGGTGGTGGTATTACGGGGTTTCAATCGACTTCATCAGCCAGAAACTCAACGAGCACCAGGCCCGCGTAATCGATCTGGAGACGTATGTCGAGAACGGCGTGCGTAAATATGCTGTTGTAATGGTCAACAATACCGGCGCCGACGCCAAAAGCTGGTGGTGGTACGTAAATCTGGATTCGACCCAAGCGGTGAGCGACAAGCTCACTCAGCACCAAGCCCGCCTGGTCGATCTGAACACGTTTGTCAGCAACGGCAAGCGCTACTACAACGTGGTGATGATCAAGAATACCGGCGCCGACGCCAGCGGCTGGTGGTGGTATGTGAATGTGACGCCGGATTTCATCAGCCAGAAAATTAACGAGCATGGCGCACGGCTGATCGATATCGAGCGCCACGGCAACGGCACCTTCAGCGTAGTGATGGTAAAAAACGCCGGCACGGCATGGTGGTGGTACTACAATATCGCCACCGTGGATCAGATGAAGCACCTCACGGTGAAGCATAATGCGCGGATCATCGACATTGAGCCATATGAGATCGCGCCCGGCGTGAAGCGCTACGCGGTGATCCTGCTGCCCAACGGCGCAGTGCCGCAATACGATATCCCCGTCACCGGCACGGTCGTTCCGTCGCTTAAAGCCTTCGACGATGCGATGGTCAACTTTATGGAGGCGCGCAGCATTCCCGGCGGCACGCTGCTGGTAATGAAGGACGGCAAAGTAGTACTCGAGCGCGGTTACGGCTGGAAGGATCAGAACGAGACGGTTGCCATGCCGAAGAATGCGCTGCTGCGCCTGGCCAGCGTGATCAAGCCCTTCACAGCTGCAGCGATCCGCAAGCTCGCGACAGAAAATCAGCTCAACTTGAATGATCGCGTGTTCTGCCTGCCCGGCAGCCCGGCCAACTGCCACCTCGCTATCAATCCCTGGCCCTTGCCCGCCGTCTTCGATAGCCGCCTACGCGATATAACAATCGAGCATTTACTCAAACATGAGGGTGGCTGGGATCGGGACGTGTCGGGCGACCTGATGTTCAAGGCCGCCGAGATCGCCGCTGATATGAATATTGCCAGCCCGCCGAGCAAAACCAATATTGCGCGCTGGGCGCTGGGCAAATCGCTCGACTTCACGCCGGGCAGCCAGAGCGCCTACTCGAACTTCGGCTACATGTTGCTCGGGCTGATTATTGAGCAAGCAACGGGCCAGTCCTATACGGCCCACCTGCAAAACGCGATTATGAACCCGCTTGGCGTGGCCGACAGCGAGATTCGGCTTGGGCGCACCGCTGCGGCGCTGGCCAACCCGCGCGAGCCGGATTACCATACCACCAAGACCAATAAGAGCGTTTATGCTCCCTACGGTAACGTCTCTTGCGCCTACGGCTGCTGGGATCTCGAGTCGATGGAGGCTCACGGCGGCATGATCGCTAGCGGGCGCGCTGTGGCCGAATTCCTCCAGGGCTACTGGATCAGCGGCCAGCCGCGCAACGGCAACGGCCAGAGTTGGGCCTTCTTCGGCAGCCTGGACGGCACCTGGACGCTGGCACGCCAGCGCGCCGACGGGGTGAATATTGTGGCCCTGTTCAACCAGCGCTCCGATCCGTCGGGCCTGGCCTACGACACAATCCAGAGCGTGCTCGACAACGCTGCCGATAGCATCACCACCTGGCCGGACACAGTTCCACCGATTGTGGTGCCGAACATTACGCTCAACCAGAGCGTCGGCGCGCCGGGCAGCGCCTTCAGCTTCCGCATGCGCGGCCTTGAGGCGCACGAGGGTTACACACTCGAACTCCGCCGCGCCGACCGCCAGGGCACGTTGCTGCGCACGATCGACCTGAACGCCGACCCTGACGGCGCGATCGACCTCATCCTTAGCACCAAGGATGTAGAACCGGGTCGGCTGATCGCATTGCTGCTGCCGGCAGTTCAAGCAGCCCGCGAAGCAGCGCGCACCAGCGAGGCCGAGCCGGTGCTCAGTATGGCCATGCCCGAACTGGTTGCCGGGGAAGCGGCTGTTGCTGAAATCGATCACCCGCAGCGCCTGGCCGAGATCACCACGCCAGGTGAACCGACCCTTGCCCAACGCGATGCAGATGAAGCCGATCCGGTTGCCCAGGTGAGCTTCGAACTCAATCCATCCGCACCACTGCACGCGCCGGAAGCAGGCTTCGATGCGCCGCTGATCGACGTTATTCCGCCGGCGGAAGTGCGCATCTTCCTGCCATTTATGCAACGCTAAGGCAACCCGCAGATTGCGCAAACTGCACCACTCCATCGGATGGGCGGACCCTCGTGTCCGCCCATTTGCCTGGATCATGTTCCTGGGTAATCCAGAGCATACCGGTCGTTCATACTGACGGTATGGAGGAACTACTCAGGAGGAACTTTTGAACATCCAACTCCAGCGCCGCATCGCCGTCCTGATCACCATTGTTCTGCTCAGCGCATGCAGCACACCGACAGCCCAGACGCCCACAGACACTCCGGCCCCCACGACAGCTCCGCAAGAAGCCT
>JBBRUG010000157.1:0-13275 GCA_038247995.1 Chloroflexales bacterium | reverse complement strand
TCCCCCCAGCCCCCTGCTCCCTCACGTGGAGCAGGGGGAGCCGCCGCAGATTCGGCGTCCTGATGCTGTCGGAAGCCCCGCTCCCGCTCAGGGAGCGGGGTTGGGGGTGCGGGCAACGGCAAAAACCCTCCACCTGAGAGGCCCCCTGCTCCCTCAAGGGGAGCAGGGCGGGCAGTGCCATATTCGGCGTTCCGATGCGGTTCGAAGCCCCGCTCCCGTTCAGGAAGCGGGGTTTGGGGTGAGGGAAGCCGAAGCGTATGCTGATGAGGTAGGTGCAATCCGCCCGCTCGACCGTGTGTTGAAACGGGGTGATCTGTGACCAAACCGGGTTCACGTTGGGCCAGGGCGATGGCGTGTGGCGCCAGGATCGTCCGGTTCCGCTCACCCAGCAGCGCGGCGGGTATATTCGGGCCGCCCAGGACGATTGGCTTGACCAGGGTGCGTTCCGGCGCCGGCGGCGGCTCGGCCGGCAGCAGCGGCGCGAGATCCACAGGCACGCGTTGACTGACCAGCCGGGCCAGCACGGCCAGTAGCGTGGCGGCATCGTCGCTGCCCTGCCGATTGAGCGCCAGGGCTACGTGCGGCCGGTCGGCCAGAATTGTACCAACCCAGCGCGTACATGCATTGGCTGGGCCGGGCTCGATGAAGATCCGCGCTCCATCGGCGTAGGCCCGCTCGACCAGGCGCGGGAAATCGACCAGTTGGCAGGTGGCGCGAGCCAGGCTCTGGGCGATCTGTTCGGCATCCTGCGGCAGCGGCGCGTAGTCGGCGGCGCTGTAGAAGGTGATGCCGGGCGCGGCGGCGACGGGTAGGCGGTTCAGTTCAACCAGCGCGGCATACTCGGAGTGCATGGCCGGACAATGCATGACCGTGCCGAAGGGTGCGCGGAAGGCCTCGCAGCCCAGGTCGGCGATCACGCGGCGCACTGCATCAGGCGCACCGGAGATCACCACTTCGTGTGGGGTGTTGATGTGGGTTAAAAAGGCGCGCTGCTCGTTACGCAGGCGCTCGCGGACGGCAGCGGGCGTTGTCTGAGCGATGTAGATGCACCAGATGTCGTCCGGTGCGTCGGCGCTGAGGCCGAAATATTCACGGGCGGCCTCGCGTCGGCCGGACAGGCGCCGGGTGAACAGGGGCGATTCGCGCAGGTGCTGGAGCGCGGCGTCGTCGGCCTGCCATGCGCCGAGCGACCAGAGCATACTCGCTTCGCCCATGCTGTAGCCAAGCGCCGCGCTGGGTTGTAGGCCGAACTGCTCGCGCAGCACGGCGGTGAAGAGCAGCGTGAAAACTAAGCTGGTCTGGATCATGCCCAGCGGGTCGCCGCGCAGAGCCGCTTTGGCCTGGTCGAGATCGGCGGGCTGCGGCGCGTGCCGTCGGCGTGGGTAGAGCCGGCGCTCGCCGAGGGTGGCGGGCGCGTCGGCAAGTAACGCATCGAGGCGCGTGTGCAGTGCAGGGAAGAGCTGAAATAGTTCGCGGCCCAGGCCGGGATAGGCGCTGAATGCGCCAGGGTAGACGAAGGTCAGCCCGGCCTGGGGGCCGAGCGGGCGGGCGTTGAAATAACTGCCCAGGGGCGTCTCCCAGGCGCGGCCATGCGCGAAGGCGGCGGCGATACCGGCGCGGGCGAAGCTCAGTTCGCGCCGAAGTTCAGCGTTGCTGCGCGCCACCAGACTCAGGGCGTAGGGCGCAGCGGAGCGCTCCTGGTAGCTGCGAATCGCCTTCGGGGCTAGTTCGGTCAGGGCCGCACCGGCCAGCACCGCCGCCTCCAATTGGTCGAGTTGGGTTAGCAGATCGGCGCGGTCGTTGGCGGTCAGGGGCAGCAACCAGATTTGGCTGCGCCGGGCGAAGGCGGCGAGCGCAAACGGAGGGTTTTGCCGCCCTTCAGCGCTTGCACCGCTCACGGCTACCCCCGTTCCCTCAGGCAGAGCAGGGTTTCGAACTGCCACCGCTTCCGGCTCGGCCGACAGCACAACGTGGGCCGCGCTGCCGTCACGCGATACGCCGCTGATCGCCGCCCGACGCCGTTCGCCGCGCCGGGCCAGCCAAGGCCGCGCAGCGTCGGGCCGGTAGAATGGTTGCCCCGCATCCCCCGCATCCCCCCTGCCCCCTGCTCCCTCAAGGGGAGCAGGGGGAGCCGCCGCAGATTCGGCGTCCTGATGCTGTCGGAAGCCCCGCTCCCGCTCAGGGAGCGGGGTTGGGGGTGCGGGCAACGGCAAAAACCCTCCACCTGAGAGATCCCCCCTGCCCCCTGCTCCCTCAAGGGGAGCAGGGAGAGTCGTACCACCAGCCGTAGCCGGCAAGTAGCGCCCATCCAGGCAGAGCGCCGTGCGGATGAGGGCCGCCATACCGGCGGCGGCGCCACAGTTGCCGATGTGCGCCGTAACCGAACCAACAGCGCAACTCAAAGCTTCAGTTGGGCCATACGCCTGGCTTAGCCCGTCGATCTCGGCGCCGGCGTCGAGTGCTTCCGGAACCGCGCTCAGTTCCAGGTAGCCGATAGCATCCACTGTCACCCCGGCGCCGGCCAATGCTTGCCGGGCTGCGGTTGCTACGGCGGTGGCCGGATCGGGGTTTGTCGCCAGGGCTACGGCATCAATGGCGGCATAGATCCGTGCGCCATCGTTGCGCGCTGCGGCAACCCGGCGCAGTACCACAGCCCCGGCGCCTTCGCCTACGGGGGAGCCGGATTGGCCGCCGGCTGCGTTCAGCAGCGCCCGCTCGACGCTGCCGGCAAGATCAACGGCGGCCACCACAACCGCCTCCAGTTCGCCATCGGCCAGCATTAGTTGGGCCAACTCCAGAGCGCGGAAAGCGGAACCTTCTTCAGCCGAGACGGTGAAGGCCGGGCCGCTGAAATCCCAGAGCGCAGCTACGCGGCAGGCCATTATATTGCCGATGAAGCTGACATACTGGTTCACTTGCGCGCGCGGATGCAGGGCGTCTTTGAGCGCAGCTTCAAGCTCGGCCCGCTCGGCGTCGGTTAATTTCACACCAACCTGATCGAGCAGCCGGGGCAACTGCCAACTGAGATCCTGGCGACTGCGCAACTGGTGCATCGCCGGCTCGGCCTCCATCGCCACCAATACGGCGATCTTGGCGCCGGGCCGGGCGCCTGCGTCGCGTAGAGCGCGGTCGGCCACCTGGAGCAGGAGCAGTTGCTGCGGGAGCGGCTGATCGGCCGGGTTGGGCGGGATCTTCGCGCGCAGAAAGTCGAAGTCGAACCCGGCCAGGTAGGCGCCCTCAGGCGCAGCCCCATCCGGCAACCCTAGCGCACTGAGCAGCATGACTGAGCTGCTGCGGCCACTGAACCGGGTAGCTCGCTGCGCTCGCGCCTGGTTGTGCAGGCTCAATCGATCTGAGAAATGCTGTAGATCGCTCAGCAGCGCAGGATTTTGCGCAAGCCCATGCCAGCGCGCGGGCGGCGGCGGCCCAAAGGCCTGCTCCCCGGCGTACAGGCCGCGATCAAGCGCGTCGAGATTCTGATACGGGCCAAAACAGGCGTCCATGCCCACGATCGCCAGGGCGTTACGGCCCGCATCCCCCCGGCCCCCCTCTCCCTCAAGGGAAGAAGGGGGTGTCTGCAAGCTGCCCGCTGGGAAGCCTCCGGCCCCCCTCTCCCGCTCAGGGAGCGGGGTTTGAGGTGAGGGTTGGCGCTGCATTGCGGAGGAGTCCGCGCTCTGTTCCAATATGACATGGGCGTTGGTGCCGCCGAAGCCGAAGGCGCTCACGCCGGCACGCCGCGGGCCGGGATGCTCGGGCCAGGGCGCCAGGCTGCGTACGATGCCTGCGCCGCCGATCGCGCCGCCTTGTGATGTGAGTGGGTTGGACACGCCCAGCGTCGGCGGGATGCGGCCATGAGCCATGCTCAGGAGCACCTTGAGCATCCCGGCCATGCCCGCGACCGTCAGCAGATGGCCGAAGTTCGACTTCACCGATCCGACGCGCGGCGCGTGGCCGTGCGCGCCGAAGAAACGCTCCATGCTATTCAGTTCGACGATGTCGCCGACAGGGGTGCCGGTGGCGTGGCACTCGACATACTCGACGCTCTGCGGTGCCACGCCGGCGTCGGCGTAGGCGCGCTCAAAAGCGAGTTGCTGGCCCTTGGGGTTGGGCACGAGCAGATGTTTGCCTGCGCCGTCGTTCGAGAGGCCCACCCCGCGCACCAGGCCGTAGATCCGGTCGCCGTCGCGCACCGCATCGGCATACCGCTTGAGCGCAAAGGCCCCCGCGCCCTCGCCGGCGGTCAGCCCACGCGAACTGCGGTCGAGCGGGCGGCTCGCGGCACCCGCAGGCGGGTAGGCCTGGAAGATCGAGAAGCCGGTGAGCACAAAAAGCGGGTCGGCGCAACTCACCGCGCCGGCCAGCATGAGGTCGGCCCGCCCACTCGCCAGATAGTCGCAGGCCAACCCGAGCGCGTAGAGCGACGAAGCGCAGGCGGCATCGAGCGCCAGGTGCGGGCCGCCGAGTCCGAGGGCCTGAGCCGTCAGCGCCGCCGGTCGGCCGGAGATGTTACCGTTCAGGGGCGCCGGCGGCTCACCGAAGGCCAGGGGCGGCAGTGGATCAAGCGCCGGCGTTGCGTCGCCGAGCAGTTCGCCCAGTGCGTCGGTTACGGCGCCGGCGTAGAGCGGGGCGAGTTGCCGGTGCGACGAGCGGGTTGGGAAGGAGAGGTTGCCCAGCACCACACCGCAGCGTCGCAAGCGCTCGGCCTGCCTCAGGTAGCCGCTATCGGCGAGGGCCTGTTGCGCCACATACAGCGCCCAGGTGTAGAGCGGGTCGAGCCCGCGCAACTGTGCGGCGGGCAGCGCGAAGCCGGTTGGGTCGAAACGAAAGTCCCGAACGAAGCCGCCGCGCCCGTACGCATAGCCGTCGGCCTGCTGCCGCTGCGGGTCGAAGAAGACCGCCGGATCGACGCCGATCTCCGTGGCGGTCGCTTCACTGGTCGAGTCGATCCCATCGACCAGGTTTTGCCAGAAGGCGGCCGGACTGGTTGCGCCGGGGAAGAGGCAGCCCAGGCCAATAATTGCAATAGGTTCGCGCGCCATCAAATCGCTTTCAGGTGTTCATTTGCAAAGAGTCGGTTCAGGCGGCGGCTTACCGCCACCTCGGCGCCGCAGAGTTGTAGGGCGACGCGGCCGGCCGCGTCGTGGGCGGCGATATCGGCAACGAGCCGCTGCTCGCTCGCCGCGCGCACCGTCAAGGTTAAATAGATCGGCGTATCAAAGGCCAGCGGCAGGTACTGCTCGGCGGTTGCCCAGCCCAGCGGCAGACTCGCTGCGTCATACTGGCGGCGCACCCAGATCAGGCAGGCCTGAAACAGCGCGTCGGCGCCAAACGGGTTAAAGTCGCCCGCAGGGAACTGGCCTTGCCCCTCGGCGCTGAGCGTAGGCAAGGCCCAGCGGAGGGTTAGCTCCGTCGCGTCGAGCCGGAGCACCTGGGTAACGCCGCGCAGGCGCGGGCCGTGGAACAACGTGCCGTCGCTGTAGAACTGCGCGCCGTCGGCAACAGATTGCGCATTTGGGTCGAATCCGGCCAATAGCGGCGGGGCAGAAACGTCACGCCCCAGTTCAATCGCCGCCCGATAATGGTAGCGCGGGCGTCCGGCAGCGGTAGTGCTGGTAACCTGCGCGTCGAGGCGCACGATTCCCTGCGCCTCGTCCTTGGCCGTCTCAACCAGTTCCAGCCGGTAGCGCTCGGCCAATTGTGCATCAAAAACGATGCCCTTCAGCACCTGGAAGCCGTCGCAACGGCGCAACCGATAGCCGGGGTGCAGTTGTTCGCAGCCGGTGATCATCCAGGCTGCCGCCGCTGTGGCCGGCAGAACGGCATGCGCTCCGATCATGTGGTCGTGCAGAAATGGGTTGGCGGCCAGGCTCAGTTGGCGCCAACTATGCCGCTGCCGCAACGCGCTATCGAGCGGCGCGGGGGCGGCGCGCATAGGGCTGCCCACCACGAACTGCACCGCCGGGCGCTCCACGGTCAGGGCCGCCAGCAGCACTTCCACGCCGCCGTCGATCGGGATGACATCGATCCGGCGCTGGGCAAAGAGCGCCTTGAGCGCCGGGGTGACCATGCCGCCGTCCCACGGCCCCCAGTCGAGCGCGATCACCCGGCAGGCCGGATGCTCACGCTGAAGTTGGTAGGCGGCCTTGTTCAAAATCTCATTGGCGATTGCATAATCGCTCTGGCCGACATTGCCATAAAATCCTGCCGCCGATGAAAAGAGCACCAGATAGCGCAATCCAGCGGGCGGGGCGACAGCCAACAGATTGCGCAAGCCGGCGATCTTCGGCCCGCAAACCGCGTCGAAGTCGGCGCCGGTTTTCTGCTCGATGCGTCGATCGGCGAGGGCGCCCGCGCCATGAATGACGCCGGTGATCGGCCCGACAGCACCCAGCGCGGCGCGCAAACTCGGCGCGTCGGCCACATCGGCGCAGACATAACGCGCGTGCCCGCCAGCATCGGCCACGGCCTGGAGCGTGGCCTCGATCTCGGCGCAGGCGCGCAGATCGCGCCAGATGCGCTGGATGGCGGCAGGCAGCGGGCGTTCGCCACGAGCCGTCAGCGTGGCCGCGATGCGCTGCTTGAGGGCGGCGTCATCGAGCGTTGGATCGGCCCAGTCGGGCTGGGGCGTCAGCGGCGTACGCCCCAGCAGCACGAAACCACAGCGGAAGCGCCGGGTCATGCCAACCACACAGGCGGCGGTGATCCCGCGCGCCCCGCCGCTTACGAGAAATAGATCATCGGGGCCAACCATTATGCGCCACCCAACGCTAGGTCGGCGGCGAGGGTTACGCGGCCCTGGGCGCCATAACCGACTTCGCTCAGGCCCATGTCGGGGTCGCCGCTCTCGGCAATAATCAACTCGGCGACCTGCTCGGCGTCAAGATCGGGGCTGAGATCAACTGCGCGGCAGAAGACATCGGCCCACTCCTGGCGCAGGCTCTTCACCAGGCCAAACAGCCCGCCACCCACCGGACTGCTTGGGCGGGCCATTCCAGTGCCGAGCGCACCATCCATCCGCGTGACGGCCATAAACAGCGCGCGCCCGGAGCGCCCCGCCGTCGTCAGGTCGGGGGCGAGCTGTTTGGCGGCCAAAAAGACCATGCGCACGATCTGTTGTTCGGCCGCGCTGAGCATGCCGTTGGATTTAGCCAGGGCCGTAGGTTGGGGGTGCAGATGAATGAAGCCGCCTACCGGGCCGTAGCTCTCGGCGATCATCTGTAAGGCCTGCGTCAGTTGCTCCTCGCTCATGTCGTGCAGAGCCACTCGCCCCACGCCACGCGGCAACGCCGGCCGTGCGCCGACCACCGTCGTCGGCAGGCGCAGCACGACCGGTTGCCAGCCCAATTCGCTCAACTCCGTTGCGAGGAGGCCCGCCGCAGGCGTGCCGTCGTCGGTGATGACACAGCTCCAGCCGTCGATTGGCGGGGTTTCGAGTTGATCCGGCGCGGGCAGGCGCACCAGTATGGCCGGCGCGGTGGCAACGGATGTGGCGGGGACGGAACCAGAGAACCGGGGAACCATGGAACCGCTGTCGCTGCTGTTCGTCACCGACGTGATGAGCGTGGCGGGCGTAGCCTCGTGGCGGCTCGCGTGGTCGCCAGCCGCCTGCAAATGCGCCACGACCTGAGCGAGGGTGCGCAGTTCGGCGAGTTCTTCGGGGGCGAGGCGGGGCAGGGTGAAGCGAGTTTGCATGGTGCCGAGAATATCGACGCGCTTGATCGAGTCGATGCCGAGGTCGGACTCCATATCCATATCGAGTTCAAGCGTCTCGCGGGGGTAGCCGGTCTTCTCGCTCACGACCGTCAGCAGGCCCTCAGTGAGTTGCGCCATCAAGGCAGGGTCGGGCGTGGGGGCGGCGGAACCAGGGAACTGGGGAACCACGGAACTGCTGTCGATACTGATGGGCGGTGTGTCGTTCGGCGTGGGCGGCGTGTTGTTCATCACTGTTACGACGGGCGCGAGTGGCTCCGGGGGGAAGATGGGCGCGATGTCGCGGCGGCTCGCGTGGTCGCCGGTAGCCTGCAAATGCGCCACGACCTGGGCGAGGGTGCGCAGTTCGGCGAGTTCTTCGGGGGCGAGGCGGGGCAAGGTGAAGCGAGTTTGCATGGTGCCGAGAATATCGACGCGCTTGATCGAGTCGATGCCGAGGTCGGACTCCATATCCATATCGAGTTCGAGCGTCTCGCGGGGGTAGCCGGTCTTCTCGCTCACGACCGTCAGCAGGCCCGCGGTGAGTTGCGCCATCAAGGCAGGGTCGGGCGTGGGGGCGGCGGAACCAGGGAACTGGGGAACCACGGAACTGCTGTCGATACTGATGGGCGGTGTGCCGTTCGGCGCGGGCGGCGGAGCGCCGTCCCGGCGGGACGGCGGTACAGCAGGGGCGAAGATGGGCGTGATGTCGCGGCGGCCCGCGTGATCGCCGATGGGCGCAGGTGTGGCCACCCCAAGCGCAACCTGCTGCTGGATCAATTGGAGCAGCCCGGCCGCATAATCGCCCTGCTGGGTTAAAAATTGCTGATGAATGCGCAGCGTTTCGGTCTGGATCTGATGCATGGCGGCCAACCCGCCTTCGTGGTGCGCCGCCGCCGACTGCGGCAACTGCAGCAACAGGCCCACATATTCGTGCTGATAGGTGAGAAACTGCTGGTGGACCTGCAAGATCTCGCGCTGGTGCGCCTGAAGCTGCGTCATGAGTTCGACCGGCGAGGCCGCTGCAGGCGGGGTGGCGTGATCAGCCGGCGCGTGAGCCGGCGGCGTGTCGGGCTGATCTACCGGCGCAAGGCTCGGGTACGGCTCCTGGGACGGCAGTTGCACGCCTGCGGGGAATATCGTCATAGTCTGACCTTTCTCACTACTTATTGGCTCGCTCGCCAGAGGGCCGCGAGCGATTGCGTCGGTATAGGCGGTGCGGGTCGGCTCACTCACATAATTGCCACCATTCAGGCGGACGGTCGGCCCGCGACGTTTCGCGGTAGGCGCCGGCGCCTGCTCACGCTGGTAGGGGTCGATGCCGCGCATCGGCACACCCGCGACCCGTAGCTGCACAACAGCCTCGCGCAATTGGCGATCACTGTCCGACTCGCGGCTGGGGTTCAACGCCACAGCGATATGCGGCCGGTCGCCCAGGATGCGCTTGACCAGGTTGGTCAGCACACTACGCGGGCCAATCTCAACGAAGATCGCGCCGCCGGCGGCATAGATCTGCTCGATCTGGTCGAGGAAGCGCACCGGCTGGAGGAGCTGATCGGCGAGTTGTTGCTTGATGGCGTGCGGGTCGGCGGGGTAGGGCTGCGCGGTGGCATTGGCATAGACCGGCACGCGCGACGGGTTGAAGCTACAGGCTTGCACAGCGCGGCTGAACGGCGCGTGGGCGTGCCTGACGAGCGGGGTGTGAAAGGCCGCTGAAACCGGGAGCGCGGTAGCGCTAAGGCCGGCGGCTCGCAGCAGTTGGCGGGCCTGGTCGATCGCCGCCGTTGGCCCGGCCAACACCACCTGATCGCGGGCGTTCAGGTTGGCCGCCGTAACGCTGGGAATCCGGCCGACAATCGCTTGCACGGCCGCCGGTTCGGCGGCGACGGCGAGCATCGCCCCGGCGTCGAATGACCGATCGGATGGGGGCGCCATGGCCTGGCCGCGCGCGTGGGCAAGTGCCAGGTAGTCATCGTCGCTGATCGCGCCGGCTGCCCAGAGCGCAGTTAATTCGCCGAAACTATGGCCGGCCGTCATCGCCGGTTGAAATCCGGCAGCGCGCAGGAGGCCATACATGCCGACACTGAGCGCACCGATGGCCGGCTGGGCATATTCCGTGCGCTGGAGTTGCTCATTCTGGGCGGCTTGCGCGGCGGACGTGAAGGCCGGCGGCGGAAACAGCACCTCGGAAAGCGACACACCGGCGCTGTGCGCGTCCGCTCGACCGAGTAAGTCGCGTAGCGGCGGGAAGTTCAGGGTCAGCTCGCGCCCCATCTCTAGATACTGCGAGCCCTGGCCGGGGAACAGGGCCACGACCCGCCCAGCGGTGTTGATCCCGCGGCGCTGATAGAAGACCCCTTTTGGGTGCTGTAGGCGCTCGGCGCTTGGCTGGCCGCTGATCATTGCGCCGGCGCGCAGCAGATGCTCGCGGGCCTCGGTTGGGCCGGCGGCTACAAAGCCGACCCGCGCTTGTTCGGCCGGCAAGGCAAGCGTTTGTGTCGCCGCAGCCAGGTCGGCAAAGATCTGCGGCGCTTGCGGCCCGTCTAGCGCTTCGGCCAACTTGGCGCAGCGTTCGTGCAGTGCGTCCGGCGTGGGCGCAGCCAAAATGATCTCCTGGGCTGTCTGGTGCATCCGATACGGCTGCTGGTGATCAGCGGCGTATTCTTCCAGCACGACATGGAAATTCGTGCCCCCAAAGCCAAAGGCGCTCACGGCGGCGCGGCGCGGTGGAGCGTCTGCTGTGCGCAACCAGGGGCGGGCGTGCGTGTTCAGATAGAGCGGCGAGCCTTCCAGGCCAAACTTCGGGTTGGGCGCAGCGACGTTGATCGTGGGCGGCAGCACCCGGTGGTGCAGGGCCAGCGCCGCCTTGATCAGCCCGGCGGCTCCGGCGGCCGCCTTGGTGTGACCGATCTGCGATTTCACGCTCCCCAATGCGATATGCGCCTGGCGCGGGTTATCTTCGCTGAACACCTCGCGCAGCGTCTGCACCTCGCACAGATCGCCGGCCACCGTGCCGGTGCCGTGGGCCTCGATCAAGCCGATACTCGCCGCCGGTACGCCGGCATTGGCGTAGGCGCGCCGCAGGGCGCGGGCCTGACCCTCCGAGCGCGGCGCGTAGATGCTCTTGTAGCGCCCGTCGCTCGACGAACCGATGCCGCGGATCACCGCATAGACCCGGTCGCCGTCGCGCTCGGCGTCGGCCAATCGCTTGAGCACCAGCATGCCCAACCCCTCACCGACCATCATGCCATCGGATTCGGCGTCGAATGGCCGCGGCACCTCCTGGCGCGAGAAGGCCGGCGTTTTGCTGAAGCACATATACATAAATGGCGAATTGTCGGTATCGACGCCGCCGGTCAGCATCATATCGCAGCGGTGCGCACTCAGTTCGCTCAGGGCCATCTGGAGTGCGCTCAACGACGACGCGCAGGCGGCATCAGTTACGCAGTTGATCCCGCCCAGGTCGAAGCGGTTGGCGATCCGACCGGCGATCACATTGCCGAGCATGCCGGGGAACGCGTTCTCTTCCCAGCGGATGTAGGCCAACTTAATCTTCGCAATCGCCTCGGCGATGCGCTCCTCGCTCAGCCCGCAACTGCGCATAGCCTGCTCCCAGACCGGGTATTGCAGGCGCGCGATCAGCGGCGTCATCAGCTTTTGCCCGCCACAGACGCCCAGGATCACGCCGGTGTGCTCAAAATTATGGCCGCGCTCGGCGCCGTAGCCGGCATCCTCAAACGCCTGCCGCGCCGCCACTAGGGCCAACAACTGCGATACATCGGTGACTTCGAGGATGTTGGGCGGCAGGCCGAACTCCAGCGGGTCGAAGTCGATATCGGGCAGGAAACCGCCCCGCTTGCAGTACGTCTTATCGGGGGCGGATGGATCGGGATCGTAGTAATCGGCGATATTCCAGCGCGAGGCCGGTACATCAGTGATGCTATTGCGCTCACGAACGATGTTATCCCAGTAGGCCGCCAGGTTGTGGGCCTCGGCAAAAAAGGAGGCCATGCCAATAATCGCGACCGGCTCCATACCGGTGGAGCGATTGGGGGAAGGCTGCATAAATTGTCCTCAAAAGCAGAAAGAGCCAATGCTTGCGCCCGCTCGGTGGCTAGCGATTGAAACGAGTAGTCGAAGCGTGCAGTATACATCTATTATAGGCTCTTCTGGAGATCTATCGTTCACTGTTTCACTTTTTCAGTGATCCCATATGCTATGCGTCAGCGTTCTGGGGTCGCGCTGGTCGATCTCCTGCGCGCTCTGTGAAGGATAGGCTCCCCGACGGCTTCGCTTGGCGCGCCGTGCTAAGCGTGTGGCGCGTTGGGCTCATGCGCTTGCTTACGTTTCTGCCTATAGTGAAACATCCATTCTCCCTGAGCGGGAGCGGGGCTTCCGACAGCATCAGGACACCGAATTTGCGGCGGCTCCCCCTGCTCCACGTGAGGGAGCAGGGGGAGCAGGGGGATGCGGGGAATAGCGCATTGGGACGCGATCCTGTAAAAACCCTCCACCTGCAAGCCCTGCCCCGCTCCCTGAACGGGAGAAGGGAGATAGCGTATTGCAATGCTGTCTACCCCCCACCCCGCGTGACAGAGCGGGGGTTGGGGGGTGCGGATGGCGCGGCCCTCAGACGTTGCAACAGCCCTGTAATCGGCTTGCGGTGCCGGTAATCAAGGAGTATAGTACCCACACCAAGCACCATGCACGTTCCAATGCGCGCAACCTGCCGCCTGAAACCTTGCCTTACGTGCGCTTCCAACTTGACCCTGAGCATCGTCCATCGCCCGTCATCGCATGTGCCCTAGAGGAGCTGACTGTGGCCAACCACCATACCGTCTTCTTTGAGCTACGTGATGCGCTGAGTGGGCCAGGCTGCGCGATCTGCACGCTGGCGCTGCGCCAACTGACCCGTTACTTCGGCGGCCTCGGCTACGAGCGGGTCAATGATCGCGGCCTACGGAGCCATTTGCGCGCCTCGCGCGGCTTCTGTCCCGTGCATGGTCACCGGCTCTACGAGAATCGCATGGCGCTCGGCACGGCAATTATTCATCGTGATATATTGAACACCCTGCGCGAGGATTTAGCGTCGAACCGCAGCACCGAACGCGCAGGCATCCTGGGCCAACTCTTCGGCAATGATCGAGCGGGGGCCGATCCATTGGCTCCGCAGCAAGAATGCCCAGCCTGTATCAAGCGGCGGAAAGCCGAGCAACTCTACATCGACACGCTGATCGAACATCTGCCGGACGATACGCTCCATAGCGCCATGGCCGACTCGGTGGGCCTATGTCTACCGCATCTGCGCACCATTATGGGCCGTGCGCCAGCTACGCTGGGGCGCGAACGGCTGCGCCAGACCCAAGGCGCGATCTGGGGACGCCTGATCGCCGAACTGGATGAGTTTATCCGCAAGCAAGATCATCAGTTTACCCACGAGCCGGCCGGCGCCGAAAACGATGCCTGGGCACGGGCGGTTGCCCTCGTTACCAGCCACCCGCAACTCGGGCGCAGGCATGATGAGTAGTGCCGAGAACCAGCGAACCAGCGAACCAAGACCAAAGACCAAAGACCAAGGAGCATCGT
>JBBRUG010000156.1:0-13485 GCA_038247995.1 Chloroflexales bacterium | reverse complement strand
GCCGGCGAGTTTGCGCTCCGCGCCCATGCCTCCGCTGCACCACCACGTGGCACACCTCAGGGTGGGGCGCTGTCGCCGCTGCTCGCCAACATCTATTTGCATCCGTTTGATCGCGCCCTTACCAGCCACGGCTTGCGGCTCGTGCGTTTTATGGACGACCTGGTGGTGATGTGCGCCAGCCAAGCGGAAGCCGAGCGCGCCCTGGAGTTGATCCGCCGTCAACTGGCGACGCTGCAGTTGCACCTGAATGCAGAGAAGACGCAGATTCTCGCCTACGCCGATGGACTGGCGTTTCTTGGGCAAGCACTGGCGCCACGCCAGACTGGTCGCGGCCTGTCCGAGGGTCTGACCAGCTTTGAAGAGGCCGAACAGGCGCTGCGGGCCGTCTCGCAACGCACCGGGGAACGCGTCCGCCGCACGGTCGCTGATGTACGCCACAAGGTACGTCGGGGAGCGTGACGTAAAACCGTGGAGATGTGGAGGTGGCACACCTCCACATCTCCACACTATAACGAACAGGAGCCAACCATGCCGACCCTTTACGTCCACGAACAGGGCACCACCGTGCGCAAGCGCGACGAACAGGTGCTGGTGACGCGCGGCGATCAAACGCTGCAGGAGATCCCGCTCAATAATATCGAACAGGTGGTGTTGATGGGGCGCGGCGTGCAGCTTTCCACTGCGCTGCTGGTCGAATTGCTCGGCCGTGGCATTCCGGTGATGCTCACCAACCAGCGCGGCAGCCGCCACTACGCCACACTCACCGTCGGGCCTTCGCGTTTCGGCGACTTGCGGATTGCCCAAATGCAGCGCGTCAACGAGCCGGCGTGGGCGCTGGAACTGGCACGTGCGGTCATCCAGGCGAAACTAGCTAATCAGCGCACGCTGCTTGGCCGAACCGGTTGGCCGACGGCGAAGGCGTCGACGCTCCAGATTACCGCTGCAGCCAACGGTGCGGCCCGGGCCGCCGATATCGATGCGGTCCGTGGCTTTGAAGGCGCAGGCGCCGCCGCGTATTTTGGCGCCTGGCGCATCGCGCTGCAGAAGCAGTGGGGCTTTCAGGGTCGCGCCTTCTACCCGCCGCCCGATCCGGTGAACGCGCTGCTCTCGTTCGGCTACACCCTGCTGCTCCACGATGTTCTAACCGCTGTGCAGTTCACCGGACTCGATCCCTACCTCGGCACGTTCCATGTGATTGAATCTGGCCGGCCCTCCCTCGCGCTCGATCTGATAGAAGAGTTTCGCCCGATCGCTGTGGATCGGATGGTACTGGAACTGGTTGAGCGCGGCCAGATCCGGCGGGATCAGTTCGAGCGCCCGACGCAGCGCCCCGACGCCGTCTATCTCGATGCAACCGGCCGGGCCTTGCTGGTCAAGCAGTACGAGGCGGTGCTTCAAGCGCCGATGGCGTTGCCGACCGGCGAACAAACGCCGTTGCGCCGGATCATCCTGCTTCAGGCCCAGGCCGCCGCGCGCGTCGTCCGCGGCGAACAGGCGCAGTATGTCGGCTACACGCCGTGAGGGGATGCGACCGTGTTTACCATCATCAGCTATGATATTGTGAGCGACAAGCGCCGCACAAAAGTCATGAAGCTGCTCAAAGGGTACGGCACACGGGTGCAATACAGCGTGTTCGAATGCACCCTTGATGGGCCGCGCTTCACGACGCTTGGGCGCAAAATCCTCGACCTGATCGACGCGAATACCGACAGCGTGCGGTGTTATCGCCTCGACACCGCAGCGGTCCAGCGGATCACGATCCACGGGATTGGCCGTGTCACAACGGAGCCAACCCACTATTGGGTCTAACGGAGCGCTCAGTCGCTCATCCAGATCCGCACCAACGGATGGGCAGGCGGCACCGGCGGCGTGCTTGCTATGGTGGATGTTCGGCGGGTCGGCTCCGGTTCAGTTGCCGGATCATGCAGGCCAAGCACGCGATCAAGTCGGAAACAGCGCTCGCCGCGTGCGCCCAAACAGTAGGCGAACAGATACCAGACTGCCCCGTGACGTTCGAGCCGGAGCGGGCGGATCTGTCGTCGCTGTGGCGTCGGGTCGTTGCGCCCCTGGTAGCTGAACGTCAGTGTGCCGCGCCGCTCAATGGCCTGCGTTACGACGCCCAGCAACACAGCAGGATCAGGTTGATCGGACGGCGGCGCCGGAGATTCGTCGCGATCGGGCCAGGCAGCCGGGGCGTCCAGAAGGGCGCCCGTCGCGCCCTGCAACTCCGGCGGAAGGCTGCTGCGCAGGCGGCGCAAGAGCCCATCGCTCGGGCCAACCGGCGCATCAGCCGGCGCAGTTGCGCGATAATGGGCGCCAGCCACCAGTAACGTCGTGATCTCGGCCGGGGTCATGTCAGCCGGCGCCGGCGCCGCCACAGCATCGGGCACCGTGCTCTGCTGCACGACAAAGCCGTGATCAACCAGATGATCGGCGAGCGCCTGCTCCTTGCCCGGTGTCGCCAGCACAATTCCGGGGGCGAGCACGGTTTCAATCGCCCGGCGAATGGCGCGCGTCCGGAGCGGATCGGTCGCGCTGTGTCCCGGCTCGTAGAGCACGACCGTTCGCTGCACCAGTCGGGCTGCGCCCGCGCCGGCCAGCAGCTCGAGCCAGTCAGCAGGCAGCGCGCCGCACCGGCGTTCCAACACCGCACGCAGCCGGTGGAGGCTCTGCCCGTGACGTTGCGCCTGTAACACGCTCCGGCGTTGGATCTGGAACTGGAGGCGCGCACCATCGCCGGCAATGTGGGTGATAAACGGCGCAAGCGTCAGGAGATCGGCATGCACCGCGTGATGCGGCACAATCAGTGTGCCCGCCTCGCCATACGTCCACATGTCGGATGGCTCGGTATCACGATGCGCCATCGTCAGCGGTGCATCCGCGCCAAGCCAGGCCAGCGGCCCACGCAGCGCCTCTACCCAAATCGCCTGCGCCGTCGTCTGGTTCCACGGCGCTCGCGCAGCACGCCGAAACGGATGGGTGTGCGCGTCGGCGAGCGAGCCAAACGCGGCAACCAGCGCCGGATAGGCATCGCACAGTTCACCAGCGTACCGCGCAGACGCCTCAGCCCAGGCCAGGAGGCGCCGGCGCAACGCGGCCCAATCGAGCCCTGTCTGCGCCGCGCGTTGGGGCAGCAAGGTTGGTTCAGGGCGTGGCGCCCGTGTCCAGGCATCACGGAGCAGCGCCAACCGTTCACCAGGCGTGGCGCGCAGAAACTGCGCCGCACGGGGCGCCGGCGCAACGGCAGCGCCATGCGGCGCCAGCAAGCCAAGATCGTGCAGGAGCGGCGTGATCCAGACGACAAGCCGCTCAACCTGTTCGTGCGCCTGATCGCCAAAGTACGGCATCACCTGCCGGATCGTCGCCACGGTCGGTCGTCCGGAGCACCGGATCGTCAGCGGCGCAGCGGCGGCGGCAAGCAGCACGGCCGTCGCTACGCGTACCGCAAGCGTCTGCGCCGGATCACCGCCGCAACCTGGAGCGGATCGAGCGCCTCCTTCGAACCGTTCCGTGTCGCTGCAACCAGTGATAGACGGCCATGGCTCGTCATCTGCCGTCGCTCGTCGTTCGTCGTTCGTCGTTCATCCAACGCGCCGAGCGGCACCGGCAACCATGCGCGCACCTCGGGCGGAACCACATAGCAGGCGGGATGGTTCCGCGCAACTGGACGGGGCAGGAGCCAACCATTGAACAGCAACTGCTCGGCCAGGGTTTGCGGCGGGCGATTGCGGCGCAGTTCGGAGAGCGGACGGATCGCGCCAAAGTGCGTTGTTACAGCTTTAGGCGATAGACAGCGCGGCAGCGTGCGGAGCCGTTGCGCCGCCGCTTGCACCTCCGACGTGCTGCTAAAATAGACAGCGCGGACGGCGGCCGGGCGGCACAGCGACTGGCGCACCAGCGTTAAGCGTTCGGCAACCGACGCGCGCCACGGCAGCGGCGTGTGCTGCTGGGAGCTGCGCCCGCTCACGACGGCGGCTCCGGGGCGCGACCCCGCCGGACGCGGCTCAGCCAGGTCAACAGATTGCGCACCGCCGCCGCCTGAGAGAGCTGGCATTGGGCTGCCGCCTGCCCCACCCGCCGCGCCCGCCGGCAGCCTTGATAGCGCACCAGCCAGGCAATCACCGGCTCGACCTGCCAGCGCTCTCCCAGCAGCGTGACGTGGAGCGGCGCGAGCGGTTCTTTCCAAGCCACCTGCGCCGGCAGCTAAATGCGGCCCTGGGGATCAAGCCGGAGTCGCCGTTCGCCCGACTGGTGCGTGAGCGCGGCGTAATCAAGGTGGCCAAACGGGACAGCTATGGCGTTCTGGAGCTGATGATGGACGCGGCGAACGCCACACGCCCCCAGTGGGTCATACGCAAAGCGACTCGAAGTACTCGAAGCCCAGGATGTCCATGCTACAATAGCACCAGTGTGCGTGCCGGGGAGGGCTGATTGCTCCCTAAACGGAAGGGTAAGCCGTAATGAACTCACAGAGTGTGACCCTTGAGTTGCCTGAGCCGCTCTACGAGCAGCTACAGGCACGGGCCGTGCGGCGCCAGCGCACGGTCGCCGACGAGGTGCTGGATGTGCTGACCGGCGCAATCCCTGCTACCGAGGCGCTCCCCGACGACCTTGAGCAGGCAATTGCCCAACTTGTTCACCTGGACGACGCCGCGCTGTGGCAGGCCGGGCGGAGCAAGATGGCGAGTGATGCCGTTGAGCGCCTCAGCGAGCTGAACGCAAAGCGCCAGCGTGAAGGACTCACTGAGGCGGAACAGCAGGAGAGTGATCTGCTCGTGCGCCAGTATGAGCGGTCGATGCTGGTTCGCGCCCAGGCAGCCGCGCTCCTTAAGCAGCGCGGTCATGATGTTTCTAGCCTGCTCGCCGCTCCGTGAGCAAGACCTATATTCCCAAAGCTCTGCGCGAGCTTGTCGCGGCGCAGGGGCGCTACCGCTGCGGCTATTGTCTCACTCAGGCGCGGGTGGTCGGCGTGCCGATGGACGTCGAGCACATTATCCCCGAGGCGCTCGGCGGGCCGACCGAGGAAGCCAACCTCTGGCTCGCGTGCGCACTCTGCAACAAGCATAAGGGCGACCGCGTGACGGGCGTTGACCCCCTTACGGGCGAGATCGTCGGCCTGTTCGACCCGCGCCGGCAGGTGTGGCGAGAGCATTTCGTCTGGGTCGACGGCGGTGCGATCATCGAGGGACGGACGCCCCTGGGACGAGCAACGGTGATCGCATTGAACGTGAACCGTGTAGCCCTGGTTCGCGCCCGCAGGTTGTGGAGTAGTGCCGGCTGGCACCCACCGGGCGACGAGGTGTAAAGCAATTTTTGCGGGCCATCCGCACAATCTCGCTCAACCGGCTCAAACCCATGTAGCCATCGTGTAGCCAAAGACGCAACCTGCTCTGGATTTCGGTGGACAAGCACGGAATCTACTCCGCATCAGGAAGCCAAAAGTGCATAGTTGTGGACACGGGTGGAACCCGCTTCCCGGAACGGAAAAACCGCTGGCCGCAAGGCCTTACGGGTTCGAGTCCCGTCTTCGGCACCAGCACTGGGATGCGTAAAACAGCCCCTTCACCGCAGTGCTGGAGGGGCTGTTTTGGTTGGTTGAAGAATGAACTCACGCGGCGCGTCTTGTTTGTCATTCTTGCGCGCACACTGAAGTTGCTGATAAATACGCAGTGTGCCGCGTTCAACATCCGAGCAGGGTGTGGGCCTTGGTGCGCTCGACCCGTGGGTCGTCCACGGTCGCGCAAGAGGACGCCCGGCCAAGCTCACGCGAGCGGGGCACGGGGAACCTCTCGGAACCGTCATGCCCCATCCCGCGTTCCAGCGCGATCCACAAGCTGCAATTGCCCTAAGGTTGCATTATGCTACTTGACGTAGCAAAATCCTACCGCTACGATCAACGCCGTTAGTGTAAAGATTGGAGGATATGCGGTGCAGACTGTTGCAACGCGGCATGGCCCGCTGCATTATCTGGAATATGGCGTCGGCAAGCCATTCGTGCTGATCCACGGTAATACATACGCTGCCGCTACGCAGGAGCGCCTGGCGCAGCGTTTCGCCGACGAGCACCGGGTGATTTGCCCCAACTTGCTCGGACATGGTGGTTCGGCGCGCCCGGACGAGCTCTTTTCGACGCGTTATTTTACAATGCAGGGTGAAGCGTTGGCCGACATGCTCGGCGCGTTGTTCAACGAGCCGGTGCCGGTATTTGGCCTGAGCGCGGGGGGCATTACGGCGCTCAATGCAATGTGCGCCCAGCCTGAACGGATTGCCGCCTTAATTCTCGACGGTGTTTTCCATCAAGTGAGCGCGGCAACGGTTGCGGCGCATCACAACAGCACAGCAACGATGTCGCCCACCTGGCATCGCTATATGGCTACGCAGCATGGCGCCGATTGGTGGCCTACGCTCAATGCCGGTGTCGAGCGGGCGATCGAAGAGTTGCACGCCGCCGATACGGTTGTGGCGCCGTGTCTGGATCGGATCAGCGTGCCGACGATCATCTTTCAGGGCGGCAAAGATCAGTTTGTCCCCGATGCACAAGCGCGCACTGTTGCGGCCGGCATTCGTGGCGCCAAGCTGGTTTACGAGGCCGAAGCCGGACATCTAGTCGCCTGGCGTAACCCCGACATCTTCCGTGAGCGGGTCCGGCGCTTTCTGCACGAGCATGCGTTGGTGTAACGGGGCAGGGGCGGGCGTGAGGCGTGGAAGGTAAAGGGCGCGGCAACGCGCCCCCACAGGTGCGAACCCTACCCAATCTGCCGCAGCGCCGCCTCGGCGATTGCCTCCGTCGTCAGGCCCAGGTGCTCGTAGATCTCCTGGTAGGGCGCTGAGGCGCCGAAGCGATCCACGCCCACCACGGCGCCGTTCAGGCCCACCCAGCGTTCCCAGCCGAAGGGCCGCGCCGCCTCTACCGCTACGCGCGCCGTAATGCTTGCCGGGAGCACGCTTTCGCGATATGCTGCGTCCTGTTGCGCAAACAGCTCCCATGAGGGCAGACTTACTACCTGAGTTGCTACGCCGCGCTGCTCCAGCAGATCAGCGGCTTGCAGCGCTAGGTGTAGCTCAGAACCAGTGCCGATCAGGAGCACCTGCGGGTTCTGCGCTGCGCGCAACACATAGCCGCCGCGAAGCGTACCTTCGGCGGGCGCCAGGTTGCTGCGATCCAGCGTCGGCACATTCTGGCGCGAGAAGATCAGCGCGGTTGGGCCGTCGGTATGTTTCAGCGCGATCCGCCAGGCCTGCGCTACTTCGTTGGCGTCGCCGGCGCGCACTACATACAGGTTCGGAATTGCCCGGAGCGCGGCCAGGTGTTCTACCGGCTGATGAGTCGGGCCATCTTCGCCCAGGCCGATGCTGTCGTGGGTGAACACATAGATCACCTGCAGCTTCATCAACGCAGCCAGGCGGATGGCCGGGCGCATATAGTCGCTGAACACCAAGAACGTACCGCCGAAGGGGATGATCCCGCCGTGCAGCGCCAGGCCGTTCATTGCCGCGCCCATGGCATGTTCGCGCACGCCGTAGTGAATGTTGCGCCCGCTGAAGTCGTCACTGCGTAGCGAGGCGTAATCATTCAGGTAGGTATTGTCGGAGGTATGCAGGTCGGCCGAGCCGCCGAGCAACCCAGGTATGAGTTTTGCCAGCGCGTTTACCGTTTCGCCGGAGGCAATGCGCGTGCCTTTCGCCTTCGGATCGGCGGCGAACTGCGGCAAGGCGGCGCCCCAATCTTCAGGAAGGCGCTTGTTAAACATCGCGTCCCACTCAGCGGCGAGTTCCGGGTAGGCCTTGCGCCAGCGCGCCAGGGCCGCCTCCCACTCGCGTTGGCGAGCGCCGCCAACTTCGATCGCCAGGCCCATATGTTCGTACACCTCGGCCGGAACATAGAATTCGGGTTCCAGCGGCCAGCCGAGCGCTTCTTTGGTGGCCCGCACGCCGTCGGCGCCCAGCGCCTCGCCGTGCGCCTTATGTGAACCGACCTTAGGGCTGCCGAAGCCAATCTGGGTGCGGCAGATGAGCAGCGTTGGGCGCTGGCGATCTTCCTGCGCTTCGGCCAGCGCGTGCGCTACTTCGCTCATCACATGGCCGTCGGTGTGCAATACCTGCCAGCCGTACGCTCCGAAACGCGCCGCGATATCCTCGGAGAACGACAGATCGGTCGAGCCGACCAACGAGATCTTATTGCTGTCGTAGAGCACTACGAGCTTGTTCAGTTTCAGGTGGCCGGCCAGGCTTGCCGCCTCGTGCGAGATCCCTTCCATCAGGTCGCCGTCGCTTACCAGCACATACGTAAAGTGATCGACGATGGTGAAGCCGGGGCGGTTAAACTTCGCCGCCAGCCAGCGCTCACCGAGCGCCAGGCCGATGGACGTCCCTAGGCCCTGGCCGAGCGGGCCGGTCGTCGTTTCCACACCGGGCGTATCGTGATATTCGGGGTGCCCCGGCGTCTGGCTACCCCACTGGCGGAAGCGCTGCAACTCCTCGATCGGGAGATCGTAGCCGGTCAGGTGCAAGAGTGCGTACAACAGCATCGAGCCGTGTCCTGCCGACAGCACGAAGCGGTCGCGATCTAACCAGTGCGGATCGGCCGGGTTATGCTTGAGAAAACGCGCCCAGAGCACATACGCTGCATCAGCCATGCCGAGTGGCAAACCGGGGTGGCCGCTGTTCGCGCGTTGGACGCCGTCGATTGCCAAGGCGCGGATGGCGTTGGCGCAACGCTGATCAAGCTCCGCGCTCGTTCCGGTGGGTGTATCAGTCATGCTGGTTCTCCTCATAATTGCTACAGTTTAATTATAGCCGACCTGAATGCGTGCATGGTTCTAGTAGTCTGTTGGAATAGTCTCTGCTTCCAACGCTTTGTTTCGTTTGGTTGCCCGATCCGGTTGAACTATTCATTAGGGAATGCAGGCGGCTCGACAATTCTAGCGGCATCACCTCAAGCAAGGCGGATGGCACGCTTGTTGCTGTTGCCTTTCTACACAGAGGGCTTGTGGCCGGATGTGGTATTATTGCGCGATATTCGACACGGTAATAACCTGCATAATAAGCGGTTGCGGGTTCTGCCCACCCAAGATTGCTTCTATACCGTGCCGCCAGATCACTGCATCAGGAGCTTCGTTATGCTGCCATCAGCGCTGTTGCTCGCCACCAACGATCGGGATGTTGCCACCCTGGCCCGTGATCTGGAACGTGCGCGCAAGGCAAGTTACACGCTCACCTTCGAGGTGTGTCAGCTCAGTGCGCCCGTGGCTGAGCCGGAGCAAGCGCTTGATGCATTGGCTGCCGATCTGGAGTTTCACCCGCTCGGCCCGCACTGGATCGAGATCCCGCGGCGGATCGCCGTCAAGCTGATCACGCAACTGATCGCTAGTGAGTTAGCCTACCCGGAAGAAGTCGTGCCTGCCGAGCAGGCTGCCGAGCTTGCCGCGCGCTTTCTGGCGCTTTTCCCCGCCGGTGCGCGCTATTTTACGAACGGCGCCGTGAGCGGCGAAACCGCGATCTACGATGTGGACGGCAACGAGATCGTCGGCTGGCGCTCGCTCAGCGAGGCCGAACTCGATAATGGGGTGATCGGCCTGTCCGCCGACCGGGTAGGGATGATCTGGGCTGAGGATAGCCCGTAGTTTAGGGACGCAGGCGGCGGGATGCAGGACGCAGGCGGCAGGACTCAGGACGCAGGAAGAACACCGGACATGCCTGTCCGGCTGTGTTCCTTTGTTCTTTGGTTCCTTGGTTCCTTGGTTCCTTGGTTCCTTGGTTCCTTGGTTCCTTGGTTCCTTGGTTCCTCTGTTCCTCGGTTGTCAGACTGTCAGGCTGCGACTGGTACGCTGCTGATGCCCGGCCTCCACAGCGCGCAGATGGAGCAAAATGTTCGGGTAGAGCATATTGAGCCGTTCGAGGGCGGTTGCCGGGAGCGCCCAGACTTCCGTGCCGACGCTCGCATGCGCCGATGCGCTGCGCGGCGTGCCGTAGAGGGCCGCCCGCCCGCCGAAGAACTCGCCCGGTCGGTCGATCTGTTCCAGTAGTTTCCCGTCTTCATCGAAGAAGTCCATTGCCCCACTTACCAGTAAGTAGCCTTCAAAGCCGGGTTCGCCATAGGCAAATAACTGCTCGTCGGCCTTGAGCATACGCGGTTCAAGGTCAAGCGCCAGATCAAGCAGACTTGCCCAGGGCAATTCGCGCAGCACAGGGATCCGGGCGAGCCACTCGGCGCGCGTAAAGGCCTGCGCCAAACCTAACTGCTCGGCGACGGGACGAAAGACTGCCGGCCCGAAGCGTAGCAACTGCACCGGCCCCCGCGCAACCATCGTGCTGGTGCGCGCATCGCCCAGAATGGCGCCCCGCTCACCAATGCTGCTGCCCCGCGCCAACACACGCACCTGCGCCCCGCTGATCTGAATCTCCACCAGTCCCGAGTGAACAATATACGCACAACCGTCCGATTGGTCGCCCTCGTGCGTAATAAACGCTCCGGCGGCATAGTCAACCACTTCGGCGGTGCCGGCCAACGCCAGTCGCTCGGTTATCGACAGGCGGGTGAAGAGCGGGCAGGCGGCGATTGTCTCGCGCACCTCAACTTCGGCGTTGTCGGGGATCTCCGCCCCGAACGCCACGATTTTGCCGCTGCCGGCGAACTCGACACGTCCGGCCAGTTCGGCGCTATCGCTCGGCAGCAGGGTTTTGCTAGTGTGGGCGAGCACCAGGCGCTGGCTCTTGGCCGTTAGGGCTTGCAGCAAGCGTGGCGTGATCGTCGAGTGGATCGTGCCGCCGCCTACATCCTGCACCAGTACACTCGCGCCGTCGGCGAATTGCAGCAACTCTGCGCGCCGTTCAGCAGTCAGCACGCCGCGTTGTTCCAGTTCACCGAACCACTCCTCGTCATAGCGCATATCGCCCGAATAACACACACCCGCCACGCGCACGGCCATCGTCGGAATGCTGTGAATAGCGTAGATCGTCTCGAAGCGCCGGCCGTCGAGTTCCAGCGGCGCGCCGGGGTTGAGCGGGTAGTGATCAAAAAGCGCACGCACATCGCTGATCGGCAGATCAAGCATGGCGCTCAGCACGCGCAACAGGCTCTGGTAAACCACATCCGACGTGATCAGGCGCACGCGATGCCCGCCCATCAGGATCAGTTCGGGCAGGCCGGCCAGGTGATCTTCGTGCAGATGCGAGAGCACGATGGCCGAGATCTGGTTGGAGGAGATACCAAGGTTGCCGAGGCGGACGAGCATGTAGGCGGCAGTGTCGAAGAGCGTTGCCTGGGTATCTACCGTCGTGCCGAGATACGCCAGGAAGCAGGTGGTAATCCCGGTCGGGTCGAAGCCGTCACTCCCGCCGATAAACTGGAGCGTAAGCTCCTGACGATGCAGCGGTTGCGGTGGCGCGAGCGTGAGCGGCAGAGCCACATGGCTAATCCGCGTCGGTACCTGCGCGATGGGCGTGCCGGCCTCGCTAAAGACAAAAGCATCGTCTACGAGCGTGATCGTCGCCGCCCCCAGGTCGCCGCCGCCGGCCTCTAGGCTGGTGATCACAACCATGTCGTCAACACCCGGCGCCCGATCCAGGGGTGGGTAGTAGCCCACGGCGGCGCACTCGCGCTGCACCCATCCGTCGGCGCCGTACAGCGCGGCATCGGGGCCGTTGATCGTCTCTTGCAGTATGCGGCGCAAGCGCTCGGCCTGGGCCTGCGTTACCGTAATCAGTGTTGCCTTGCGCCCATTGACAAAATAATTTGAATAGATCAGAAATTCGACACTGGCATAGTTAATCCCCCGGCGCACAAAGCCGCTCGATCCTAGTTCGCTGCCGGCCGGCACATCGGGGGGCAGCAGCACGAGCGCCGGCGGCGTGATCTGATTGGCCAGGAGGTATTTCAGCGTCTCCGGCGGACAATTCACCAATACCGCGCCGGCAGCGGTGTGGACAACATAAATATCATTTGTGAGGGCGCGAACGCGCTCAGGCGGTTCGGCGGGCGGCAAGCTGCTCATCGTGCGAATCCTTTCGAGCCCTTCCCGGTGCGTCATCATTGGCGCATATCCCGTTGTGCGCAGAGGGTAACGTACTAAACGCAGCCAACCGGCGTGCTTAACGTAGTGCGGTATTCCACATGCCCTATGCTATAATACGCGAAGATCGTCGTGCGCATGATCTGCCTGGAGCCGGTTGGTATCCAGGCTGTAGCTGTGCACTACCACCTTCAGGAGGTAGACCAATGTCCGGCCACTCAAAATGGCATACTATCCGGCGCGCAAAAGGCGCAACTGATCAGAAGCGCGGCCAGCTCTTCACCAAGCTCGCCCGCGATATTACCATTGCCGCCCGCGAAGGCGGCAGCGGTGATCCTAATATGAATTTTCGCCTGCGCCTCACCGTCGATAAAGCGCGGGGCAACAATATGCCCAATGATAGCATTGCACGCGCAATTGATCGCGGCATGGGTAAGGGCAATGAGGCCGCGATCGAAGAGGTCTATTACGAGGGCTACGCCCCCGGCGGGATCGCCATTCTGATCGAGACGGCTACCGATAACCGCAATCGCACCAACTCCGAAGTGCGCTCGACGATCAATAAGGCCGGCGGCAACCCCGGCGAACCGGGCTCGGTGGGCTGGATGTTCGAGCAGAAGGGCTTGATCACGGTTGATCTGACCGACGGCAAGCTCGATCCCGATGAGGTGCAGCTCATGGCGATCGATGCCGGCGCCGACGATGTTGAGGTCGGCGATGCTGTTTTGGAGATCTACTGCGAATGGACGCAGCTCAATCTGGTGCGCCAGGCGCTGCTCGAACAGAGCTTGCCGATCACCGGCGCCGAAAAGACGATGCGCCCCACCACGCTGATCCAGCCCGAAGAAAAAGAAGCGCTCACGGCAATGCGCCTGATCGAGCGCCTCGAAGATCTCGACGATGTGCAGAAGGTGTATTCCAACCTCGACATCACCGATGAAGTTGCCGCCAAATTTGAGTAATAAGTGATGCGCGACGAGTAACGGGCGAACCGTGATGCTCGGCGCGATCAAAAATGTATATGCGAACACTTGGAATTGATCCCGGAACGGCGATCCTTGGTTGGGGTGTGGTCGATGAGCACAATAGTCAGCTCACGCCGGTCGAACATGGTGTGCTCACCACCGCCGCCGGTACGCCGCAACCCCAACGGCTGCTCGAACTCTACATCGGCCTACAAGCGCTGATCGCCCGCCTGCAACCCGACGATGCCGCCGTTGAGGAACTGTTCTTCGGCAAGAACGTCAACACTGCGCTCACCGTCGGTCAGGCGCGCGGCGTGATCCTGCTCGCGCTCATTCAGGCCGGCTTGCCGATCTACGAATACAAGCCGGCCAGCGTCAAGCAGGCGGTTTCCGGCTACGGCGGCGCCGATAAGCGCCAGATGCAGGAGATGGTGCGCATCACCCTCAATCTGAACACTGTGCCTCGCCCCGACGACGCCGCCGATGCCCTCGCCGTCGCGATCTGCCAT
>JBBRUG010000155.1:0-13539 GCA_038247995.1 Chloroflexales bacterium | reverse complement strand
GGCTTGGGGGCGCAGCCGCGAATGAAGCGCCATCGATACCCGCAAGCTCCTTGGCGCAGTGAGCGCGCGGTAGCGCAAGCAGAGGGCTTGGGGGTGCAGCCGCGAATGAAGCGCCATCGATACCCGCAAGCTCCTTGGCGCAGTGAGCGCGCGGTAGCGCAAGCAGGGGCTTGGGGGCGCAGCCCCCGAAAACTCCCCCTCAATACACGAAGAGGAAAGCCTATGCGCTTAGCATATTGGATGTACGAAGGCACTGCCCACCACGGCGTTGGCCGGGTGATGAACAGCATGCGCAACGTGCACGCTGTCTTTCACGCCCCGCAGGGCGACGATTACGTAAATACGATTTTCAGCATGCTCGAGCGCTCGTCGAGTTTCCCGGCCATGACCACAAGCGTGGTGAGCGGCACCGACCTGGCGCGCGGCACGATCCGCTTGCCTGAGACGCTACAGCAAGTTGAGGCAAAGCTGCACCCCGAGTTGATTGTGGTCGTTGCCTCTTGCTCGACCATTTTGCTGCAAGAAAACCTCGAAATTGCCGCCGTCTCAGCTAATATCAATGCTGAAGTGATCGTGTACGATGCCAACCCCTACCGTATGCAGGAGTTGGGCGCCGCCGAAGGCTTGTTCATCGAGTTGGTGAAGCGCTACGCTGCGCCGCAAGAACTCACCGCGCGCCCGAGTGTCAATATTCTCGGCCCGGCGTCGCTTGGTTTTCACGCCAAGCACGACCTGGTGAGCCTGCGGCGGATGCTCAGCACGCTAGGGGTTGAAGTGAATGTGGTTGCGCCCTGGGGCGCCACGCTCGACGATCTGCGCCGCCTGCCGGCCGCCTGGGTGAATATCGCGCCCTACCGCGAACTTGGCGCTAAGGCCGCCGACTACCTTGAAGCGCAGTTTGGCACGCCGGCTCTGCGCGAGGCGCCGATGGGTGTGCAACCCACCCTGCGCTGGCTGAACCAACTCATCGCGGCGATCAATGCGGTAGGCTCAAAGCGTGCTTCGACCCTACCGCCAATCCGCCTGCCGCACCTCACGGCCTTTTCGCTCGATGGCATGTCGGCGCCTTCCTCCGTGCCCTGGTTCGCCCGCACCGCCGATATGGAGAGTTTTAGCGGCAAGCGCGCTTTTGTGTTTGGCGATGCGACCCACACCGTCGGTATGGCCAAGTTCCTGCGCGACGAATTGGGCATGGTGCTCTGTGGCGCGGGCACCTACATGCTCCGCGAGGCCGCGTGGGTGCGCGGGCAGCTTGAGGGCTACGTCACCGACGAGACATTCCTCGCCACCGATGAGTTCCAGGTTACTGCCGCACGGATCGCAGAACTTCAACCCGACCTGATCTGCGGCACGCAGATGGAACGCCACACGGCGCGTAAACACGATCTCAACTGTATGGTGATCGCGCCGCCGACCCATATCGAGAATCATCTGCTCGCCTATCGGCCCTTCCTCGGCTTCGACGGCGCCGACACGATTGCCGACGAGGTGTATACCACGTGTACGCTGGGCATGGAAAAGCACCTGATCGACCTGTTTGGCGATGCCGGTCTCGAAGAGGACGCCACGGCGACCGGGGGACAAGCGGACAGGGGGACAGCGCCACAACCGCAGCCTTCAGCCCGCAGCCCGCAGCCCGCAGCCCTCAACTGGTCACCCGATGCCGAAGCCATGCTCAAAAAGATACCCTTCTTCGTGCGTGGGCGGGTGAAGAACAATGTCGAGAAGTACGCCCTTGAGCACGGGGTTGCCGAGATCAGCTCCGATGTGTTGCTGGAAGCGAAGGAAGCGATTGGAGCATAGCGAGTGCGGCGGTCGAGCTTCAACTCGCTCGCCGCATCCGCCGCTAGGCCGCAGGCTTCAGCCTGGCGGCGCGAGAAAGCATTATGACAGCTACATCCACCCGCCCGCTCCATGAAATCACCCTGCTCAGCGCTGCCGAGCGCCTGAAGGGCCGCCCGAAGCTCTGCTCCGACTGCGGGATCTGCGGCGGCGAGTTGCGCCCAACCATGGCTCGTTCCTGTGTGTTTGTGCACAACAAGAGCGAGGAGTTGGAGCTCAAATTGCACGGGCGCCTGCGCAACGACGGCGACGAATTGCTTTTCGGCATCCATCGTGCAGTTCATGTGGTGCGTATGGCTACGCCGGTAGATGGCGCACAATGGAGTGGGATCGTCACGTCGCTTGGCGCGCTGTTACTTGAGCGTGGCATTGTTGATGGGGTGATCACCACGCAGGCCGTGCCCGGTACGGTCTACGCGCCGCTGCCCGTGCTGGCTCGTACGCCGGCTGAAGTGCTCGCTAGCCGCGGCAACAAGCCTTGCCTCTCGCCAACGCTCGAAGTGCTCGACGAAGTGCGGGCCAGCGGCCTCAAGCGCCTGGCCTTCATCGGTGTCGGCTGTCAGGTACATGCTCTGCGCGCCCTGCAAGATGAATTGGGCTTGGAGAAGCTCTACGTCATCGGCATTCCCTGCACCGACAATACAACCTACCCCGATCTCCAGCGCTTCCTGAAGGTTGTCTCGAAGTCGCCCGAGACGGTTGTGCATCACGAGTTCATGCAGGATTTCCGAGTCTGGTTAACTCACGCCGACGGCAGTGTTGAGAAAGTGAACTATGTCGATCTCGACGTTGAAGCGCTCGGTGGCCAGTTGGGCGTCTTCCCTGAGGCCTGCCTGAGTTGCTTCGACTACCAGAACACCCTCGCCGATGTAACGATCGGTTACCTGGGTGCGCCGTTGCCGCCCGCGCAGCGCTGGCAGTGGATGTTCGTGCGCACGGAACTGGGCGAGGAACTCTTCAACCTCATCCAGCCCTTTCTAGAGCTTGGCCAGAAAACCCAAGCCGGCAACCGGCGCCTTGGTATGGGCGAATACATCAAAATGATGCGCCATCCGCGCGGCCGCCCGCCCTGGCTGATCCGCAAACTCGTCGCCTTCATGCAACGCTCGCGTGGCCCCAAAGGGCTGGAGTTCGCTCGCAGCGTGATCGAAATGAAACTGCTGCGCAACCTGCAATTCGTGCGCGACCGCCATGGCCGCCTCGAACGCCGGATCATCCCTAAGCACGTTTACCGCGCTCTGGAGCCTTATCAAGAAGTGTATGAACGGGAGTTTGAACGCCCGCTCGACAGTTCACCAGGCTGACCGTTTGCAATCTGAGCATGAGACTCAGCCACCAGCACACGATGTGCCTGGCGACGCATCACCGCTATCGGCTATCGGCTATCGGCTATCGGCTATCGGCTATCGGCTATTTCAGCCCTCAGCCCTCAGCCCTCAGCCCTCAGCCCTCAGCCCTTAAGGAGTCCTTCCATGAGCCTGATCCTCGCAGTATACGGCAAAGGCGGCATCGGCAAATCGACCACGTCGGCGAATCTTTCGGCAGCGATGGCACTCAAGGGCGCAAAAGTGCTCCAGATCGGGTGCGACCCCAAGCACGACAGCACATTCCCGCTGACGGGCATGCTCCAGCCGACCGTGATCGACGTGCTCGACCAAGTTGATTTTCATATTGAAGATGTCGAGCGCGAAGATGTGATCCGTACCGGGTATGCCGGGGTCGATACGCTCGAGTCGGGCGGGCCGCCGGCAGGGAGTGGTTGTGGCGGCTATGTGGTCGGCGAGACGGTGAAACTGCTCAAAGAGTTTGGCCTGTACCACAAATACGATGTTATCCTCTTCGATGTGCTTGGCGACGTTGTCTGCGGCGGCTTCTCGGCGCCGCTGAACTACGCCGATTATGGGATCATTATCGCCTGCAACGACTTTGACAGCATTTTTGCCGCGAATCGGCTCTGCCTCGCTATTGCGCAGAAGAGCCAGCGCCATAAAGTTCGAATGGCGGGCTTGATCGCGAACCGCGTCGACTCCGAATTTGGCGGTACGGGCTTGCTTGAGCAGTTTACCGAGCAGGTTGACACCAAAATCATTGGACGGATACCGTATCACGATCTGATCCGCCGCTCGCGTCTCGCCGGCAGGACGCTCTTCGAGATGGAAGGCGAAGGCAAGGACGCGTGTGTTCAGCCCTTTTACGATCTCGCTGAATGTATGCTTAGCCATCCGGCGGCCACGATTCCCAACCCCATCCATGATCGCGAGATCTTCGATGTGATCGGCGGATGGCGGTAGTTCAGTCTGACAGTTGTCAGTTCTCAGTTGTCAGTTTATGGGTTTTAATGCTCATCAAACTGCGACCGGTGTATGCTCAGACGGTCGATCTTCTAAACTGTTGAACTGACAGACTGACAGACTGTCAGACTGTCAGACTGTCAGACTGATCATGGCTGCTCTACCACAGAACACACGCCACCGTTATGCACTTGCTGGCGTGGCGTTGTTCGCCCCTGTCGCAGCGTTCTATTGGCTCGATGCGCTTCGGAAGCGTGAATCTGCGCTGGGTGCCGTAGTAACTACTGCGGCTGCTACGGCGTGCGCAGCATTGGCGGCGCCTTCGCGAACTGATGCGGCGCTTGCGGCCGGACTCACTGCAACGGTAACTCCACTCGTCGGCGGTGCGCTGGCCGTGCTGACCGAACAGATGGAACGCGTCGGCCTGCCCGGCACTGCCGAGCCTGATGCGCGCGACGCTCAGGCGCTTCTCTGGCTTGGCGCCGGTGTAAGTGCTGCCGCCTGCCTGCTGATGGCCTACGGCGCCCGTAATCTGAAGATAACCTATACGCCGCACAGCGGCCATCCCGGCGATTATCGCTGGATCTCGCTCCATCCCTCCACTGCGGGCCGGATCACGGCCTGGGCCGGCTACACGGCCCATCAGTTGGGCCTGTGGGCCTGTATCTACATTGCGCAGCGCCAACGCCTGGCGTATGGCGCGCCGCTACGCCCGATCAATTGGACGGCTCTTGGTATCAACGGCGCCGGCGTATTGCTGCATTACCTGCATACCAAACGCTACTACGACGGCCTCGCCGCCGATGTGCCTGAGGGTACGGCGCTTGGCTCGGTGGCCTTTATGCTGATGCTGACGATCGTGTTGGAGACGCCGCGGCGCGGATTGGCTTTTGGTTCACGCCGCGTCGGCTTGCCAAAAGAGTTGATCCAACTCGTCCGGCGCTACCACGGCTATCTCTTTAGCTGGGCGGTTATCTATACGTTCTGGTATCACCCCATGGAACCCCGCACCGGCCATGTCATGGGCTTTTTTCATACCTTGCTGCTGCTCATTCAGGCCTCGTTGCCGTTCACGCGTGCCCACCTTGATCGGCGTTGGACAGTGGTGCTTGAGCTGATGGTGTTGCCCCATGCCGTCACTACGGCGGTTATGAACCGGAATCGTCTGGCGCCAATGTTTGCCTTTGGCTTCTCAGGCATGGCGCTGATCGCGCAGATGCACGGCCTCGGCCTCTCACAGCGGGTGAAAGTGGGCGCCTACCTGGCGTATGGCACGGCGTTACTTGGGTACTACGGTCGGCGAGGCGAATTACAGCGCGCCATTGATGTACTGCGCGTGCCGGCGTTAGAGTATGGCGTCGTGGGCATCCTGGCCGCACTCACGCTGCTCTGGCGCGTAGCTGCCCGGCGTGGCGCGGCGCTCTGAGCCACCAAAAGTCCCTCCCCCCAACCGTACTATTGTGTGTCGTTGCACCCCCCTGATTACTAGCCTTTTCTCCGCACCTATGCCCCGGCGTCGGCGGTGTATGAGTATCTGTCGTACACCCCACCGTCGAGGACGTTATGCGCGGTATCTGGTTGGCCTTGTTGATGGTCTGTGTCTGCGTTCTACCCTTCGCCGTCGTGCGTGGTCAGGATGGCGCCGCTCCGCGTTTGGAAGCGCAGGCTGCCTTGCCTGGCGCCGTACAAACGAAGTTACCTCGGGTCGTGCTGAGCGCCGGCCAGGCGCATGTTGCCGCTAATGCGCGTCGTCTCGACGCGACTTACTGGGCCGCCCCCGCCGATGGTGCTTTTGGTGCGCCGGAACGGCTCGGCGCAGCCGAGGATCAACCTGATTACTCGTCGGCGGCAATTACTGCCGCGCCCGACGGTACGCTCTACGTCGCCTGGATCAACCAACCCGAGCGCACGATCTACCTGCGCAGCCGCCCGCCTGGCGGCGGTTGGTCGAACCCTTCTGTGGTGGTGCGCGGCGCTGCCTTTCCCGTAAATGTTACGCTTGCAGCTGAGGCGAATGGGTTGTTCGTCGCCTGGCGCAATCCCGATCAGCCGTTTGTCTTCAGCCGCTCGACCGACGGTGGTGTGCGCTGGTCGCATCCGCAAACATTTGGCCGGGCAGCCGGGTATAACGCAGCCGGCCTTGCTGCAGGCGGCGACAGGGCCGCTATCGCCTACACGCGCGGCGAAGCCGATCAACTCCAGATCTATGCGGGCCTTTGGGATGGGCAGACGTTCGCCGCGAGCCGAGTTACGCCGCTCAATGCCAGTTACGCCGATCCTGGGATCGCGGTTGCACCTGATGGGCGCGTTGTGGCGGCCTGGCGCGGTATTGCCGAGCGTGGGCCGACGTCGGGCGTGTTTCTGGCTGAGCGCGCTGCCGATGGCAGTTGGCCGAGTGCGCAACTGATCGCCGGCAAGGTGATCGGCCCGGTCACGCCAGCCTTTGACGTCGCAGGCGGGCTGCATCTGTTCTGGATCGGTGAGGCGGGCGGTGCAATCAAGCTCTGGTACGCTCAGCAGCCGCGCGGCGGCGTCTGGAGCGCGCCGGTTGGTGCTGTGGTGCCCGGCGGGGCGCTGTTTAACGCCCATGGCGCTGTCGGAGTTGCGCTGAACGGTGCGCAGTACGGCCACGCCGTGAGCGAGTTGTTTGTCGGCGATCGGCTGACGGCGCACACCTTTCGGTTTGCCACTGGCGGTCAGGCCCGCCCGAATGCCACGCCAATTTTAGCTGCCGGGCAGGCCCGTAGCGCTGCGCCGACGCTGGCGCTCGACTTCCAAAATGTCGCTGGGGCGCCCACGGAGCTGCGCTGGCGTTGGGGTGCGCCGCCCACCGACGCCGATCTCTGGCAGCCTTTTGGTCCCACAACAATTGTTGTACCGCATGGAGTTGGCAAAACCGCCTGCCAGGAATTGCGCCTCTTTACGCAGGTACGTGGTGTCGCAGGCCTCCAGGAGCCGGCCACCAGCGCAACGATCACACTTGATCAGGATGTTCAAGCAACCGTGCGTGCCGACAATATCGATGGCGCACCTGGTTATGCGCGCACCTCCACGGCATGGCTGGCGATCAACGGAGCGGCTGAATGTAGCGGGATCATTGCCGTGAGCTTGAATGGCACTGCCCTACAGTTCGATGCCACAGCTAAGCGCCTCTTGCAGATCCCGCTTGATACGACTGAAGGCGCTCAGCAGCTTACCCTGCGCCTGACCGATGGCCTGGGTAATACTCGCGATTACACCCAAACGATGATCTACGACGTGACTGCACCCGAGACGGCGGGCGGCGATCTTACGCTCCAGGCTGATCCGGCGGCCAGCGTCCTCCAGACACTAACGCTACGTAATCTGCGCTACACCGACGCTGCGAGCGACGCGCCCTGGGCGTTGGCCGTCGCCATTACACCTACCAATGGGGTGGAAAGCGCCTGGCAGACCATTCCACTGACTAAACAGGCAATTAGTCGCCCCATTGACGACACGTTTATGCTTCGCGCCGAGGTCAGCCTGGCCGCACTCCTGCCCACCGAACAATTGCGCCCCGGTACGTATACGCTCGACGTGCGTCTCGTCGATCCGGCAGGCAACCGGTCTGCCAGCGGTGCGAAAGCAATCCTCGAATTAATTGACATAACTTATCCGCGCTTGTATTTACCGGCACTGCGGCGATGACAGCTCGCAGTCTCCGGAGAAAGGCGAACCAGGAGACGCCTGCCTGGACGCACTCGTCCCGCATCACTCGTCACTCGTCATTCGTCACTTGTCACTTGTCACTCGTCGCTCGTCGCTCGTCACTCGTCAAAGGAGCTCATCCCAATGTCGTACCCCTCCCGCTCCCGCCGCCCTGCCGATTATGGCGCCGCGCTCTGGATCGCCTGCTTCAGCCCGCAGGCGGCAACCGAGCACAATCTGTTGCCGGCGCTCACCGACGCTGATTTGCCGCTGGAACGCCCGTTTCCCACGCCGGTCGAAGCATTGCCGCCACTGCCGTTACATCACCGCACATCCTGGCGTCCGCTGTGTGCTTGAGCGACTGTCTGAAACGGGGTGTCGTCACCGCGTAGCACGTGGCTACGGCTCCCGGCGGGTCATTCCGCGCAAGCGGGAACCTCGCGCAAGCGGGAACCTCGTGCGCGGGCGCGACATGGCAGTTTGCCGGCGCCGGGAGGCAGATGCGCTCATGCGATCTGTTGCCTTCTGCCGGTCGAAATGATGGACGTGTTATCCATCTCTTCGGTCGTTGGTCGTTGGTCGTTGGTCGTTGGTCGTTGGTCGTTGGTCGTTGGTCTTCGCTCGATTCACAAGCGTTGGTTCTCCTGTGCAATCACTCGGGAGCATTCCATGTTGCTCATCCTGCGTTTCTTAACCTTGCTGATCTGGGTGCTGGTGGTGTTGCTACGTAGTGTTCACGGCGATGCCGGCCCATCGGCTGCGCAACACCAGGCCAATCCAAGCGGATCGGCGCTCGCTGCGCGGCTGTCTCCTCCGTTCATTGTTGATCCTACTCAGCTTCCGGCGCCACGTAATGTGTCTGATCTGCCTGGCCTTATTCCCCCGCCACCCATTGATCCAGCCACGCTCGATGAGTGGCGTGAACCGGCGACGGCCTGGATGGAATTGGCACTACGGCTCATCGTAGCTGATAGCACCGCACCGCCGCACGCTGCCCGCGACCTGATGTTGCTTGGGGTTGCGCTCCACGACGGCCTGCGTGCTGCCGAGGTTGCCGACCGACCGATCTCGAATGATGCCCTGTTTGCCGAGATTGCCCGCGCATTCTGGCTTACACGCATCCGCTGCACGCCGATACGGCGCATAACGCTGCTGAAACGGCGGCATGGGTCGGCGTCTGGCAGGGTGATACTGCACCGGAAACAATTCTGCCTAGCCGCATGCTCGGCGCTGCCGTCGCGGATGCCGTGCTGGCCTGGGCCGTCGCCGACGGCGCCGATGCGCCGGTTGGCGAACCACTGCTGCTCGAGTCGGCGCCTGACCGGTGGGCGCCGACTCCGCCGTTTTTCGAGGCGGCCCAGCTTCCGCATTGGGGCGCTGTGCGCACCGTCGTCATTGGTGATCCGACAACCGTGCGTTTGTCGGCGCCGCCGGCCTGGGACGACCCGGCGATGGATGCCGAGCGCAGAAGCTTCCAAACTGCGCAGGATCAACTCAGTGCCGCCGATCGTGAACTGGCCGCCGCCTGGGCCGCCGGCGTCGGCACAGCGACACCGCCCGGCATGTGGATGGAGCGGGCGATCGGCCTAGTGCGCCGCGATGCCTTGTCCACCCCAGCCGCGACCCACGTCTATGCCGGACTGGGCGTCGCCCTCCACGATGTTGCCGTGGCCTGTTGGGAAACCAAATATCACTATCAGGTCGCCCGACCGATCCAGTGGCTAGGTGAGCACAAACCGGATTGGAAGCCCTTCCTGGCCACGCCGCCGCATCCGTCGTATCCGTCGGGTCACGCGAGCTTTAGCGGCGCCGCCGGCACCATTTTGGCCGCATTTTTCCCCAACGATGCCGCGCAGTTGCTTGCCGAAGCCAAATCAGCCGCCGCATCGCGGATCGTCGGCGGCATCCACTGGCCGATGGACGGCGTCGCCGGTATAAAGCAGGGCCGTGAAGTCGCGGAACGGGTGCTCGATCACGCCGGCATCGATCCTGCGCCGCCGCTGCCATAACTCATTATGCGCGCAGATACAGCAGAGCTCGATCTGATTTGCAGCGTGAGCGCTGCCCCAAGATGCGCAGTGTAAATGGTTCAGGTGGTTCAGGTGGTTCTCGCCCCAGTAAGCAAAAGGACTTCCATGCAACGCCTTGTCCCCCCGCTCCTGATCAGCTTCGCCGTCGTGCTACTTGGTTTCGGCCTGCGCCCCAGTGCTGCCGCCGCAATCAATCAGATCTATTTGCCGGTAATCAATTGCCCTACCTGCAATGGCAGTGTGCCGGTATCGCCCAGTCCTACGCCCGACCTCGACACCGTCGAGCCGGTGCGCCGCGAACTGCTGGCTCTGGTCAATGCCGCTCGCGCCGAGGTGGGTTGCCCCGCCGCCCGCGAAGACCCGCTGCTGATGCGCATTACCCAGGAGTGGAGTGTGTACAGGGCGACTGTGGCTGACTTGGGTCACGCATCGAATGAGTGGTATATCAGCCGAGGTGCGGGTTATGCGCAGTTGGAGAATATTGGTGGAGCTCACGCGGATGCAACGCATATGTTTAATGGCTGGATGAATTCGCCTGGGCATCGGATAAATATGCTCACTTGTTATCCAGAAGCTTATGGCTACGTTATGGGTGTGGGTTATTTCGATAACAAATGGACTTTTGCAATAGGCTGGCACTTCAAGTAGGCAGTTCTGGTGCCTCGTACTGGCTGCCTCCTGCTACCTGTCTCCTGGCGCCTGCGTCCTGCCGCCTGATATCTGTCACAAGGAGCACTTCTTCCAATGCACCACCTACGTTCCTTCCCTTCGCGCCTGGTGGCTTTGTCTGGCCTTTTGGTGTTCTTAGCAGCGCTGTTGCCCTTTAGCCAGCCCCGGCCCGCCGTCGCTCAGGTTACCTCCAGCGGCAATTTTGCGAGCGCGGTGTCCTGCCTGGATGGCGATCCGGCCTTTGCCACAACATGTTTTGCCGATAGTATCTTCATTCCCGCCCCGGCCAATGATCCGGCGCTGGTGCGTTTTACCGCCGGTGGGCAAAACCAAGTGCTGGCGCCGCTTGGCGCTCGCACCCCCGGTCCAACCAATAGCCAGATCGGTAATGGCATTGGTTCGACCTACGGCGTGGCCTACGACGACGGCGCGATCAGTGGGGTGCGGCGGATTTTTGCCGGTGCGTTTACCCGCCGCCTGACCAGCTTTGGCAGCGGCGGATCCGGTGGAATCTACGCCTACAACTTCACGGCAACAAGCTGGGCGCCGGCAGCTACAGTACCCGGCGCCGGTACTAATCTACGCGGCGCGAACGACCCCTACGACCGCCAGGTGCTGCCCCACGTTGGGCGCAGCGGCCTCGGCGATCTGGAGATCAGCCCCGATGGACGTACGCTCTATGCCGTTAACCTGGCGGCACGCCGGATCGAGCGTTACGATATCAGCCAACCGACGCTCCAGCGCCTTAGCCCGTTGAGCATCCCCTGGCACCTGATCAGTCCCAACCCGGCGATCCAGGCTGAGTTGATTCCTTTTGCGCTGGAGTTCTATCCCAATCCACTGTCCACATTAGGCGGCCCGGCGCTTGTGGTCGGCATCACCGATCCGGCTGCGCGCGGCGCAGCGGCGCAACCGACAGCATGGCCCTCAGCGCATTTACTGACCTACTTCACCGGCACGAATAGCTGGGCCTGGTCGCTGAGCCAGGATCTGGTCAGCACGCCGATTCGTAATCGCCATCAGGATACCGATGTGCAGACTTTCTGGTTTGAGCCGGCGAATGCCAACAATCAGTATCTGGGTTGGAACCCCTGGCGCGATGATCCCCGTACGTTCCCCGTTCGCACGACGAATGGCGTAAAGGTAGTTTTTTATCCGCAACCGCTGCTCACCGATATCGAATTCAGTCAGGATGGTCAACAACTCTGGCTTGGCTTGCGTGATCGTACCGGTGATCTGATCTTTGCTCAGGGACCGCCGCCCGACGATGTTACCGGCGTTGCGCAAGGCGATGTGCTGGCCTATCGCGCCAATGGCGGCGCATGGAGCCTGGAAACAGTCAATCGAAGCGATCCAGCCAACAGCAATGATCCGGCAGCTTTCCGTGCTGCTGCGTCGAGCGACTATTTTAACGATAATCTGCATGCCTTCATCCCCGGCCCGCTTGCCGGGCATATGGAGAACCATATCGGCAGTTTTGCCACCAGCCTGCAAGGCGGCGCCGGCGGCCTGAGCGAACGCCTGGCGCTCAGTACATTACTCGGCGCCGGCAACAGCGGGATCGGCTTTTTTAATGCTACAGGCGGAACCCGTAGCGGCGCACTGGAACTGATCCCGAGCCACAAAGCCGCCGGTGGTAAATCCGGCGCTCTGGGCGATCTCGAACTGCTCTGCACCTATGCCTTTATTCGTGGGCGGGTCTGGCAAGATACAAATGGGAACGGCATCCAGGATTCCGGCGAAGCTGGTTTTGGCGGGATCGTGCTTGAACTCTACCAAGGGAGTAATGCCCAGGCGCCGGCGCTTGCTCGCGCCACCACCGATGCCGGCGGCTTGTATCGCTTCGCCGTGCCACCCAACACGGCGTTTAACGTACGCCTGGCCCAAAGTAATTTTGATCCTGGTAGTGTGGCTTCATTGTGGGGTTTTACCTCGGCGAATCGAAGTGATGACACCCGCGATAGCGATATTCCCGGCGCCTATGGCTACCTGGAGGTGCAGGGTACAACCCCGAACGGCGGGCGCACCGGCGCGAGCGTGCCGATGCTCTTCCGCGAAGAAGAGCGGGTATATGATATCGGCCTTCAAGGGCTTGAGACAACAGCTTTCATCGGCGATCTGGTCTGGAACGACCTGAACCGCAATGGAGTGCAAGACAGTGGCGAGCCGGGGATTCCCGGTGTGCAGGTGAATCTCGACTTCCTGGCCAATGAAAGTGCAGCGCCGCAAGCGCCCGGCTCAACCTATCCGCGTATGCGCACCACCGATGCGAGCGGACGCTACTCGTTTGGCCTGCTCCCCGCCGGCGTCTACCGGGTCACGTTTAGCATGCCGAATGGCTATACCGCCACTCTGCGCGACGCCGGCGGCAATGACGCCCGCGACAGCGATGTCGATGCATCGACCGGCTATGCCGTGCGCGTGGTGCTGGGCGATGCGCCGAACCATCTTACGTCTGATGTCGATTTTGGCGTCTACGGCAACAGCCTCGATCTGCGGGTCACCAAAAGCGGCCCCGCCGAAGCGCTCGTCGGCGCGAACTATAGCTACACTCTGGCCTACGGGCTTACCGGCAACACGCCCGCCGCCAATGTGCGCATCGTCGATACACTTCCGGCCGGCGTTACCTACCTGTCGGCCAGCCCCGCGCCGAGCAGCGTCAGTGGACGTGTGATCACCTGGAACCTGGGCACGCTCAACCCCGGCGCATCCGGCACGATCACGCTGAATGTACGTGCGCCAAGCACGATTAGCGGCGTGGCCCAGAATGTCACTAACCAGGCTCAGATTACGACCAGCACTACGGTGCCTGCCGACAGTAACCCCGGTAATAACACCAGCACGTCCACCACACGAATCGCCCGGGCCGAGGTACGCGTGCAGAAGAGCGCACCGGCTGCCGTGCTCGTCGGCGCTGAGTTCACTTATAGCCTAGCCTACAGCAATATCGGCGGCACGACGGCAACCAATGTCGATCTGCGCGACACGCTGCCCGCCGGGCTTACTTTTGTCCGTTTCACCGCCAACCCCGGCGGCGC
>JBBRUG010000154.1:0-13547 GCA_038247995.1 Chloroflexales bacterium | reverse complement strand
GCCGGTGCTGCGTCCGGCAACGTCGCTTACGCGCAGTGCCGAGAAACAGTTTTTGGGAGGGCTGCGCCCTCCCAGGCCCACCCGTATGCGAACCTGCCGGTTGCGTCCGGCAACGTCGCTTACGCGCATTGCCGGGAACAGATTTCTGGGAGGGCTGCGCCCTCCCAGGCCCACCCGTATGCAAACTTGCCGGATGAACTACTTAAACTTAAGGCACATGGCTCTGACGCATTGCATTATACCACGCCGCTTCGCCGGTCCTCAGCGGAACTCGCGCAGGTCGAATACCGGCCCATCCTTGCAGCGCAGGCGCAAGCCAGAGCGGGTTTCGACGCTACAGGCGAGGCAGATCCCGGTGCCGCAGGGGGCCGGGCCGTCCAGCGCAACCTGGGCGAACCCGCGCTCCCAGCGCAGGCGCACACTGCGCACAACGTCGATCAAGCCGCTTAACGCACCTTCCGGCACGGCAGTACAGAGCTGATCAGCCCAGGCCAATAGGGCGGGCGAACCGGCGCGGAGAGTTGGGTACAACGCATCTTCTGCGGCAACACTCTGGTATTCAACTTCGGGCGGCAGAAGATACGGCGGCGGGAGGGGGGTTACCGCAGCGGCCACCAGCACAACGGCGCACTGTTGCGCTACAGCCCGTTGCGCAAGGAACAGCAAGGCCGGAAGAGCCGCACCGCTCCCAGCCAAAAGCAGGTTGCGCGTACGATCAGCGAGCATAAAAGGCGCGCCGACAGGGCCGTAAACATCCAGCCGGGCACCCAGGGGTTGGAGCGTCAGCCAGCTCAAACCCGGTTCAGCCGGTACAACAAACAACGTCACCGTGCCGGCCTGCGCAGCAGCGCCGGCGCAAAAGAGCGGGCGGCGGAGCAAGGGATCGGCGCTCGTCGGCGGGGCGCAGCGGATCAACGCCAACTGGCCCGGCTGCACGGCGCGGGCCAATTCCGGCGCCAGCAAGGTTAACCATACAGCGCCATCCAGCTCACGCCGCTCGACAACGATGGGTTCGTGGTAAGGCATAGGTAGAGTAAGGCCAAAGGATCACTTCGGCTCAACGGATCAGACTTCCGCAACCTGAAGCCAGACCGGACTTGGGCGCAGAGTGCCACGCACAGCAGGTCGAACCGGTCGCCCGGGAATGGCCGTAAGCTCGAACTGCTGCAAGATCATCGGCAGCACGAGTTGCATTTCAACCAGGGCGAATCCGTCGCCGATGCACTTGCGCGGCCCGGTCAGGAAGGGCATGTAGGCAAATTTATGCCGTCCGGCTGAACGCTCGGGCGTGAAGCGTTCCGGGTCGAATCCCTCCGGGTGCGCCCAAAAAGCGGTCAGGTGATGCAAAACAAACGGACTGATGCTCAGAATACTGCCGGCCGGAATATGGTAATCGCCGAGTTGATCGTCGGCGACGGCATAGCGCGAAAAGAACCATCCCGGCGGGTAGAGCCGCAACACCTCGTCGATCACCATCCGGCCATAGGTCAGTTGCGGCAAGTCGGCCATGGTGGGGGTGCGCCCACCGAGCACTGTAGCGTATTCAGCGCGCAGACGCCGCTCGATTGAGGGATAGATCGCGAGCAGCGCCAGCGTCCAGGCCAGCGTACTCGCGGTAGTTTCGTGGCCAGCGAAGAAGATCGTCATCACCTCGTCGCGGATCTGGCGATCATCCATCTGCACGCCGGTATCGGCGTCCTGGGCGTCGAGCAGCATCGAGAGTAGATCGTTGGGGCGGTCGCCGCTACGCCGCCGCGCCTCGATCATGCCATACACCTTGGACTCCAAAAAGGCCAGCGCCGCACGATAGCGCTGATTGGCCGGCGTGGCCCAGTCGGCAGGCGGCTTCACCACCTGGAACGAGCGATCGACGACGTGGGCCAGCACCGAGGTGAAGGCGGCGCCGATCCGCTCGGCATCGGCGCCGACATCGCCGCTGAACATGGTGCGTACAATAATCGCCTGCGTAAGATGCATCATCTCGGCGGTGGCATCGATCGGCCGGCCGGCCCGTGCAGCGCCGGCCCAACGCTCTAGAAAGCGCTCCGTCTCGGCCACAATCGCCTCAGCGAAACCGGCGATCTTCTGGTGATGAAAGGCCGGCTGCATCAGGCGGCGCTGCTGGAGCCACTGCCCGCCATTGCTTGTCACCAGGCCATTGCCAAGCAGATCACCGATCTGGCCATAGCGCTTCTCGTAGTTGCGTACATTCTCCAGCACCACGCGCCGCACCAGATCGGGGTGGGCAACCAGGAGCATATCGCGTGGGCCAAGCTTCAAGCGCACCAGATCGCCATAGCGCTGCACGGCCTGGAGCAAAAAACTGGTTGGATCGCGGAGGAATGGCCCAACAACGCCAAGCACGGGCGCGCCGCGTGGACCGGGAACAGCAGCGGGAGCCAGGCGGAGCTTGGATGGCGAGGCACTGGTTTGGGTCATGTAGTAATGTCCCCTTAGTGCGAATTGCGTATCGCGTCGTACGTGTCACTCACTACTTATAGTAACACGAACACTGCTTCGGAAGGATAGCCCATATGCAGCGTAAGTTGCCGCGTTGGATGCTCGTTGGACTGATCGCCATCCCACTCACGCTCACGCTGCTGTGTGGCGGTGCATTTGTGGTCGCGCGCACCATCGGCGTTGTGCAAGGACTAGGGTTTGATCCGACCCAACGCCTGACGGCAAGTATTCAAGGCGTCACTGCTGAACGTGCTGTTACTATTGATGGGTTTTATGAACGCCTTGAAGTCGATATTGCCTTTACAACACAGGTCGCCGGCCATTTTGAGCTTACCGGCAGTTTAGTCGATCCGACGGGCGCTTTTATCAGTATGGCATCCTTCAACTCGCGCCATAACGATAGACCCCTTGCAGCCGGCAGCCATGTAATTACCCTCAGCTTCGATGGGGAATGGATCCGCGAGAAAGGCCGTGCCGGGCCGTATGCCCTTTCCAACCTGATCATCCGCAATGCTGCCGGGAATGATCGGATTCTCACCGAACTGCGTGATAGCTACACGACCGCGATGTATGAGCCGCGGCAGTTCACCGGCCCGCTTTGGAAGGCCACAACAATCACCGAACAGCCAATTGACATGGATGGCGATGGGCGGTTTGATCAACTCGATATCCAGCTTACGCTTGACGCCTTATTCGACAATGAACAGTACTTATGGAGCGCTACACTTTTTGCTCCCAATGGGGTTACTATCGGCGCTCTTGAAACAACATATCAACTGGTGCCGCATGGCACGACACTCACGCTAAGCTTTGATGGGACGCGCATTCGTCGTGTGGAAGCAAATGGGCCGTATCGGCTGCACCTCCACGCACGCACCAACGACCAGAACCCAAACACGCCATACATACGCAGCATAACCATCAAGCACGATACACCCGCATATGACGCATACGCGTTTGGAAATGCTGATCAATGTGATCGGTACGAGCATAACAACACGCTGAAAGCAGCACATCCAATTGAGTTGAGCGCTGCTCAGACGCATGCCGCCTGTAGTGTGGATGACGATGATTGGGTTGCGTTTGATGGCGAAGCAGGTCAGATGTATCGCGTTACGTTATCGATTCCGCCGGCAGGCAGCACATTTAATTTGCGCACGTTTGATGTTCTTGAGCATCCGATAACAGGTGTGATCGGGGCTGATTCGCTGATCACCAGTCCGCTTCCTGCTACGGGTCGTTATTACATCCACGTTGATCCGAGAACTGTGCCTTCACCAGGTTCAGCAGCAACCTATACCCTACAGGTGGAGCCTGTTGAGTGTCCTTCGGATGCATACGAACCGAATAACGTATATCATCAGGCAACGCCCCTGCCACTCGACACGCTCCAAACACATAGCATCTGTACCCTGAATGATGAGGACTGGTTTACGCTCGATCTCATAGAAGGTGTTGCATACCGTTTCGATATATTCGATCTACCAGATTATGCCGAAACGAGCATTTCCATTTACCCATTTGGCGGAACAACTTCGCTCAAGGAAGGCGATTTACGCCTCGACTTTACGACGCCCACGACTGGACGGTACAACATACTGGTGAAGCCAAGGTTAATGAGCGGTGATCCGGCTACCTACGGAGTTCGCATGATCCAAAGCCCTTTGAACCCATCACCAGCAACGCTGCCGGCACCGCCGGTAAACCCTGGTTCACTTATTGTGAACCCTATTGCTGATGGCTCTTTTACGGTTTCAGGTGTTCGAACAGACACCACTCTACCCTTTGTACGCATGAATGGTTTTACATCAACATTATCCGTGCAGGGTATTGGTGATGTGTATAGTCTCTTGCGTTTTAACATTAACACGCTACCCTATGCCGCAGAGAGCGTCCGGTTACGCCTCTATACTGTACAAAATGCTAACACTGTACAAGTTGCCAATCAACAACTCAGTATTCACAGTGCTACTAGCGATTGGATTGAAGATCAATTCAGCGGAGCCTATGATGGTGATCAACCAATAACCACCCCTGGCTTGCTCATTGGTACTACTAATGAAATGTCTGTAGGCACCTGGATTGAGTTTGATGTAACGCAGCTTGTTTACCGCACCGGCGAATACAATTTTGCTCTCCGGAGTAACAGCGTCGACGAATTGCTTTTTTCCTCACGCGAAGGCGATTTTCCACCGCAACTCGTTGTAACGTTTAGCACCGATCAAGATTCACCTCGGTAAGCCGTATTCGTTGCCGCGCTGGAGTGCGTTGTGCTCATTGCCTGGAGAATTGAGACAGGAAAAGGACGAAGGCGGCGCGTTGCCCGTCCTTCGTCCTTCGTCTTCGGCCCTGCGTCCTGCCGCGTGCCGCCTGCGCCCTGGCGCTAGTAGCGCAAAATCAGCGCGATCCGGTCGTGCTTGGCCAATGCGCCATTATCGGCGAAGACCACCCGACCGCCCATGCTCAACACCTTAAAGACGACCTCATCTACAGCGTCATCGATCACATCGGGCGCCTCGACATCGTCGGCGGGAGTAAGCTGCATGCCGCTGGCATCGACGCGGGCGGGATAGTGAAAATCCTCCTCGACGATCAACGTCTGACCGCGGCCCTCGTGGGCGAAGCGCCAGACCTCACCGATCGTTGAGGAGCTACGCTGGCCGCCGACAGCCGTGTTCAGTTCGTCCAGCACACCGGCACGCTGCTCGGCCAGGGCGGCCTGCACTTCCGGCCAGATCAGTTGGCCCAATTCATGCGGCGACGTTTTGTCGTGGCTGCCTAAGCTCTCAGCGATAATGGCGTTCGCATGCCCCGAGACTTCGCGGAAGAATGCGAGGTAACGATCAACGCCGCTGATCGCCAGCGGCAGCGGATCGGCCGCCATAATCGGCTTAAACGCCTCATCAACACTACGGAAAAAGATCCGATGGTGCTCATCGCGGAACTGTGAACTATTCACCGCCGGGTCGTTCGGCAGGCCGGCGCTGCCACCGGGGCCGCTGTGGGTCATCGGGAATGGTGTGCCCTCGGTGATCTCCTCAAGCGTCTCGCGGATGCCTTCGTAGAGCCGGGTCGGCTGCTCGCTAAGCACAAGCACCCAGTAGCGCGGTGTGCGGTTCAGCGCAAACACAAGATCGCGGGTGGCGAAGCTCTCATCGACGGCCACGCGCTCGGGAAGGGTGAACGGCAAGTAGAACTTGCGCGCAACGTCGTTGCTCACGAAGAGGGCCAGGCCATCAAGTGCATAGCGATAATCGATCTCGGCCGCTAACGCCTCCAGGCGCTCAAGCAACGGGCCGGCCTCACGTTTGCCCAATTCGTTGATCAAGCGATCCGCCGCCTGAGTTACCAAATTCTTGACCCGAATCGGATCTTGCCGATTATCAGGCGACGTGCGATGCGTCGGGAGGGTGATCGTCAGGCATGGATAACCACGCGTCTCTTCGAGCAAGCGAATATCGTTGCGGTTCATAGGTACTCCTGTATTGTCGCCAGTGACTCGGTCTACGCATGAGTGTACCAGATTCTCGGCGGGAAGAAACACCTCATAACAGAGTAGGTTTCCCCAGCAGCAGCACAGCAATTTGTACCATAACCGTACATCACCGGCGTATTGCCCAGCAGATGACATACGCTGGTGGGTAATCTGACCAAATCTTCACCTCGCATGCGAAAATCTTGCGTTGCACAACGTTCCCACTGAGCCCATTTACAGCATTGCTCAGATCGATTGAGCCTGCACAACCAGGCGCGAGCGCAGCGAGCTACCCGGTTCAGTGGCCGCAGCGACTCAGTCATTCTGCTCAGTGCGCTAGGTTAGCGGCAAACCCAACCCGCAGCGATCCAAGACCGATTGCTCCGGCTAGTTTGCTGAACGCTGCAGGATCGGACGTTCTTCAGCGGCAGGCTACGTTCGGAAACGTGAAATATTAGTTATTGTAGTAACTAACAAAATATTCATCGCCATCTGCCTACAATGTTCATTAGCTCGTCATAGCGCCTGTTTACAGTAGCACAGCGTAGAGCTACGCCCACCAGCAACTCTTCTCCCTCCTCTTCCTTTCTGCACGCTCACCTTACATGCTCCTGCGCATTCGCCAACTCATGGCATAGCTTAGGTTTTGCCAAGGCAACGAACGCGGCATAGCAACCCATCTGAATCTTATTCCATTTAGCGGAATAGGGATGTTACTGTCTGTGACCAACGAGGGGGCGCAACCGCCCTGTAGGAGACGCCATGATCCGGCCTTTTGCGGCCGAGGGCGCTGTAGAGCGCCCCTTCCTTGTACGCCTCCGCCTGGATCAGTTGCTTGTATTGATCCTGCTGCCGCTGATCTTCGGCATCCGCGTGTTCAATCTACAGTACAACACCCTGTTCGTCGACGAAGCAATCTATGCCATCGTCGGACGTGACATCCTCGCCGGTGCAGCCGACAACAGCACCCTGGGCTGGATGTACGGCTCGTATCTGTACCCAACCCTGACCGCGTTGATGAACAATCTTGGTGGCGTGGTCGGCATGCGGGTACTGAGCGCTGTCTTCAGCACCATTGCCGCCGCTTTTGTCTACCTTGCCACCACCCGCCTTTTCGGCGGCGAGTCGGCCGTGTGGGCCACCATGATCTTCGGCCTGACGGCAATCAGCATCGACACCGGCCAGTTCGCGGTGTACGATGCGCCGGTCATTCCCGCACTTGCCGCTACCTTCTATCTGATCGTGCGGGCCGCTGAAGCGCCGCCACGCGAAGAGCGCCTACTTTTGCTTGGCGCCGGCCTCTGCCTGCTGCTGGCCATCCTCGCGAAGTATTTCGCCGCGATCTTCCTGCCCATGCTGTGCTGGATCGGCTTGGCGTGTGCGTTACATCAGGGGCGCAGTCTGCGGCCCTTTTTGGTGTGGTTTCTCGCCCCGATGAGCGCCATCGTGGGGGCCTATGCGCTGATCGCCGACGACGAACTGCGGGCGCTGCTGGCGGGCGATTTCGGCGTGGCGCCGGCAACCCGTTCGCTGATCTTCAGCGACATCTGGGCCGAGATTGGGGTTACAACCTTGATCGCGCTCAGCGGGTTGGCGATTCTGGCCTGGCGCGGCTTGCCGGCCACAGCCCACGCTCCGCGCTGGCGACGATGGCTCTGGGGTGCGCTCATCCCCGCGCTGGCGCTTGCTGCGCTCGCTGCGCCGATCTACCATCTCGCAGCCGGCAACAGCCAGTCGGCGTGGAAGCATACAATCTATAGCCTGGTTTTCCTTGCCCCGCTCGCCGGCTACACCTGTGCAATGCTGGTCAGCAGCATGCGTGAACTGTCCGGTCGGTACGGGATGGCTGCCCGCGTGATCGGCGCACTCGCCAGCGCCGCCATCATCGCCTGGGGCGTCGATTATGCGCTCGACCGGAACTATGGTTTCCAGCGCAGTTGGCCCAATGTCGCCGGGGTAGTCGATCACCTCCGCGACGCCGGCCTCACCCCCGACGTTCCGGTGCTTGCCGAAGGCGCCCAGATCTACGATTACTATTTCGCCTTCGGTTCGCAACACACCACAATGTGGAGCAACACCTGGTATGTACGCTACAACGAGCTTGAAGACGCCGCCGCAATGGAGGCCGCCATCGCCGATCACGTCTATCGTTTTGTGGTTCTCGACGGCTACTATACGCCCGAGCTACGCGACCGGCTGGAAGCTGCGCTGCTGTCCGCCGGCTACACGCTTGAGTACGATGAACCCCAAACGCTGAGCACCGGCATGGCGCTCCGGCTGCAAGTCTATCACGCGCCTGAACCTTCCTGAGACTGAGCGAAACCATTGAGCGTCGCCATGGCCGACGAGGGCAGCGCAGTGAAGCAGCAACTTGTGTTTTGTACTCCGTTAGCGCCGTTCGCCCAAGCACCTTCCCGCAATTCTCGGAGATCAAACGATGAAGACCCGCACAGGATTACTTTTCGGCCTACTCTTCGGCGGGCTGGCGGTCAATTGGCTGCTGCTGAGCCACTTGAACACGCTCATCTGGCCCTATCTCTGGCCGACACCGGCGATCTTCATTCTGGTGAGCCTGATCACGATGGCGCTCTGGGCGCCGGAGCTCGTCAAACGACCATGGCCGCTGCGCATCGCCGGCCCAATGATGATCTTCGTCGGCCAGTCGTACCTTGTCCATAGTTACACAGCCATGCTCGCCGCACCGTCGTTGCCCGCGATCCTGCACTTTGTGGGCTTCTTCGGCACGCTGGTGGTGATGACGCTCAGCTTCATTAACCAACTGGCCCCGCGCGATAACCGCCACGCCCCGCAGTTGCCCGCCCAACTGCCCTATGTGGCCGCCGTCATTCCCACCTACGGCGAGCCGGTTGATATTCTCGAACAGACTGTCCATAGCCTGAAGGCGCTCGACTACCCGCCGGATCGGTTGCTGATCGTTATCTCCGACGACGGCCATCGGGAGGAGGTGCGCCGCCTCGCCGCCGCCAATGGCATCGCCTACAACCCGGGCGCCAAACGCGACGCCAAAGCCGGCAACCTCAACAGCGCGCTTGCTTATCTGGAGCAGGAGTATCCCCAGGCAACCCTGATTCTGACCCAGGATGCCGATGAACTGATCCATCCCCAGTTTTTGCGCAAGATCGTCGGCTACTTCACGAACCCAACGATCGCCTTCGTCCAGACACCCAAAGATGCCTTTACACCGCCCGGCGATCCCTTCGGCAACCGCGACCGGATCTTTTACGATGTGCTCCAGCCGGGACGCAACGGCAGCGGCGCGGCCTTCTCGTGCGGTAGCGGTGTCCTCTGGCGGATTGCCGCCCTGCGCAGTATCGGCGGCTTCTCAACCTGGAATATCGTCGAAGACATGACGACATCGTACTTTTTGCATTGTGCCGGCTACAGCTCCGATTATCACAACGAAGTGCTCACAATTGGGCTCTCACCCGATGACATTCCGGGCCTGATCAAACAACGCGGCACATGGGCCGCCGATACATGGCGCTGGTTCCTCTTCCAGAACCCCCTTCGCGCCGGTGGCTTGAACGTCCGTCAGCGCCTGCAATACCTCGAACTGGGCATGTTCTACGTCTCTTCGGTGTTGTTTATGCCCATGCTGATGCTTACCCCGCTGCTCTCGCTGCTCACCGGAATCTTTGTTCCGATCGAAGGCGCCGCGCTCTTCCCCTGGATCTTCTTCAGCGTGCTCTATTATGTCGTGCTGGCCGACGGCAGGCTCGACCATCTCTTGCGCATGTGGCAGTACTGGATCGGCCATAGCCCGACCTACGCGCGCGCATTTTGGATCGCCGTTCGTTCACGTACGCAAAAACCGAGCTACAAAGTAACCCGCAAAACGCGCCAGGACGGCTTCTATGGCGGCATAATCTGGCCGCAGTTCGTGTACCTCGCTGTCGGCGCCCTGCTTGTGGCCCGCGGCATCTTCGGCATGGCCGAGGTCAGCCTAGCCACGCGCATCGTTAACATCGGGTCGATCCTCTTTTATATCGTGATGATCAGCGGGATCTGCGCCGCCGCGTTTTATGGGATGACTACCGCCACTTGGCGCAACCTCGCCCGTGATCTAGCGCATAGTTTAGGGCTTCGCCGGCGGCTGCCGCAACAATTGGCGCTACCCCAACCGACGGAACACGCCGGCAGCATGGCCGCACCGCTGGCCCGTGAGCGTGTGCCCGCACCGCAATCGGTGTTTGGTGAGGAAGAGTTGCGCGTGCGCGAAGTTGGCGATTAAGCGGATTCAGGATTCAGGACTCAGGACTCAGGAGACGGGCGCCAGGAACAGAGCAACCGAAAAGAACATGTTATACTATGCACTATCGTAAACTCGATGGATGACCTCCGAATCCAAGGGTTTTACAAGGATCTGGAGCGTGCCCATTCGCGATCTTTGCCTCACGCTGCTCCTCAGGGCGAAGCTTGAGCGGATGCGAAGGAAGAAACACGCGCCCTTCGACACGCGCTATGTGCTCCTCAGGGCGTTCCTCCAAACGCTCCTCAGGGTGCGCAATCGACTGACGTTACATCAGCATCAGCCCTGCTCCGAATCCTGAATTCTGACTCCTGACTCCTATGGTATACCCAGCGTCGCGCTCCGAACCACAACCAGGCGTGGAAGTGCAGCAGACGCTCCAAGCCCTCGACAGTGCCGCCGGCGACACAAGCCTGGCCAGCGCCAGCGGCCTCGGTATCCCGCAACTCCGGGAACTCAAGCGCGAGATCGCCGAGATCTTCCCCGCCTCCAACCTACCGGCCTTCCTGCTCCAGGGCTTGTTAAACCTGAAAGGTCGCGATCTCGGGAGCGAGAGAGTGGCCGCCGATCTGCGCGTACTCTTCCGCGAGACGCGCAGCATCGGCCTGTACGGCACGTTTCTGGCCGCCCCGGCGCTGATCATCCACGGCTATCAGCGCTTGCTGACGCTCGCCGGCAAGGATGTCGGCAGCGCCTTTCCCGACGGCACCTGGCAGTTTTATACCGAGTTCGGCCTGCGCGAAGACGCCGCGCGCCATAGCGTCGAGACACGCGGTTTTCAGACGGCGCACGCGAGCATCACCACGGCTGATGCGGCAACCTGTTGGGTCTATGCGGCACTGCACACGCTCTTCGCCTACGACGACTTGCTGGAAAATGAATGGCACGAGCGGGTCTATTTGCGCAGCGTGGAGTTGGCGCTGATCGAGCAGGCCACTGCCGGCCGCCTACCGCGCAAAGCTGAAGAGCGCGCCCGCAGCCTGGCCACCCGCATCATCGAATTGCGTGCGGCCTATGGCCTGGAACGCCTGGGCCAGGCCTGGACGGCGCGCCGCCCCTTCGCCGGCCCAACCGCCGATCCGCTGGACGGGTATCCTACCACCCGTCGCCGGGCCTTCGACACCTTTCTGCGCGGCCACCTGCTGAGTGTGCCGCCCGAGTTGCGCGCCCGTGCCGAGGCGATCTACCGCGAACGCCGGGCCCACGATTTGCCGATTTTTCAGGCCCAGATGACGCTACTGCAAACGCTCTATCCCGACAGTTTTCGTGAGCAGCGCGAGCCGTTAGCGCCGGAACGGATCGGAGTTGGCCTGATCTGTGGCGGTGTTTACCATCTGATCGACCTCTGGGAGCGCGACGCCGACGGACAGTTGCTGATCACGCCCCGCGACGGCGACGCAACGCGGCCCGGCCAACGCTTGCTCTTGAGCCGCGACGCTGAGGAGGGTTTGATCGACAGCTACGGCCAGCCGGTCATCATCGACCGGCGCGGCGCCGTGCGCGTGGCCGGAATGCGGATCGGACGGTTGCGCCGCGCCCCGCTCGCTCAGGTTCACGGCCAGGTACGTGCAGCGTTGCGCGCCCATGCGCCCCTGCCGCCGCAACCCGCCCGAGCAGAAACAACCGACCTGCTGCTCGCCGGCGTCCCACGGGCGCGCCAGGAAGAGTTCCGCACGTTACTTGGCGCCCAGACGCGCGGCGAAATTGCCGCTCTGCGTGCTGCGCCAATTTTATTGAACTGGGATGAACATAGCGCGGCGGTGCCGCTTGGAATGCTCAGGCGCACCCAACGCGGCTGCGGTGATCATGCCATGACGATTATCCGCACCGACAGCAGCACCGTTTTCGACATGTCGCATATTTTCTTCGATGGCGCCTGGGGCTCGGCAATCGCCGAAATTGTTACCGGCTTTGCCGGCGGAACAGCGCGCCAACTGGCGGCCTTGAGCCGACGCGGGCACACCTCGGGCGCGCTCGTAGCGCCGCCTAGCCTGCAACTGAACCCAACCCCAACCTTTTTGAAAGCCGCTCGGCTCGCCGCACGCAGCGCCTATGCCGAAGTGAATGCCGAAACGTCGGCGGTAACGCTGACCGCCATTAGCGCTCTGCGTCGGCGCCTGGCCGATCGCGAGATCGACCTGACGGTCAACGATCTGCTGGTGCTGGCGCGTTATGCGCACGCCGCCGCATACGCACCGGGCCCGGCGGCCTTGGCCGCCCTCGACGACCTGGCCACGCGCGACAAAACCGGGCGCCGCCTGCGCGATCAGATCGCCCAGTGGTTTACCAACCAGCGCAACGTAGTGCCGGCGCTGCTGATCCCGATGGACGCCAGCGCCGTCGATCCCCGCGAACGCTTGCACCCGGCAACGCTGCGCAACCCCTGCCCCGAACTGTTGCCGCGTCTGGCTTATTGTGACGCCCTCGCCCGCAATTTAACCAAGCGCGCCGACGCCCAGGATCGTAAAGCGTTTGAGGCCACCCGCTTCGAGCTCGTCGCCGATCTGGTAACCTTCGGCGCAACACTGCGCGCCCTGCGCGAGATCACAACCCGCGGCGAAGGCTTTCCCACCGCCGCCTTGAAACTGATGGCGCACCTGCCCCAACCAATGCAGAGTCTGCTCGATCTGATCCCGCAGAAGATCGACGTGCTGAACGAAATCGTCAAAGGGGTTGAGGTCTTCTCGAATATCGGCCAGGTGGCCCGTAGCTCATCGCTCAATCGCTTCGCCAGTTCCCGCGACGACGGCGACGCAAAGATCCTGATCTGGGGCATTATGACCGACGCCGACGGGCGCCTGGCGATCACCCTGCGCGATTTCCGGCCCCATGTTGCGCCCCTTCAAGCGAATGGGTATCACGCAGTAGCCGAACTGCTTGCCGCCGATTTTCTGACTGCCTATGCGGAAGCAGCCAACCGGCTTGTGCGCCAGATCCAGCGCGTGCTTGCGCTGAAGTGATATTAAACACCACTATGACAGTCCAACTCATCGGCACCCGACTCGGCGCGTATGAAGTGCGCGAAATCCTTGGCAGCGGCGGTATGGGGAGCGTGTATCGCGGTTATGATGCCGCGCTTGATCGCGATGTCGCAATCAAAGTGATGGGGGCAAGCGGGTTGCTCCCCGACGCCGTATCGCGCTTCCGCCGCGAGGCGCGCCTTGCCGCCGCCTTGCGCCATCCGCATATTGTCCAGGTTTATGCCTTTGGCGAACAGGGCGATATTCTCTACATGGTGCAAGAGTTGCTGCCCGGCCCCACGCTTGCCGAGCGCATCCCGCGCGGAAACCGTAAGCGCCTGGGGCCAATCGAAATCAAGCAGATCATTACCCAACTCGCGGC
>JBBRUG010000153.1:0-13641 GCA_038247995.1 Chloroflexales bacterium | reverse complement strand
GGGTCAGTGTGCGGGTCAGTGTGCGGGTCAGTGTGCGGGTCAGTGTGCGGGTCAGTGTGCGGGTCAGTGTGCGGGTCAGTGTGCGGGTCAGTGTGCGGGTCAGTGTGCGGGCTCAGTGCCTTCAGTGTGCGGGCTCAGTGCCTTCAGTGTGCGGGTCAGTGCCTTCAGTGTGCTAGTTTTGCTCTCTTGCCGACTCACCGTTATACTGTTACGCATACACGATCGCGGAAAGCGTGTCATTGGCGGCCTGCTTTGGATGCGCTGAAGCAAGTGAGGCGGCTATGGAAGCCACAGACAAACCGCGCGTCTTTGTACGCGCCCTTTTTATCGTTGCTGCTGTAGTCGTGATGCTGATCGGCATCCGCCTTGCGGCGCCGATTTTAAACCCAATCCTGCTTGCGCTTGTGATTACGCTACTCTGCAACCCGATCTTTACCTGGCTGCAGAAGCGTGGCGTGCCGACATGGTTGGCGTTGATCACCATCGCGATCGGGTTCCTGGTATTTGCCGCCTTGCTGACGACCTTTATTGGCGTTTCGCTGAGCCGCCTGACAGCGCGTTTGGGCACCTATCAACGCCTGATCAGTGAACAAGAAACCCAATTGCGGGTTTTACTGGCCGGCTATGGCGTGATCCCCTCCGATCTGCAATACTTCGGGTTGCTGGACAGCATTTCCTTACCGCGCCTGGTTGGGCCGGTGCTGGCCGGAATCAGCAACGTTTTGGGTAACTCGCTGATCGTGAGCGTACTGGTGCTCTTCTTTCTGGTTGAAATGCCGTTCTTTCGCCAGCGCCTGCTCAATGGCCTCGGTGCGGAAAGCCCACTCTTTGTTCGCCTGACCAACTTTGGCGGCAGTGTCGTGCGTTTCTTCGGCATTCGTACCTATGTGAACCTGATTGTCGCCGCCGGATCAACGGTGGTGATGTTTGCCTTGCAGATCGATTTTGCTTTGCTCTGGGGCATGCTGATCTTTGTCTTTAGTTATATTCCGTATGTCGGCATTCCGGTTGCGCTCATCCCGGTTGCGCTCCTCGCACTGGCTGAACATGGTCTTGTGCGGGCTGCGATTGTTGTTGGCGCCGTAACCGTGATCAACATGTCGATGGAAAATCTGATCGCGCCCTCATTGTTGGGCCGCGGCTTAAGTATTTCGCCTACAGTTGTCTTCATCTCCTTCTTCTTCTGGACCTGGTTGCTCGGCCCGCCCGGCACATTCCTCTCGATGCCGATTACGGTGCTGGCGATGTTCACCCTCGATAGCTTCGAGGAAACCCGCTGGTTCGCGCAACTCATGGGCGCTCCGGCGCATCCACAACCACCGCCCGAAGAAAACCCCTCCCCAATGCCTACCATCGGCGATCGCAGTCCGGCGGCTGGTGAGTAGGTGAGGCGGGTGCGCTCGCTTTACCGCTCTCCTGCTCTCCCGCTCTACCGCTTCCCTCGGCACGCATATTGCTACACCTATGAACACAACGTACGTGGTGCGTTCTAAACCACACACGGAGGTGTTCTAATGAAGAAAACAAATCTAACCGGCCTGCGGGTAGCTATTCTAGCCGCCGATGGCGTTGAGCAGATCGAATTAACCAGTCCGTTGAAGGCGCTGCAAAAAGCCGGCGCCGCTGTCGAGGTCGTTTCGTTGCGCAAAGGGAAAATTCAGGCAATGCAGCACCTGAAGCCCGGCAAGCGTATTCGGGTTGACCGCGTGATCAGCGATGCCGATCCGGAGCTTTACGATGCGCTATTGCTGCCCGGCGGGCACGTCAGCCCCGACACGCTACGCAAGAGCGATACGGCACTTGCGTTTGTGCGCGACTTTGACGCAATGGGCAAGCCAATCGCGGTGATCTGTCACGGCCCCTGGGTGCTTGTTTCGGCTGGTTTAGTGAATGGTCGCCGGATGACGTCTTGGCCGAGCATTGCTGATGATATTCAGAATGCGGGCGGGATTTGGGAGGATTCGGCCGTAGTACACGATGGCAACTGGATTTCCAGCCGTGGCCCGCAGGATCTCGGTGCGTTTGAGAAGACGTTGCTCGAATACTTCGGCACGGCGCAGCCGATGCGGCCGCATCGTGAAGTGCGTTCGCACAAACGGCGCGGTTTGGGCTGGTTGCTGGGTGGCTTGCTGGCCGCCGGCGCCGGCGCTGGTTATGCCTACAGCCGTACCCGTAATCAGGCTGATTCGGGCTTTACGCCCATGCCCGGTCAGCAGCGATCTGCGCTCTAAAAACTGACCGTCAAACAATATAAAAACCAGGCGAACTTGTTCGTCTGGTTTCTCTATGTTCCGCAAGTGGCGACCCGGGAGGGATTCGAACCCCCGACACCTAGTTCCGAAGACTAGTGCTCTAATCCACTGAGCTACCGGGCCAATTAGCTCTAGTCTAGCATAACCCCCCAGCCTTTGCAACGCACTTCGTAGCGGCACCTGTGCATTACGTAGGCGCTCCTTTACTTAGCGCAGCATCCAAACACGCTATTGTATGCACAGGGACACCAATGACGGTGCCCCCGGCGCGCGCGAAAGGACGCTTTCATGGAATGGCTCGACTCAACACCGCCAATCTTTGTGCTTTCGGGCGGTGCAGGCGCCTTGGGGAAGCATGTGGCCCGGGTGGCCCTTGCGCAGTTCTGCATGAATATTCCACCAATTATTGTGATCCCTCAGGTGCGCACGCTCGAACAACTCACGGCGGCGGTTGAACGGGTTACTGCCGCGTCCGGCGTGATCGTGCATACCATGGTTGATCCTGAACTCCGTGCGGCATTGAATACACTTGCACGTGCGCACGACCTCACGCTGATCGACACGATCGGCGATCCGTTGGCGCAACTTGCCGGCCACTTTGGGCGCCCGCCCGCCGGTCAGCCCGGCCTATTCCAACGCCAGCAAGAAGTCTACCTGGAGCGCATTCAGGCCATCGAGTATACCGTCGATCACGACGACGGGCGTAACCTGCAAGATCTCAATCAGGCTGATGTGGTTCTCACCGGCGTGTCGCGGGTCGGCAAAACACCACTGAGTATTTACCTCTCGGTGTTGGGTTGGAAAGTAGCCAATGTGCCGCTGGCGCGCGAACTGCCTGCGCCGCCCGAGCTGTTCCGCGTCGATCGGCGGCGTGTCGTTGGCCTGACAATCGACATCGATGTGCTTGCTCAGCATCGTCATTGGCGCCAACTCGGTAGCACGATGCTGCATGGCTACACCGCTCCTGATCTGCTAGAGGAAGAGGTTCTGGCTGCACGGCATGTCTTCCGCCAGGGCGGCTTTGCGGTGGTGAATGTCACTAACAAACCGATTGAAGAGACCGCCGACCAGGTGATCGCGCTGATCTCGCGCTGGTTCGAGCATCGCGTCGCATCATAGCCAGTCTGACAGTTCGCAGGCAACAGTCCGCAGCTTACCGCATCCAGCAGAATAGATTGCGGGCTGTCAGACAGTCTGACAGTCTGACTGTCTGACTGTCAGACTGATTGCTTGTACGCTCTGGGCTTGAATTGTGGTATGCTACGCGCGCTATGCGTGTTGCGATTGTTCACGACTATCTGAATCAGTATGGCGGCGCCGAGCGGGTGCTCGAAGCGCTGCATGCGCTTTACCCGGCTGCGCCGGTCTTTACCTCGATCTATGATCCGCAGGCAATGCCGGCGCAGTATCGTGGATGGGATATTCGCACTTCGTTCATGCAGCGTTTCCCGGGTTGGCGGCGCCACTTCCGGCGCTACTTCGTGTTCTACCCCAGCGCTTTCGAGAGCTTTGACCTGAGCGCCTACGATTTGATTCTCAGCAGCAGCAGCGCCTACGCCAAGGGTGTGATCCCGCGTCCCGGCGCTGTCCAAATCTGCTATTGCCATACGCCAATGCGCTTCGCCTGGCGCACCCACGACTATGTTGAGCGCGAGACGATCCGCGGTCTTCAGGCGGCGATCCTGCCCCTTGCGCTTACCTACTTGCGTATCTGGGATGTTGTCGCCTCGGCCCGGGTCGATGCGTTCGTTGCTAATTCACACGAGGTAGCCGGACGCATCCGGCGCTACTATGGCCGCGAGGCAACGATCATTCCGCCCCCCGTCAACTTGCCGCCGTACGATCCGCAGCCGCCGGGCGCGTTCTACCTCGCCGGTGGGCGGCTTATCCCATACAAGCGCCTTGAACTGGCTGTCCAGGCGTTTACGCGCCTTGGCTTGCCGCTGAAGATCTTCGGCGCCGGACGCGACCGTGAGCGGCTTGAACAGCTTGCCGGCCCGAAGATCGAGTTTCTGGGCCATGTCGGCGAAACCGAGCGGCAGGCGCTCTTCGCCCGCTGTCGGGCCTTTATCTTTCCCGGCATGGAAGACTTTGGGATCACACCGCTTGAAGTGATGGCCGCCGGTCGCCCGGTGATCGCCTACGCCGCCGGTGGCGCTCTGGAGACGATTGTCCCAGGTGTCACCGGACGCTTTTTCAGCACTCAGACACCCGAAGCGCTCGCCGAGGCCGTACTCGCCGACCGCGATTATGCCTACGATGCCGACCGCATCCGCCGCCACGCCGAAAACTTCGGCGTCGATGTATTTGCGCGCCGGATGCGTGATCTGATCGCTGCTACAATCGAAGCGCAGCATCAGCAAACCTATACCCATGCAATTTCGTGAACTAAGCGCCATTGTGCGCCGCTTCTGGCCGCTGATCCTACTGCTGCCGCTGCTTGCCGGTGGCCTGAGTCTGCTCATCGCTTTGCGCCAGCCGGTGCGCTATCAGGCGTCAGCCCGGCTGATGGTTTCACAGACGCCCTTGGACGCTGCCGGGGTCGCAGAATTACCCGATTATAATAATAGTTACTCGTGGCTGGTCTCCGAGTACATTCTTGACGATCTGCCCCAGGTATTAAATAGCCTGGCGTTTGCCGAAGATGTCGTCCAGACGCTGGCCTCCGAGGGCTATAGTGTTACTCCCGAAGTTGTGCGCGGCAGCTTGCGCGCCGAGGTGTTGCATCGCTCGGTGGTGCTGGTTGGCAGTGCCGCTGCTCCCGAACAGGCCCTGGCGATTGTGCGCGGCGCAATAACCACGCTCCAGCAGAACGGCCTGAAATATTGGGATCGCGCACCGTCGGATGGCCCCGGACTTCAGGTGGCAATTCTCGATCCGGCAGCCTCCGGCGGCCCGACCAGCAGCACGCGTGCGTTGTTGCTCGATGTCGGCCTGCGGAGTGCGTTGGCCTTGGTCGCTGGCATTGGCTTCGCGTTACTGTTACACTATCTCGACGATCGGCTGCGCTCACGCGATCAGGCCGAGCAATGGACGGGCGCCCGCGTGCTCGCCGTGATTCCCAAGGAGTAATTTCATGGAGTTAAAAGATTATATTAATGTGTTGGTGAAACGCTGGTGGGTGATCGGCCTCACGCTGATGGCCGCTGCTGTGGCCGCTTATGGCGTCAGCAAGCTGATCCCGCAGACATTTCGCGCCCAGGCGGCCTACCTTGCCCTGGCCAATCAGGCCGACAACGGCCTCAACATCGTGCTGCGTAGTTCGATGAACAGCTACCGCGAACTGGTTTTGCAGCCGACAGTGCTCGATGAGATCAGTCAGCAACTCGGCCTCGATATCAGCGGCGAGCGGTGGATGAGCGATGTGAACATTCAGCCGCGCCCCGATGAGCAAAAGATCGTGATCGAAGTTGATGCGCTGCGGCTCGCCGATGCCCAGGCCATGGCTGACGCCGTCGGTGAACGCATTGTCGCCGAGGTGAACCGGATCAATGCCACGCTTGAGGGTACGGCGCGGATCAATGTTACCCGCATTCAGCCGGCGCGCCTGATTGCTATTCAGCCCAACACGCGGATCAATGTGCTCGCCGGCGCGCTGCTCGGCCTCGTGCTCGGCATCCTGCTCGCCTATGTGCTTGAATATCTCGATGATACGCTGAAGAGCACCGGCGATGTTGAACGCTTTGTGGGCCTGACGACGCTGGGCGCTATTCCGACTGTGGATAAGTAAGAGGTAATTTCGTGACCCAGAACGGCACTGTGTCTTCGAGCACATTGGTGACGCTCCGCGATCCGAGTTCGATGGCCGCCGAGGCGTATCGTACGCTGCGTACCAATATTCAGTTTTCCAGCCTCGACAAGCCGATCCAGACCTTGCTTGTCACCAGCACCGCCCCCGACGAAGGTAAAAGCACCACGCTGGCTAACCTGGCGGTAACGATGGCGCAGGCCGAACAGCGCGTGATCCTCGTTGATTGCGACCTGCGCCGTCCCAGCGTGCATACACTCTTCGGCGTGCCGAATGAGCAAGGGCTCACTACGGCGATCCTTCAGGGCGATGGCCCATTGCCGCTCCAGGCCACCAGTGTGCCTGGGCTGAGCCTGCTCACCAGCGGCCCGCTGCCGCCGCGCCCCGCCGACCTGCTCGGCTCGCGGCGCATGGAGCAGTTGATCGCCCGGTTGCGCAACGAAGCCGATATCGTGCTGTTCGACACGCCGCCGGTTGTGGCCGTCACCGATGCCGCTGTGCTTGCCACGCGCGTCGATGGCGTGCTGCTCGTGCTTCAGGCCGGCCAGACCCGCCGCGATCGCGCCCGCGAAGCGCGCCAGAAACTCGAAAAGGTCAAGGCGAACATTATCGGCGTGGTGTTGAATAATGCCAAGCTCGAATCCGGTTATGGCTATTGATGTTGATGATTGCCACCCGGTCCATTCCCTAATGCTCGACCTCCACACTCACATTCTCCACGCCATCGACGACGGCCCGCACGATCTCGCGACGGCGCTAGATGTGGCGCGGGCGGCAGTCGCCGATGGGGTCACGCTGATGGTCGCCACGCCGCACGGGCGCAGTCTGGTTAATCAGCTATCGCGCTACAGTGTCGAACGGCTGAATACGCGGCTTGCCGAGCTGCGTGAGGCGCTGCAGGCGGCAAACCTGCCGCTGGAGATCCTGTCGGGTACCGAGTGTTATGGCGAGCAGGGGCTTGTGCAGCGGTTGCGCACTGGTGAAGTCCTGCCATATGGCAGTAGTCGTGCTGTATTGGTCGAGTTCCCGTCCCAGATCAACCAGCACGCCCTCGAACAGATCGTCTTCGAGCTGCAACTTGTCGGCTATCGGGTGGTGCTTGCGCATCCCGAGCGAATCCGCTACGTCCATCAGGAGCCAAACGCGCTTATCCCGCTGATCGACCGTGGCGTGCTACTGCAACTTACCGCCGATGCGTTACTGGGCAATCAGGGTGAGCGCATCGGTCGCCTCGCCGAGACGCTGCTCACCCACCGGCTGGTGCAACTAATCGCCAGCGATTGCCACGGGCCGCACCTCAACCGGATGCCGAACCTGGGCGTTGCCCGCGAATGCGTTGCGCAACTGCTTGATCCCGCCGCCGCCGATCGGCTTACGCGCACTATTCCATTCGCGATCCTCAACGATGCTCCGGTCAGCGCCCCTGCGCCGCTGCGGGTTCGTCGTTCGGCGTGGGGCTGGTCGTAATTAGCGAAACCAGCGCTCATTTAACGCGTCTAAAAACCCCTCGGCGCGCAATGCTTCCAGAGCGCGATTCACCTCGGCCTCCAACTGAAATGCCGCGCGCGGCATCGCGATCACGTACGGGTCGAAGGTGAGTGCTTCGGCGATCTGCAACCCCGGCGCCTGCTGCACGGCCGTGAGCGCAGCAACGTTGTCGGTAATCACCGCGTCCAGGCGCCCAAGGCGCAAATCAGCGATCGCTTCGGCTGGTTCATCGTAAGTCGAGCGCAGGTCGAGCGTGGGGATGGATAACGCCAGGCGGCGGGCCAACGCGTCGGCGTCGCTGCCTAAGGCCACGCCCACCCGGCGCCCGGCAAGATCCCGCGTCCCGCTGATCGCGCCGGCATTGGGAACCAGCAGCATCTGCCCGCCGTCGAAATACACGCTGGAGAACCGGGCGCGAAAGCCCTGTTCCGGCGCATAGGGCAGCGCCGAAGCTACGAGATCGGCCCGCCCGCTTACCAGTACATCGTAGAGCGCATCGTAGCCCGTGGGTACAAACTCGGCGCGTAAGCCCATTCGGTCGGCAATCGCGCGGGTCAACTCGACGTCGTAGCCGGTAAACATACCATCGATCTGATCGACAAACGGCCGGAAGCCGACATCAACCGCCACCCGTAAGCTACCGCGCACCTGAGCATCTGCCCACACGCGGTCGAGCGTGGGGCCGCCTTGCCCGCTTGTCGCGCTCCAGGCCAGCCAGGCATACCCGACCACAATCAGGCTCGCTACGAGGGTTATCAGGTTGCGTTGCCAGGGCAAGAGCGCGTTGGAATGCGCTAATCGGCGTTTCTGGGTTGGCTGGCTCATCATCCTCTCATCATTGTTCCTTGCTTTTATTTCTACCCTTCAGTATACTTAAAGATAAGTAGATTTGTATGCAGCATACGACCGTATCTGGTTCTATGCTATTCGTTGCATCTACTCTCTCCCTACCAAATCTCAGCCAATCAATGTTGAAGTGTCGCATAGGCATCGCATGTTGCGGTGGGCTTTCGTATCGTTGTTGCAGCAACGCAACGTGAGGTTCTGCCCATGGAAGATAATCGCGAGCCCGCGCGTCCTGCTCACCCTTCCGGTATGGGAGCGGGTGCCGCTATGCCGCCGGTGCCGCCGGCAACTCCCCCCGAGTGGACGGCCCCGGGTGTAGCCTATACGGGCCCGACACTGCCCCCGGATGCGGCTCCGTATAGCGCACCGCCGCCGCAGCCCGGCTTGTTCAGTATTGCGCTGCGCATGGTGCGGTTGATCTTGCTGCGGATCCGGAGCGGATTCATACGCGTGGGCCGTGCCTTGCGCCCATATGCGGGCTGGTTGGCAGCGCTTGGTGTGCTTGTCGGCGTGATCGCAGTGCAGGCGCTGCTCCTGATTGTTCCGCGCATCTTTCCCAGTAATACCACCGATAATCGTGTTGAGCTGATTGCCCCGCCTCAGGCGGTGGTGAGCTTCCTTGAGGGCCAGAGCACCTATAACGGCGATCTGATGTGGGATGCCTTCAGCCCCGAACTGCAGGCCACGCTCGTCGAACGGGGCAACTCGAAGGAGTTGTTTGTCGCACGGGCCGAAGATGAGCGCCTCGCCGGGCGACGCTACCGCACGATCTCCTACATTGGGGGGATTCAACTTGGTGAGCGCAGCCGTTACTACTATGTTGTTGGTGTCGACGCGCCGCAGCCGGATCAGGCGGGCAGTTTCTCTTTCATCTTCACGGTCAATCGCGACGGTAAGATCGTCGGTGTCCAGCGGGAGTAGGGGCTGTTCGGGCCTGCCCGTGACGTGTACCTTGGGATCTGGAAGCACATGGAGTAATTGGCATGGCAATCGAGCCCTATCGGCCGCAGGATGGCGCGCATCGCGATGATCTTGATCGCGATCTGGACAAGAAGATCGATACGTTCTTTCATCGTTGGAATTGGAAGTTGTTTCGCGGCATTCGCACACTCCTGATCGTCGCCGTCGTAATCTGGCTGGCGGCGCAGTTCTTGCCCCAACTGATTACGGTAGTGGTGAGTGGCCAGCTCGGCCCGACGATTATGCAGTTTCTGCCGATCGTGTTTTACCTCTTCTTCTTCATCGGTTTCCAGTTCTTCCTGATGTACTTCTTCATGGCCCGCACCCGCATCTACTGGGTGCTCCCCGGCGAGACCGGCATCAGCTTCAAGGATTATCGCGGCAACCCGGAGGTGCTTGAGGCCGCACGACGTATCGTGACGCTGCTCAAGGGTGCCAAAGAGTTCAAGGCGATGGGCGGCGAGGTCACGCGCGGTGTGCTGCTGATCGGCCCGCCCGGCACCGGTAAGAGCTACCTTGCCCAAGCCGTTTCCACCGAGGCCGGTGTCCCCTTCGGCTACCTGAGCGCTCCGTCGCTTACATCGGCCTGGATGGGTATGGGCAACATCAAGGTGATGAACCTCTACCGCAAGGCCCGCCGGCTTGCGCGCGAATATGGCGCTTGTATCCTCTTTATCGATGAGATCGACGCCGTCGGTATGGCGCGTAGCAGCAACCTGATGGGCGGTGCGCAGGGCGCCTTTGGCCGCGATGGTTCGGCTGCGGATGCACAGGGCGGCGTGCGCAATATGGTGATGGGCATGGGCGGCGGTGGTGGCGGCGGCAGCGGTATTCTGAATGAACTGCTGCTCCAGATGGATCCACCGCCGCAGGAGCAGAGTTGGTGGGGCAAGATGCTGCGCGTGCTGCGTCTGCGCAAGGGCAAGACGGAAATGCCGCCGGTGTTGACGATGGGCGCCACCAACCTCGCCGAGTCGCTCGACGCCGCGCTGCTGCGCCCCGGTCGTTTTGACCGCAAGATCGTTGTCGATCGGCCCGATCCTGATGGCCGCCGCGAGATCCTGGAATATTACCTCAGCAAGGTTAAGCACGAACCAATGCCGTTCGATCGCATGGTTTTCGACACGATTGGTTATACGCCGGTGGCGATCAAGTATGTGATCAACGAGGCGGTGATTCATGCACACTTCGATGGGCGCCAGGCGATTAACTATTGGGACTTTACCTGCGCCCGTGAAGTCCACGAATGGGGCCTCAAGCAACCGGTGCGTAGTCTGCCCTACGAGGAGCGCCGCGCGACGGCCTACCATGAGGCGGGCCACGCCTACCTCTTTGCCAAGCTGCTCAAGCGCGAGCGGATCTCGAAAGTGACGATCATCCGTCATGGCCAGGCTGAAGGCTTTGTGGCTAGTAAACCGCTCGAAGAGCGCCACATCCCCAACAAGCAGGAATTGCTCGACGATGTGTGCGTTACGATGGGTGGTTATGCGGCCGAAGAGTTGTTCCTCGGCTACACCACTGCCGGCGTGGCGATGGATATGTACCAGACCACCAGCCTCGCGACGCGGATCGTGGGCCAGTGGGCCATGGACGGCAGCTTCTACTCAATCGCTTTGAGCGGCCCCACACCCGATATCAAGCCGCGGGTCGAGCGAATCCTCGATGAGCAGTATCGCCGCGCGCGGCTCATTCTGGAGACGAATAAAGAGGCTGTAATCGCCATTGCCGAGGCGCTGGTGCTGCGCAATGAGCTTACCGACCTCGATGTGAACGAGATCCTGGAGCGCGTCGAGATGCAGCATCCCTACCTGCCCGACGGTGGCAAGCAGGATGTCACGGCTTTTGGTTTTGCCTCTGCTGTGCGCCCCGAGGGAAACACGCCGCTGGTGCGTCGCCGCCGCGAGCCACGCCCAGCCCTGCCGCCTGCCCCCGATATCACCGTGATTGATGCGCAGGAGCGCCGGGAGGGCTAGGAGGCAGGAGGTAGGAGGCAGGAAGCGAAGAGCGCCGCATTCAGTACTGAATGCGGCGCTCTTTTGGTGTCAGGTAACGTGGCGAACTGCCCGACGGGTGTGACGAAACGTTCTGCATGCGCGCGAGGCACCAACTTCCCGGAAGCGTTCCGCGCCGGGGCAACCCTCTCCGTGCGGCAAGGCGTTTCGTCACACCCCTGCCCAACTGCCCAACTGTCCAACTATCCAACTGCCCAACTGTCCAACTGCCCAACTGCCCAACTGCCCAACTGTCAGACTGCCCGCCTGCCCAACTGCCCGATAGTTGCCAAGGCATACGCGACACCACGTTGGAGATCCGCCTGCGTGATTACGCCCTCCAAGTTCAAGTCCAGCCCGATCAAGGTCTGGGCGATCTCGGGCCTGATGCCGACCAGGATTGTCCGGGCGCCGAGCAGCCGTGCTGCTGTGGCCGTCTCTACCAATTGTTTTGCGACAGCCTGATCGATCAGCGCCATACCAGTTACATCTACAATAACCGTGTGGGTCGCCGTGCGTTGAATTTGGGCCAGGAGCATCTGGGTAAAGAGATTAACCCGTTCGGTGTCAAAGATGCCAACGAGCGGTGCGATCAACACGCCGGCCTGGATCGGAATGAATGGCGTGGCCAGGGCACGCACCGTGGCGTTAAGTGCCTCGCGCTCTTGGAGGATCACCTGCAGTTCGTTATAGGCTTGCGCAATCTCATCGGCGCGGGCGATCAGTTGAGTTTGCTGGGTTGCTACTTCAACCTCTTTTTGGCTAAGAGTGCTGATCATATGCCGAAACGCATCGGCTAACTGTCCAAGCTCGTCTTCACCTTCAACTGTGATTGGATGGCGGAGATCGCCTGCCGAAATACGTTCAGTGGCGTTTGTAAGCGAACGTAGATCATCGGCCAGGTCGAGCGCCATAGAAAAGCCCACCACTGCGCCGAACATCAGGGCCACGGCGAGGATCGCAATCGTTACCGAGCGGGCGGTGTCGTAGGCATTCACCACTTCCGTACGAGCGATAGTTGCCTTACTCCGACTGGCCTGACGCAGCGCGGCGCCATTTGTACGCAGGGTATTGTAGTCGTTTTCCAACACATCGAGGGTGTCGCGGTTGATGCTGGTGGCCATGAGTTCGACATTGACGCGCCTGCTGAACTCGTTCCACTGGGTTGAAACTGTCGTTAATGCTGCCAGAGTCGCCGCATCTGGTTCGAGCGAGCGGAGTCTGGTAATCAGAATATCCATCCGCGTTTCTTGCGCACGCAATTCTTCCATATTGCGCTGGCCGATGGCTTGACCGGTGAGGCGGTTTTGCGCCAGGCGATAAGCGACAAGCGTATCCTGGATGTCGGCAGTTGTTTCAACGGCGGGAAGAGCCTGATTGGCCAGGCTGTCGGCGCTGCGACTGATCGCGGCAAGCTGCCAGAGGGCAAAGCTGCCCAGGATAAGCATGAGCAGGCTGCTGAAAGCGAAGGCGCCAATGAGCTTGAGCCGAATCGACATTGGGGCAACACTCCGTAGCATCAGACTCTCTAGCAGGCTGAACGGGGTTTGCACGCATTCTCTGCGCCAATTATAGGTGAAGCTTGTTACGAATAATGCTCCTTTGCGTAACGGCCGCCAATGCGTTTGCGGTAGCCGGCGCGCTTGCGTAAGTGCAGGGCCTGGGTCGAATACTTCACGCTTTCGCTCACAAAGAAGCGCGCAACCTCACCGATTGAGGCGGTGCCGAAGAAGTGGCTACGGAACGCCCCTTGGCCGAGAAAGCCCGTATTCTGGGACAATAAGCTCAGGCGCAGCTTGTTCGCCGGCAGGTGGTTTTTGCCGGCCAAGACGGCCTGAAATGCATTTGGGATCCAGGGAATTGCCGCGTAGAGTGCGCGGATTTGGGCCACTGACTGGTCGACCGCCGCCTCATCGCCGGGGTCGACCGCCTCGATCAGCGTGTCGACCTGATCGGCCAGCACCTTGAACTGGTCGAAGCCGCCGCCCACCAGGCGGAGCTTACTGGTCTCGGCGAAGTAGTCGGCGCGGCTGGCGCCCTGGCGCGTGCGCGCGCGCATGCTCAGCAGCATCACGTACTCGGTGTAGGCCCCCATCAGCCAGAGTACCGAGTAGACCGACCAGAGCTTGTAGTTCGACCACGACTTGAACGAGTTCGCCACGATCCGGTCGTGCGCGCACACGTAGCGCAGCGTCAGCTCCTCGAGCGGCTGAAAGCGCGCTGTGCTATAGTCACCCGCGCGGTGCGCGTCGAGCAGCAGATGCGCCAGCAGCGCCGTGCTCATCAGCGTGGTGTATAGCCCCTTTGAGTAGAGCGGGTCGATGAAGCCGGCAGCGTGACCCAGCAAGCAGAATCG
>JBBRUG010000152.1:0-13702 GCA_038247995.1 Chloroflexales bacterium | reverse complement strand
GATCGCGCCCCAACGCCCGAAACGCCGAATCCCCCCCCTTGCCTATCCATTACCCACAAGTCGACGCACCCACCGTTGTGGTAGGCTACTGGCATGAATCATCCCCTTCCCCCCAGCCCCCTGCGCCCACACGTGGAGCAGAGGGAGCCGCCGCAGATTCGGCGTCCTGATGCTGTCGGAAGCCCCGCTCCCGCTCAGGGAGCGGCCTGCTCTGAGCGTAGCCGAAGGGGGTTGGAGGTGCGGGCAACGGCAAAAACCCTCCACCTGAGAAATCCCCCCCGCCCCCTGCTCCATCTGCGTGGAGCAGGGGAAGCCGCACCACATTCGGCATTGTGATGCTGTCCGCAGCCCTTCTCCCGCTCAGGGAGCGGGGTTTGGGGTGCGGGCTGGTGCGGCGACGATCCTTCACTTGATTCGTATGGGGCTAGCGGTATCGTAGTGAAGAATAGAGGAAGCTATTTGCCCAAGCCAACTGAAGGACGTATACTACCCACCTGACCGACTCCAGGTGACTCATCTCCCCCACGCGCTTCCAGCCTCGCCGCCTGTTTCGTAGATATGCTGTCGCTCGTGCGCGACTGTGGCGCGCATTGCGGGAACTCATCATGTTGGAATCCTCCTCCCAAACGGGTGTCCCTGGTCTTGATGCCGTGCTCGGTGGCACAATCGAGCCAGGCGAGCTCGCCTGCATCGTCGGATCGCCAGGTGCGGGCAAAACTGTTTTCGCCAGCCAACTCATCTTTGCCGCAGCTCGCCAGGGTGTGCAGACGCTGATTGTCACCTCGTTCGCCGAGACGCAGGCCAAGTTGCTCCGGCACCTCCGCGGGTTTGCGTTTTTTGATGACGCCCTGATTGGCGGGCTGGTCACTATGCTGGCCCTGCCGGATTTCGCCGCCACTGATGCAAACCCCGCCGCCACGCTCGTTCAGATGATCCGCGAGTGCGGTGCAAAGCTGGTGTTGATCGACGGCTTTCAAAGCGTAGAGCCCATGCTGGGTGATCCGCTGACGGTGCGACGCTTTCTAGCCAGTGTGAGCACCCAGCTCGCGTTTGTTGATGCCACCCTGCTCGTTACCCTCACCGGCGACGCCCGCGACCCCGCCTTACGGGGGTTTCTTACCACCCCCGATACGCTAATTGGCTTGACCTATCGGCTCACGGGGACGCGTCATCTGCGCACGCTCGAGGTGGTCAAGCAGCGTGGACGGGCGCAATTGCCCGGCCGGCATGCCTACCGCCTGGACGCCCAGGGTGTGACGATCTTCCCGCGCCTTGAGGTCTACCCGCCTCCGCGAGAAGCGTCGCTCTTTGCCGAGCGCGCACCCTTTGGCCTTCCGGAGCTGGACGCGCTGCTGCAGGGCGGGCCGCATCGGGGCATGACCACAGTGTTCGCGGGCGCCCCAGGAGCGGGCAAGACGACCCTGGCCCTGCACTGGGCACTCCAGGACGCCCGCCCAGATTCGCCCACACTCTTCTTGACGCTTCGGGAGTACAAATCCCAATTGGTGGCGAAAGGAAGGGCTTTCGCACTCGATGTAGACGGGGCGGTCGCGTCAGGTGCGCTCGAGCTTCTACGCGTTGCACCGGTTGAACTGGATGTCGACCAGCTTGGCGTGCAGCTCGTAGCTGCGCTGGAGCGTCAGCCCACGCGTCTGGTGATCGATGATCTGGCGCCGCTGCTGCGCGAGCTTGGGCCACGCGCTCACGACTACCTTGCCGCCCTCGCTGCCCTGCTGCACGGGGCGGGTGTGTCCACGCTCGTGCTGCTGGAAATTACACCATTCGCAGGCTTCCGTCTGAATCTCGTGGACACACCACTGGGGGCAATTGGCGAGAATGTGCTGATGCTACAGCAGGAGAACGTGGCCGGTGTGCTCCGTCGAGTGCTGGGTGTGCTGCGCATGCGCCTGAGCAACCACGATGCGAACCTCCGCGAAGTGGTGATCAGCGCGCAGGGCATACGCGTCCTCAGCCACGACGCAACCCCATTGGGCATTCTTACAGATGCCGCAGAGGGAAAGTCGGAGGAAGAGTAAGATGCGCCGCTCAAGAGCACTTCTTTGGTGTAGGCCTGTCGGCCAGAGTAGCATAATTGTTGCTTGTCTGACGCAGTGGGAACTCTAATAGTGAGCGTTGGTACCGCACTTTGACTGGGTTTGACTACTCACGTTTGTCGTGCGCCAATAACGAGTGACACGACCATGGCGTTGATTTTGATTGTTGATGACGACACGTTGATTGTGGAGATGCTTGCCGATGTTGCTAGCGAGGCGGGGCATACCGTCATCACGGCGGCCAACGGCGCTGTTGCTCTCAGCCTCGCGCGAGCGCAGCTACCAGCACTGATCCTCTCGGATGTGATGATGCCGGTGATGGACGGCTATGAACTGCTCCAAGCCGTCCGGAACACACCAGGGTTGCAGCAGACGCTCGTGTTCCTGATGAGCGCCGCAATATCGGTGCAGCGCTCGCCTTCAGCAAATGCGCCGCCCGATGGCTTCGTGACAAAGCCCTTCAACCTTCACGTAATCGAGGAGCTCCTGGAACGACTACCACGAGATAAATCGGGTGGCTAACGGCTGCGATTGGCCTGCGGGTGGGTGACCCCAAAAAACGAGGCAGTCTGGTATTTCCTGACCCGCGATCGCGGCCCGCCTCTGTCGGGGCATCGGCTGGCATGGGGTGGTAACGAGTGGGGAGTAACGCATTGGTGCGCAGAATGTCGCGCAGCCTGGCGCGGGCGCGGCTGAGGCGCGATTTGACTGTACCGAGGTTCGTGCCCGTCGCCGGCGCGATTTCGTCGTAGGCTAGGCCTTCGATATCGCTCAGCACCACGACAATGCGCTGTTCAGGCGTCAATTGGGCCAGGCTTTGGGTAAGCGCTGCACCTAACTCGTGACGCAGGGCAACCGCATCGGGTAATTCACCTGGATCAGGCAGGTCGAACCCGACATGGTGATCAGCCGGCTCGCGCAGCATGTCGAGCGCGATTGTGTTACGCCTACGCCGCTTACGGCTGCGCAGTACATCGTAGCAAGCATGTGTGGCAATGCGCAACAGCCACGCCCGAAACTGCGTGCCATGAAAGCGCGCGATGTGTCGGTACGCTGCGAGAAAGACCTCTTGAGCGACATCGGCCGCCGCGTCAGCGTCACCTACAGCATTGCTCAGATCGATTGAGCCTGCATAACCAGGCGCGAGCGCAGCGCGCTACCCGGTTCAGGGGCCTCTGCGGCTCAGTCATGCTGCGCAGTGCTCTAGAATGCGATAGCACAGGTTATAGACACGCCGTTCATACAGGCGCACAAGCGTGTTAAATGCTTCAACGTCTCCGTGCTGTGCCCCGGCGATGAGTTGTTGCTCTTCGTTCTGCATAGCGCTAGTAGACCATACAGCCGCCTATGCCGACAGCGACAGAGCGTGACAAAAAGCGTGACAACTCTTCACCCTGGCACAGATCCTGCAATACTCTCACGTGTGCGGCAGAGCGCCGCCTTGAAGAATGAACCGATCCAAAGGAGGATCATATGAACTGGGACATCGTAAAGGGTCAGTGGAAGCAGCTCCAAGGCGAGGCGCGCAAGCAGTGGGGCAAGCTCACCGACGATGACTGGGATCAGATCGCTGGCGAGCGTGACAAGCTGGTTGGCCGCCTCCAGGAGCGCTACGGCTGGACGCGTGACGAAGCTGAGAAAAATGTTGACGACATGTTCAGCTAGAACGTACGCTAACGACATAGAAGGCCGAATAGTACGGGTTACGCCTGCGCTATCCGGCCTCGATCATGTGATGAAGGAGATTATGTAGATGGATCTACAGCAGAAAGTCGCGCTGGTCACAGGCGGCGGTTCGGGCATTGGAAAGGGCGCAGCACTCTTGCTCGCCGCCGCAGGCGCCCGCGTGGCTGTGCTGGGCCGCAGCCGCGCTGAACTCGACGAGACCGTCGCGCAAATCACGGCGCAGGGCGGCAGCGCAATGGCGCTCGTCGCCGATATTACTGAACCGGCTGAGCTTCAGGCGGCCTATGCCGAAGTAGCGCAAACCTGGGGCCGTCTTGATATTGTTTTTGCCAACGCAGGCATTAATGGCGTCTGGGCGCCGATTGCCGATCTAACGCTCGACGAGTGGAATACAACGATCGACATCAACTTGAAGGGCACCTTCCTGACGGTGAAATATAGCTTGCCGCTGTTGCAAGAGCGCGGCGGCGCGATCATCATCACCTCATCGGTGAACGGCACGCGCATGTTCAGCAATGTCGGCGCCTCGGCGTATGCCAGCAGCAAAGCCGCTCAGGTCGCCTTTGCAAAGATGGCGGCCCTGGAACTGGCGGGCCAGCGGATCCGGGTTAATGTAATCTGCCCTGGAGCTATCGAATCCAGTATTGACGATAATACCGAGCGCCGCAACGTAGACGACGTGCAGCCGCCGGTTGTCTTCCCCGCAGGCGCGATCCCGCTCACCGACGGCGATCCCGGCACGGCAGCCGATGTAGGCCATTTAGTCGTCTTTCTGGCCTCCGACGCCGCTCGCCATATTACCGGCACCGAGATCTGGGTCGATGGGGCACAATCATTGTTACAGGGCTGAGTTCAGGACAGGTAGCAGTGGGCGATTCCCCGACTAACGCTTGGGCCTCACAACTCATCCACACTCAGACCTAACCGGCGCGCTGCACTGGCCCGATTGCCGCCGGCCCGCGCGAGCGCGAGCGCGACGAGCCGGGCGCGGACCGTCTTCAACAGGCCGGATAGATCATCGCCGTGATCGAGCAGTTGTTCAAGCGCGGTATCCAGCGCCTGGGCATCAACCGCCATAAGTTCGTCAAGGTGGAGATGCTCGGGCGTAAGTGGCGCGCCCTGCGCCATCACTGCTGCGCGCTCGATGGTGTTCTCCAGTTGGCGCACATTGCCCGGCCACTCATACACCGAGAGTTTTTCCAGTGCAGCGGCGCTGATCTGCGGCACGCCGGAAGCGCCTGCATGCCGCGCCAAAAAGTGTTCAATCAGCAGCGGAACGTCGTCTTTGCGCTCACGCAGCGGCGGCATATGAATGTTGATCACATTCAACCGGTAATAGAGATCTTCGCGGAACCCGCCATTTTGCACTTCGTGGAGCAGATCGCGATTGGTCGCGGTGATCACGCGTACATCGATCTTTACCGGCGCATTCCCGCCCACCCGCTCGAAGGTACGCTCCTGTAGCACCCGGAGCAGCTTTTTCTGCGTTGAAGGACTGATCTCGCCGATCTCATCCAGAAAAAGCGTGCCCTTGTTCGCCTGCTCAAAGCGACCCTTGCGCTGCGTCATCGCGCCGGTAAAGGCGCCTTTCTCGTGCCCGAACAGCTCGCTTTCCAGCAGCGTTTCCGGCAGCGCCGCACAATTCACCGCCACAAAAGGGCCGACCGAACGCGGCGAACTGCTATGCAGCATCTGTGCGACCAATTCCTTGCCGGTACCGCTCTCACCGGTTACCAGCACCGTCGCCGCACTGCCGGCCACTCGCCCGATCAGCTTATACACCGCCTGCATCGGCGCACTGCGCCCAATCATGATGTCGCGCGGATCGCGCTCGACGCCATTCCCAAGCGTCGTTAACTCCTGGCTCATGCGGCGCTGTTCCAGAGCGCGTTGGGCAATCGCAATCACCTCATCGGTGTCGAACGGTTTGTTCAGGTAATCGTAGGCGCCATGGCGCATCGCCTCAATCGTGAGCGTGGACGACTCCTGGGCTGTAATTATTACCACCGGCAGATCGTTGCCCTGCTCGCGCAACTGCTTTAAAATTGCCAGGCCATCCGGTGCGGGCATACGCACATCAAGAAACGCAAGATCGGCGGTAGCGCTGTTGATTGCCGCCAACGCTTCACTGCCATTTGCTGTCGACACAACGGTTGCGCCTTCAGGTTCCAAAATATCACACAGCAGTTCGCGGATCGGTGTATCGTCGTCGGCGATGACAATCCGACTGCCCTTGAGCAATGCGCTCATTGCGGTATCCTTATCTACGGAAATAGGTTGGCTAGATTTTACCATTTAACGGTAATGCTCGGTACAGCTTATGTCAAAGCCTGGTTGGCACGGTTCTTGCTATACTCATGCTTGCAAAGTTTTACCCGCTGTTTTCCGTCTGTGATCTATCGAGAAAGTGCGCGTTATGTACTTTGAAATGGGCATGGGCATGAGCCCCGAAATGGGCATGCGTGTCACGCCTGCTCTGCTAAATCTGGCCCACTTGCTTACCTTGCCTGCGCTCAACCTCAGCCAGGTTGTGCAACAAGAATTGGCCGAGAACCCCGCGCTGGAAGAGATCGAGCATGTGAGCAGTACCTGCGCCCGCTGCGGCAGCCCGATGATCGATACACTCTGTTTGCGCTGCGCCGCCGGGGGCACCACCGGCGAGCCAATGTCGGCCGCGACAGATGAAGCGACCGATCCGCTCCTCTTTATCTCGGCCCCGCGTGACCTGGCCGAGACGCTGCTGAGCGACCTGCGCGTTAGCCTACCCGAGGCTGATCATCGGATCGCCCTGGCTGTAGTAGGCAATCTCGACGACCGGGGCTTCCTGGCCGAAGAGCCTGCCGATCTCGCCGACGACTTCGGCGTAGACATCGAGCGTATACACGCCGTGATCCAGCGCCTGCGTGAAATTGGGCCGCCTGGCATTGCCGCCCGCGATAGCCGCGAATGTATGTGTCTGCAACTCGACACGCTTGAGGCCCAGGGCATGGGCTGTCCGCACCTCCGCTCAATTATACTTGAACATCTCGATGATCTTGGCGCCGGTCGCCTGCGGCAGATCGCCCGCGCACTCCAGATCGATGTCGCCGATGTCGAAGTGGCGCGCCGCTTTTTGCGCCAGCACCTCTGGCCCTACCCGGCCCACGCCGCGTATGGCGAATCTGCGCCGCCCAATCGGGTGCGTTACCGTACGCCAGATATCGCAATTCGCAACCAGGACGGTACGTTTTTGGTTGAAGTGCTGCACTCGCCGCGCCGCGTCCTGCGCCTGAACCCGCTTTATCAGGAACTAGCCCGCCGTTCGGCCAATCTTGATGAGAGCGAGCGTGCCCACGTGCAAGAATATATCAGCCGGGCGCGTGTGTTCCTGGCGAACCTGCGCCAGCGCGAATCAACGCTTGAGCGCATTGGCAAGGCGATTGTCAGCCGTCAGGAAGCATTTCTGGAACATGGTGTACGCCACATACAGCCGATGACCCGCGCCGAAATTGCCGCTGAACTTGAATTGCACGAATCGACGGTCAGCCGCACCGTCGCCGAAAAAACCGCTCTCCTGCCGGCGCAAGACCTCCTGCCACTAGCCGAATTTTTTATTGCCGCGCGTGGTGTTCAGGATGTGCTGCGTGAATTGATCGCCCACGAAGAGCGCCCGCTGTCCGACGATGCGCTGGCTAGTTTGCTCGCTGAGCGTGGCTATACGATTGCACGGCGTACCGTCGCCAAGTATCGTTCGCAACTGCGCATTCCGCCGGCGCATCTGCGCGCATAATTGCATAAGTATGGTATCGTAAGCAGCGTTATGTATTACTTACTAACGCTTTTTGCGTTTTACCAGCTTAGTTTGGATTGGATTGATAGAGGATGGGAATGACGAAGATCAAACGTATCACGGTGGTCAATGATCATCCTGAGTTTTTAGATCTAATGATCGATTTTTTGAGCGAGGAAGGGTATGATGTTACGGCGTTCCCGAAACATCAGGGCGCGTTTGAGCACATCAAGGAAGCGAAACCTGATCTTGTCATCTGCGATCTGGTTTTTGAAAACATGCCGGCCGGCTGGGCACTGCTCGACATGCTTTATCTCGATCCGGAGACAAGCTCGATCCCGCTCATTCTCTGTTCAGCTGCGATCAAACACGTCCAAGAAATTTCCCCTTCGCTCGCGGCCAAGGGAATTGCGTGGCTGGAGAAGCCTTTTCGCCTCGACGATCTCTTGGAGTTACTAAAAACTATCGCTGAGCGTGAACCGCCGCACAAACCACGCTGAACTAAACCAGGTGCGATCAGGCTCCGTCCTGCGTCCAGCATAAAGACGCCCCGGCGGGGCGTCTTTATGCCGTTGCCAATACATCCTCAACCGTTGCTAACAGGTGCCCAAGTGTAAATGGTTTGCGCAGTAACGCATCGGCGTTGCGCAATACCTGCTGATCAATATTCAAACTAGCCGTCATCACGATAACCGGAACATTAGTAATACCCTCATCCTCGAGTTGAGCCAACAGCTCATCCCCGCCCATCACGGGCATTGTGACATCCAGCAATACGAGATCCGGGGGCGTATCGCGCACGAATAACAGCGCCGACGCTCCGTCGTGACACGTCTGCACCTCGTAGCCTTCCTCCATCAGCGCATCACTGACAAACTCAGTAATCGTCGCCTCATCATCTACCACCAATATCGTAACCAAGGGGAAATCCTTCCAACTGCGAACATATATGTTCCTCTGTCAGGCATCTGACAGGTTTTTATCACTTAACTTCTCATTATATGGAGATAAGGATGCGTCCCGTGTGAAGCAAGCGCATTCTAATCCATAACGCACAGACAGCAATACGTGTGCCAGCGTGAATAAACCCACAACGCAACATTCCCGTTTCAGCCCTTACCCGCTCTAGCGTTTTCGGGCGTGCTCACTCGTCTGGCACAGAATATGCTACACTCCGCAGCAGATGTACTGTTAAGGAGTTGGATATGACTACCCTGGATTGGGAACGCCTTGTTCCTCCATGGCTGCATAACAGTAAGCTCCAGGGTATCCTGATTGTTGATGTTGCATTAACAATCCGTTTCTGGAGCCATTGGTTGGAGCATGCCTCAGGCAAATCCGCCAGTGAGGTGATTGGCCAACCGCTCGTGGCGCTCTTCCCCGAACTGGAACAGCGGGGCTTAGTTGAGGCATTTAATGCGGCACTCAACGGCGAAGAGCGTTTGTTGATGCAGCGCGAGCATGGCTATGTTTTGGCCTTACCGCCCCCAAATGGAATAACTGAATTTAGCCAGATGCAGCAGCGCGTCCGGCTCAGCCCAGTGTACGATGAGAACCAGATTATTGGCGTTGTCGCCTTGATCGACGACGTTACCGATCGCGCCTGTAGTGATCGTGCTGCTGCGTGTGCGCTGCGCGAACAGCAGGAAGCCACAGCGCTCCTCGAAACCCTGCTCGCCAATGCGCCGATTGGTTTCGCGTTTGTCGATCGCGACTTGCGCTACCGGCATGTGAATGAACGCCTCGCACGGCTGAATAATCTGCCCGCTGCAGACCATATTGGCCATACGTTTGCTGAACTGTTCCCCCAGTGGGGCGAGCTGGTTATGCCGCTCTACGAAACGGTACTGCACAGCGGCGAACCACTGATCGACCATGAGTTGAGCGCCAGAAGTCCCGATAACACCGCTATTCAGCACCTCCGCATCAGCCATTTCCCGGTGCGTTGGGCCGACGGCACCTTGATCGGCCTGGGTTCGCTGGTGCTTGAGGCTACGGAACAGAAACGGACCGAAGCAGCTTCGCGGTTGCTCGATCAGTTCGGCGCTGTGATCAGTGAAACCTTTACCACCCCCGCGAGCCTCCAGCAGGTGGCCCAGTTGACGATCCCGACCCTCGGCACGTGCTGTCTGATCGAACTGATCGACGAAGCGCAGGCGCACCAGTACTTTGCGGCGTCGGAACCTACGCTAGATGCAGGTCAGGTGTTGATGCCATTGCTTCAGGTCGCCCATGAGCGGCCTATGTTGATCAGTGATCTTACCCAGGCCACGCCTGCCGACAGCCTCGCATTGAGCGCAGAGGTGTTGAGCACGCTGGCGGCGCAGGGAATGCGGGGCGTGCTCGCTGTGCCGCTGCGCAACCGCGGCCGCCTGGTGGGCGTGATGGCCTGCGGCAGTACGCATGTGTACACCAGCGCCGATCTGGGGTTAGCCGGCGAGCTAGGGCGGCGCCTGGCCCAGGTGATCGATAACCTGGGCCTTTATCAGGCGGAGCAGAGCGCCCGTGCAGCTGCTGAACACGCTGTGCAGGTTCGTGATGAGTTCTTCTCAATCGCGGCTCATGAACTGCGCACCCCACTCACAACAATGCTTGGGCGCATTCAGTTGTTGGAGCGGCGCATGAATCGTGCCGGCACTGCGGATGAACGCGATCTACGCGCTGTGCAGACGATCAATGAACAGGCCCAACGGCTCAACCGGATGATCTCGGCGCTGCTCAATGTCTCGCAGATCGAGATGGGCCAATTGCAGCTTAATCTCGCCATCCTGAGTCTGCGCGATCTGACGCGCCGGATCGTGGAGGAACATCGCCTGGCGCTCGACAAGCATACCGTCACATTTATTGCCCCCGACGATCCCGTGGAAATCATGGGCGATGAAATGCGCCTGGATCAGGTGCTCCAGAATCTGCTCAATAATGCCACCAAATATAGCCCCAACGGCGGTCAGATCACGGTTGCGCTTACCTACACGAACCGCGTCGCTCGGGTCGCCGTGATCGATCGCGGGATCGGCATCCCCGCTAACGAGTTGCCCCGCTTGTTTCGGCGCTTCTATCGCGCGGAACACGGCGACGGCCAGCACTTCGCCGGCATGGGGATTGGCCTCTATGTCGTGCGGGAAGTAGTTGAACGCCACGGCGGGTGCGTGCTGGTCGAAAGTGTTGCCGGCCAGGGCAGCACCTTTACCGTTGAATTGCCGCGCGACACCGCTGCGCTCAATCCTTGACGCTGCCCCGGCAATCGGCTACAATCGCCAACCGAACCCAAAGATCAAGAGCCGATAGGCGCTAGTAGCCTGTCAATCCTCGATTGACGTGTGGGATGGGGTTTCAGGGGAGGGTGCAGCCCTCCCCTGGCCCCACCTCTATCTGTCAGCGTAGCTCTGACGAACTACTAGCCGCGCTTGCAGCATACCGGTTGATCAACTGGGATATACGGCTTGCGCCGCAGTGCAGCAGCATGGCGCGTGGCGCAGCCCTACAGCGGTCTAGCGGTTCCCAGTTCTCGCTTCTCAGCTAGCGGCTACTAAAATGACACAGTATCTTGTCGTTGTTGCGCCACGTGAGTCGGCCGCCATAACGACGCACCAGCTCTATCTGCTCGCCGGCGCAGAACTGACTGCCGCCGATGTTGCGGTGCTCACCCGCGAACTGCTCCACGACCCGGTGGTGCAGACGGCGACCGCGCTCCCCTTGACGGAAGCCGATCTCGCCGCTGCCGCCGATGTCGCACCGGACGCCGGCGTGATCGAGGTGGCCTATCGCCCCGGCGTTACCGATAACGAGGGCGAAAGTGTGCTCGCCGGCGCGCGCAGCCTCGGGGTTACCCAACTGGAGCAAGCCCGCGCATTACGGCGCCATCTGCCGCCGTTTAACGCCGATCTCGAAGCTACTGCCGCCAACCTGGCGATTGATCTGGTGCAGACGACGCTGATTTACCAGGGTGGCCGACGTGCTGCGGAGCGCCTGAACTTCTACACCGCGCTGATTACCCCGCCCGCCGCAAGCGTGCCTCAGATCGCTCGCATTCCCTTGCGCGCCGCCGATGACCGCGAGCTCGAACGGATCAGCCGTGAAGGTGTGCTGGCCCTCGATCTCGACGAGATGCGCGCCGTGCAGGCGTACTTTGCCGACGTTGGCCGCGACCCAAGCGACGGTGAACTCGAAACCCTCGCGCAGACGTGGAGTGAACATTGTAGCCATAAGACCTTCAAGGCGCAGGTGAGGTATAGGCAGGAGGCAGGAGGCAGGAGTCAGGAGTCAGCCGCCCCCTCACCCATGCGGCAAGGGCTTCAGCCCGCCGCCGCGCCACCCACCGCAAGCAGCGCCCTTCCGGGCGCGCCCGCCGCGCCGCCCGCCGCGCCGCCCGTCGCGCCGCCCGCCGCGCCGCCCGATGCATCCCTCTACCCCATGCTCACTCTGCTTGAGCAAGGCGAGGTTGCGATCAATAGCCTGATCAAGACCTTTTTGATGGAGGCGACGCACAAGGTTACCGCCGATCATGCGGCGGGTTTTGTCCTCTCGGCATTTGTGGACAACGCCGGCATTATCGCCTTCACCGACGACTATGAAGTATCGCTAAAGGTTGAGACGCACAACCACCCCAGCGCGCTGGAGCCGTTCGGCGGGGCGAATACGGGCGTCGGCGGCGTGATCCGCGACGTACTCGGTGTCTCGGCGCGCCCGATTGCCAACACCGATGTGCTCTGCTTCGGCATGCCCGCAGCAGTCGATGTCGGGCCGGGGGTGTTGCATCCGCGGCGCGTGGCGGCGGGTGTGGTGGCCGGTGTGCGCGATTATGGGAACAAGCTCGGTATCCCCACGGTGAATGGCGCCGTGCTGTTTGATCCCGGCTATACCGCCAACCCGCTCGTCTACTGCGGCACGCTCGGCATCGCGCCGCGTGGCTCGCATCCGCGCAATGTGCAACCCGGCGACCATGTAGTGGTGCTGGGCGGGCGCACCGGCCGCGATGGCATCCACGGCGCAACCTTCTCCAGTATCGAACTTACCCACGATACCGCTGTGACGGTCGGCTCCGCCGTGCAGATCGGCGACCCGATTACCGAGAAGAAGCTGCTTGACGTGCTGCTGCAGGCCCGCGATCAACGCCTGTATAGCGCAATTACCGACTGCGGCGCCGGCGGCCTCTCCTCGGCTGTGGGCGAAATGGGCGCCGAGTGCGGCGCCACGGTTGAACTAACGACCGTGCCGTGCAAATACGCCGGCCTGCAACCATGGGAGATCTGGCTTTCCGAAGCCCAGGAGCGCATGGTGCTCGCCGTGCCGCCCGCTCACCTCGATACCTTCCTGGCCCTCTGCGCCGGCGAAGATGTTGAAGCAACAGCGATCGGGCACTTCACCGACACCGGCCGCCTGCTGGTAACCCACGCCGGCCAAACGGTGGTTGATCTGGACATGCACTTCCTCCACGATGGTCGCCCGCAGCGCGTGTTGGAGGCAGTGTGGACGACCGACCACCGACCACCAACCACCGACCACCGACCACCGACCACCGGCAGTCGTCCGAATGATTCTGAAGCGCCGGCCGGTATCCTGCGCCCCTGGTCGTTCAGCCAGGCGCTCACCAGCCTGCTGGCACACCCCAATATTGCCAGCAAAGAGCGGATCATCCGTACCTACGACCACGAAGTGGGCGGGGCGACGGTAATCAAGCCGCTGGTCGGTGTGCGGATGGACGGCCCCGGCGACGCCGCAGTGCTTCAACCGCTGCCGCATACGCTACGCGGGCTGGCGCTCGGCAGTGGCATCAACCCGCGTTACGGTCAGATCGACCCCTACTGGATGGCGCTGGCCGTGATCGATGAGGCGCTGCGCAATGTGGTTGCGGTTGGCGGCGATCCGACCCGCACGGCGATTCTCGACAATTTCTGCTGGGGCGATCCGCGGCGCCCGGATCGCATGGCCGGGCTCGTGCGCGCCGCCGCCGGCTGCTACGATGCCGCCGTCGCCTTCGGGACGCCCTTTATCAGCGGCAAAGACAGCCTGAATAACGAGTACCGCGATGCTGAGGGCAACCGGGTGGCTATTCCGCCAACGCTGCTGATCACGGCGCTGGCCAATGTGCCCGACATAAGCGCCTGCGTAACAATGGACCTGAAGGCATCCGGTAATCAGGTCTTCCTGATCGGCGCCACCCGCGCCGAACTGGCCGGTTCGCATCTGGTCG
>JBBRUG010000151.1:0-13712 GCA_038247995.1 Chloroflexales bacterium | reverse complement strand
TTCGGTCGCGTTGGGCACAAGGTACTCGACATTGGCCAGCAGATCAGGCGGAAGTGGTGTACGCGGGGCCGGCGCCGGGTTGAGGATCACCGTTACGCCGGCGGCACGCGCCAGAGCAGCGGCGTGGCTGACGGCAGGCAGCGGGCTTTCGAGTTGCAGCAGCAACACGCGGGCGGCCTGAATGATCGGCGCTGCTGCGGCCACGGTTGCCGCGTCGAGAGCGGCATTGGCGCCGGGGGCGATCACGATCGTGTTCTGGCCGCCTGTTTCGACGGTGATCAACGCGACACCGCTGGCCGTGGCGCTGATCGTGTGGACGTAGGTTGCGTCAACCCCAGCATCGGTCAGCGTCCGGCTCAATAGCTGGCCAAAGGCGTCGTCGCCGACACAGCCCACCAGCGTTACGCTGGCGCCGAGCCGGGCGGCCGCCACCGCCTGATTGGCGCCTTTACCGCCGGGGAACGTGGCAAATGGCCCGCCGGCCAGCGTCTCACCGGGACGCGGCAACTGCGGCGTCTGGATCACCAGATCCATGTTCAGGCTGCCGACGACGGCGATGGCGGGAGAACTATGCATAGGCAAGCGTTCCAAGTTGCGCTGTTCGCAACGCGAATAGCGTTTTCCGCTTTACAATAACCCAAACGCTCCATATGCGGCGAGGACGCAGGCGACGGCAAGGGCTAACCCGGCGATCACCTGACCGATCGTGTGGTTGCGCGTGCGTACGCGCGCCCAACCCAGGGCAACGGCGCAGGCCCCGAAGAAAACGCCGAGCGGGACTGCGGCAAGTGCAGCTATGGTGGCGCACGAGCCCATTGTGGCCGAGTGGACACTGATCTTCCAGAACAGGTTGATTGTCGCTGCGAGTACATTGATCAGCGCGGCGCTGGCCAGCAGGGCTAACAGCGAGCGTGGAGCGCCGAGCAGGCTGAGGATCAGCATGCCCACCAGCACCGTCGCCAGGCCGAAGAGATAGAGCTCGGTGCGTTGATGGCGCACCGAGACATCGTCGTCGGTATAGGCGCCCTGGCGCAGCCGCATGTTGAAAAACAGTATTACCGGGATCACTTGCAAAGCCAGACAGAGCAGCGTCCAGCCGATCCCGACCGGCGGTTCGCGCACGCCGATAAAGCCGACAATACTGATGCTGACGATGCTCAGCACTACCGGGTGGAAGACCTGCGAAAGCCCGCGCGCAATCGCGTAACCGCGGCCCGGTGCGGCACCGCGGCGGTGCGCCTCAGCCGTCAGATCCTTGGACTGGGTCATAGAGTATCTCGTTAGCTGCCAGTCGCCGACCGCAGTTCATGCAGCGCCGACATCGCGATAGACTTCGATCAGAGCTATGCCGGCTGCCGTCCAACTGAAGCGTTGGGCCTGGGGCGGGCCGGCGGCGCGCAAAGGCGCCGGGTTTTCCAGGGCGGTGCGTATGCCCTGTGCAATGGCCGTAACATCGTACGGATCAACCACAACGGCGGCCGCGCCGACGACTTCGGGCAGGCTGGCGACGGCGGCAGTAACTACCGGCGTACCACATGCGAGCGCTTCCAACGCCGGAAAACCAAAACCTTCGTAGAGCGATGGGTAGACAAAGGCCTGCGCCAGATTATACAACGCCGGGAGTTGATCGTCGGCGACAAAATCGAGGAATTGGACCCGTTCGCGCAAGCCGAGCCGCCCAACCGTGGCGAAAATCTCCTCGTAGAGCCAGCCACGGCGCCCGCCAAGCACCAGGTGCAGATCGACGTAGCGCGGATCGGCGGCAACCTGCGCGAAGGCTTCGAGCAGCCGCGGCACATTTTTGCGCGGTTCGAGCGTGCCCACAAAGAGCAAAAAGTGTGCCGGCAGCCTTAGTTGCGTGCGTACAGGCGCCACATCCGCCGCAGCCATCGGCCGAAAGCGCGGATCGACGCCGGGGTAGAGGACGCGCACGTGCGGCCCGGCAACACCTAACAAGCGTTCGAGATCGGCGGCAGTAGCCTGTGAATCGACGAGCACCCGGTCGGCGCGGCGCAATGATCGCGGCACAGCCTGCATGAGGTAACGCCGCAGCCGGGCGTCGGCACTTTCGGGGCGCACCAGATAGGTCAAGTCGTGTACGGTGAGGATGGTGCGCGCGCGGGTCGGCGGGAGCACAAAGTCGGGTGCATGCAGTACATTAAGCGGGCCGACGAGGCGTTCGGCGGGCAGCGGCAGGCGCAGGCGTTGCCAGAGAATTGTCAGCAGGCGCGGGCTGATCGGCAGCGGGCGCACTCGCACATTGGGGTTTGCGGCAGCGAGGGCGCGTAGATCGGCGACATACGGCGCATTCGCGGGCAATCCGCGTGCAGCGTAGAACAACACATAGCGCAGTTCAGGATCGCGGGGTACAGCGGCGCGGATCAGTTCGCGCGTATAGCGACCAATCCCAGCGCCCTGCCACGCAGCAGCAGTATAGTCAACGCCAATGATCATGCGCCTGCCATGCTATGTGCAGCACGGCTCGGCGTCAAGTGGATCACTGAGGCACTGATGAAGAGTGGCATTTACTCTGCCGCTATGTGCCAGGTGCTGCCATCATACGTCAGGGTGAACAGTTCGAGCGTGTGCAGGCCGTCGATGGCCTCAGGAAGCGCCTGACCATACACAAGCGGCAGGCGTTCGCCACTGGCAGGTGTGTACAGCCCAAGCGTAACCCGATAGCTTCCGGCAGCTATGTCGGTTGGCAGGGCAATTGGTTGGGGTGTGCCAAATTGCTGTCCAGCCTGCCAGGCATAGTACAGCCCATCATCGAGGCGTGTATCGAATTGTGTAACCTGACGCCCGGCGGCGTCAAGTACGTGAATGAAACTGTAGACATCGGCGGCGCGATCTTCGCGCACATCCCAGGCCGGCGTGATCAGAAGGGTCTGATCTTCAACGGTATGACTAAACCCGCGCAGATGCATACCGGCAAACACCGCGCCACTTGCCTGTTCAAAGGGGCGGGGCAACTGATGAATGGTTGCGTAGGTGATCCCGCGAATGCGGATCGTGGCCAGTGGCGGCGTTTGCAGCGCATACGCTTCGGCGCCCGCCTGTGAGTCGCGGACGGCGACGCTGGTATAGATCACGGCATAGTTGGCCGACGTCTGGAGATGTTCGTAGTCGAGATCATAGACGGCAACATTCGCCGGAACGAATGGCGCCAGCGTATTGGGCAGCCAGGAAAGGATCGGGCCGCGGTTGAGATCAGGGCGCGCACTCAGCCAACGCCCAACCTGATCCATGCCTTCGCCCCAACCGACCAGCAGCACATTCTGCGCCGCGACACCACCGCCAAAAAATGGATTGTAATAGGCCAGATAGTACGGCGCGTAGAAAAAGACCGGCGTCGCAAGGCTGAGGCCCAACCAGAACGCCGCCAGAGCGCTAAACAACTGGTGCGCCCAACGCGCCCGTTGTTCGGCACTCGTGTGCCACCATTCGTAACACGCTGCCAGGCCAAGCGCCGCCAGGATGAGTAAAGCCGGCCATACAGGCAACAGATAACGATCAAATTTTTTTGCCAGCAGCGAGATGCTTAGCGTAAAGAGGGCGACAAAGACGGTCATCGCCAGCAGCACGCGGCGCTCTTCGGCTTCGACTGTGCTCAGCGTAGGAGCTGCTTCAGTGCGCAGAATGTGGCGGCGGGTGCGTTGGTGCAGGCTGATCAGCATGAGTGCCGAAAGGCCGATGAAAGCGGTTGGTTCAATCCGATAGCGCAATACAGTGAGATAGAAAAGCGTACCGGGGTCGGCGACAGGTTGGCCGCGAAAGAAGTTTCCGGCATTATGCGGCTGGGCCGCGTTGCCCGTAATCTCACCGATGACGCTTCCCAGTGCGCCCCAAGGGTCTACCCACAATGCCGGCCACCCGATAACCAGCGTGGCCAGCGCCACACCCAACCAGACGGCAAAGCGTGAGCCACTAGCCATGCCAACCCGGCTCAGACGCGCCCGGTTCAGTTGTTCACCGCGCACCGCCGCTGCGCGCCATGCGGCGTCGAGCAAGATCAACCCCGCCAGGGGCAGCAAGATCAGGGCGGGAGCTTTGGTCAAAAGGGCCAACCCGGCGCAGATCCCAGCGCCAACCAGGGGCAACCAACTGCTGCGTGAAGATACGTTGGGGCGGGTAGCTACCAGCAGCAAGAGCAGGCAGAGCGTGATAAACGAGGTTAATAACGCATCGAGATGCAACAACCGGCTATGCGCAATCAGAAACGGTGAAACCGCCCAGAGCATGCCGGCGAGCAAGGCTATCGTTGGGCGGATTAAATGGCGTAGCAGAATGTATCCAAGGCCCACAGCCAGCGCATTTACGGCGGCGCTCGCCATGCGGAGGTAGGCCAGATATGTGGCGCCTGCGCCGGGTTGGGGGGGGGGGACTTGCGTCGTTTCAGCGACCCAGCGCCCAATAGCGCCGAGCCACATGGTGGTCACACCGGGGTGACCGGTCTGGTTGGTCGCAGCCCAATCTTGCATCTGCACAGCGGCGCTGAAGCGAGCGACCCGCTGTTGCCAAAAATAAGCCTCGTCTGTGGTGTAGAAGTCATCCAGATGGGCCACACGGGGGAGGAGTGCAGCGAGGATTAAGAGCGTGGCAACCAGCCAGATTGACACCGGGCGGACACGCGAGGCAACGCTGGAAGGCTGCGCCACGTGCTGATAGGCCCACATAAAAAGCCCTTCTGACAAGGGAAGACGTTCTAACTGAATGCGATTTTAAGAGTGAGTAGGCAGCGGCACTAAGCCGCGGGGCTCATTATGCTCTAGATAGTGTAGTACTTGTGTCAGCCTGTTTCAAGGCCAAAAAGGAGGATGCGGAATCACCCAAAAGAGGGATTGTGGGGAGGCTCGCCATACCGGGCGAGCCTATTTGCGCTTGGAGAAGATATAGAGGATTAAACCGAAGAAAATAATGCTCCAGAAGTTGATCAGCCGGTCGAGCAGGGTTACGGCGCTACCGAGGTTCTTGTCGATCCCGAAGAACGTGAGCACAACCGTAACTGTGCCCTCGACAACGCCGAGGCCGGCCGGCGTGATCGGCAGGGCGGTGAGCAGCGAAGAAGCCAGGGCAACAAAGACGATCGCGGAGAGGCCCAGGGAAATATTTTCGCTGCCCAGCGCCTGGATCACAAAGTAGAGCCGAAAGCCTTCCAGCAACCACACACTCGCTGTATACATCACGAGTTTGGGCAATACGGCCGGGCTGAACGAACTCAGCGCAGCGTGCTCGAAGCGCCCATACACCTCGTGGAGACGGGCCGGAATAAAACGGCGGATCAGCGGGCTGAGCCAACGCATCCCCGCCAGGCCGCCCAGAATAAGCACGACGAGCAGTGCTCCAAAGCCAAACACGATCTGCGTGCCTTCGGGCATCTGCGCACCGAATGTGAAGTAGCCGGAGATGACGAGCAGACCAAACAGGCCAATCATATCCAGCAGGCGCTCGGCGAAGATCGTGCCGAAGGCCGCCGAGAAGGAGACGTTGCCATTGTGCTTGATCAGATATCCGCGGTAGGCGTCGCCGAGCTTGGCCGGCACAATGCAGTTTGCAAACCAGCTCAGATAGATATACTCCATCAGCGCCGGTAGTGAAGCCCAACTATTGCGCCCCTCGCGGATCGGTACGCCGGCATTATCGAGGAGTAGTCGCCAACGTAAGGCGCGGAGCGGAAAGGTCGTGTAAAACACACCCAGCCCCAACAGCAGCATCCAGGGGTTGGCCGCACGCATGTATTGCCAGGTCTGGCTGAGATCAATATCGAGGCCGCGGAAGACGAAGATGATAATTGCGATTGCTAGGCCGAAGGAGACCAGGGTGCGTGGACTGCGCAGGCGGTGCCAGAGCGAAAAGCCCTCACGCTCAACGCTGGAGGCAGCGGAAACCTCAGGTGCGGCGTCCTGCTCGGGCGCCAGCGGATTTTTAGTTTCGTCAACCATCATTGCGGAAGATTCCCTTATCCTCGCACTACGGCGGCGGCCCGATTAAGCATACGTGCTATTGTACGAATTTACCAGAACCAAATGTATCCTACAATCGTTCTGCTAGGGCGCCTCTAACGCGGCTACCGTCATTAACGCCCAGATCACGCCGAGTTGCAGACCCATATTCAGGACATGCAGATTCTCGAAGAGATTGTGGGCCGCCACAGCCGCCACCACGCCTGCGCTGCCTATGGCCACGCCGCGCCAGAGCCAGTGGCGCGCCCGACGCACCGCCTGCGCGGCCTGAACGGCAACCATGCCGATCAGGGTGAGGTAGGCAATTGCGCCGAGCAGGCCGGCTTCGGCGGCGATATGCACATAGTAGTTATGCGCATGCCCGCGTGACGCATACCAGGGGCGGGTGGTGAAGCGCGGCGCATCGAGCGCCAAAGGTTGTTCAAAAGCAGTGCTGTAATTGCCCGGCCCAACGCCGAGAATCGGGCGTGCATTCAACATATTCCAGCCGGCCTGCAAGTGGGCCATCCGCTCGACAACGGCAAAATTCGCGGGCGTCACCGTTACGCTGCGTACATCAAAGAGCCGCAGGTTCGCCGTGATGCTGTTCAGGCGTTGGGCTAGCGGCGCGGGCAGCAGACCACCGCCGCCCAAAGCGAGGACGAGGATCCCCAACAGGCCGCCGGCGATCAAGAGCCGCCGGATCATTCGCCGCAGCGCAGGTTCTAACGCCGGAAGCGTCGCCAGGGCCAGCACTCCTCCGCCGGCCAGGGCGCCAACCCATCCGCCGCGTGAGAAGCTGGTGATCAGCGCGCTAACTGTGATCAGGGTGACACTGCCTGCAATAACTAGGACACCGAGTGGGAAGAGCCAGCCGCTGCCGTGCGGGCGGACGGTATCGGTACGGGCGGACACCTGGGTCAGCCCGTACGTAGATCGAAGCCGTGCGAAGTGCTGAATAAGCGTGATTAGGGCGAAGATGCTCAGCCCGGCGGCGAGCGGCCAGACCTGGTTCATATACCCGGCGAACGAATTGGGCTGGCCGATCGTGCCGAAGGCCCGTGCCCGCCCGCCGGCGATGCCGAAACTTTCCGGCCCGGCGCCGCTGAGAAACTGCCAGATGCCGAGCAGCGCGTTGCTCGCCGGCGCGATGAGCAGGCAAGCCAGGATGAGCAGGAGGCGCCAATGGCTGCGACCTGCGACCTGCGACCTGCGACCTGCGACCTGCGACCTGCGACCTGCGACCTGACGGCTGAAGGTGTCGCTGAGACGGAGGACGAAGGACGAAGGACGAATAGCGTCTGCCCGTCTTTGGTCGTTCGTCGTTTGTCTTTCGTCTGATCTCGCTTCAGTGCCGCCAGCGTCAGCAGGTAGATCAGCAGCACGGTGCTCCAGCGAAGCGTCTCGCGGAGGCCCTCGCTACGGCTGAAGGGCGTCAGGCTGGCCGAAACGCCGAGCCACCAGACGAAGATCGCCAGCGGCCCGAAGAGCGTTCCAAACGGCAGTGGACGTTCGGGATTGGCCAGGGCACGCACACCAAGACTGGCGAGCCCAAGCAGCAGGCAGGCCTGGGTGACGCTGAGGCCGCCGGGCAGTTGAACCAGTTCTTGCACCGGTACCGAGAGGATCGCTGCACCGACGGCGAATACCGGATCGTGCAAGGCCAGGGCTGCCAGTACGCCGCCAATAAGCAGGACGGCGGCGAGCGGCAGAGGTAACACGGCGATCAGCGCCGCAAGCGCGCCTACCAACGCGATCCGGCCAACCGGGTTCAGCCATGCATGTGGGGCCGACAATGCCCTACGCCCGGCGGTACGGGCCATGCTACAGTTCGCCCCGCCGCACTAACTCGTCACGGAACCAGGGGATCGTCTGCTGGAGCCCGGACTCAACGTCAACGACCGGCTCCCATTTGAGGATGGCCTTTGCCTTGCGGATGTCGGGCTGGCGCACCTGCGGATCATCTTTGGTGCGCAAATCTTTATAGATCACGCCGGCCTGGTTGCCGGTGAGGCGGTTAATTGCTTCGGCAAAACCCTTGATCGTAAACTCGCCGGGGTTGCCGATGTTGACTGGCTCAACTTCGTCGGAGTGCAGCAGGCGATAGACCCCTTCCACCAGATCGTTCACATACTGAAACGAGCGCGTCTGCATACCGTCGCCGTACAGCGTGAGCGGTTCGCCGCGCAGAGCCTGCTGAATAAAGTTGGGCACTACCCGGCCATCGCGTAAGCGCATGCGCGGGCCATAGGTGTTAAAAATACGCACGATGCGCGTGGCAACGCCATGATGGGTATGGTAGGCCATCGTTATCGCCTCGGCGAAGCGCTTAGCTTCATCGTAGACGCCGCGCGGGCCGACCGGGTTGACGTGACCATAGTAGGTTTCCGGCTGGGGATGCACCTGCGGATCGCCGTAAACTTCGGAGGTAGAAGCGAGTAGGAAGCGGGCGCCTTTATCTTTGGCGAGGCCGAGCGCCTTGTGCGTGCCCAGCGCACCAACCTTCAAGGTTTGAATTGGCAACTCAAGATAATCGATCGGTGAAGCAGGTGAGGCAAAGTGGAGAATCGCATCAAGCGGGCCATCGATATAGATGTAATTCGTAACGTCGTGTTTGATGAATGTAAAGCGTTCGTTCCCGGCCAGATGGGCAATATTGTTTGTATCGCCGGTGATTAGATTGTCCATCGCAATCACCGTGTGGCCCTCGGCGAGAAAGCGATCACAGAGATGTGAGCCAAGAAAGCCGGCGCCGCCCGTAATAAGCACGCGCATAAATGGTTGTCTCCCTGCTGCGGCAAACATGGCCGCAAATCGATCTGCAACAGCGCCAATGCGCCGCAGATCGCTATTGTAGCCGATATTAGGTTAATAGGCGCCACGCCCACTGATCACGACCGGAATGATCATCAGCAAAACGCGCACATCCATGCCTAACGACCAGTTTTCGGCGTAATAAATATCGAGGCGTACCTGTTCATCAAAGGCGATGTCGCTGCGCCCGAGCGCCTGGGCCAGCCCTGCGCAACCGGGTTGTACCTCCAGGCGGCGATGGTGCCAGGGTTCGTAGCGGGCGACCTCTTCAATAAGTGCCGGCCGTGGGCCGATCAGGCTCATCTCGCCACGTAAAACATTGATCAGTTGGGGCAGTTCATCGAGGCTGCGGCGGCGCAGCCAGCGTCCGATGCGGGTGATCCGCGGATCGGCGCGGATCTTAAAGAGCGGCCCGTCAGCTTCATTATGCGCAGCGAGTTCGGCTTTGCGCTCCTCGGCATCGGGGATCATCGTGCGGAATTTCAAGCAGACAAACGGTTGGCCTTTTTTGCCGACCCGCCGCTGACGAAAGAGGATCGGCCCCGGCGAGTCGAAGCGGATGAGCAGCGCAATCAGCAGGGCGAGCAACAGCGTGAATGGCGCAGTAAGCAGCACAACGGCTACATCAAGCACACGCTTAAACGCCAGGTTGACGCCGGTAAGCCGGATCTCCTTGGGCCGCAACAGTGGTACGCCGCTAAGCTGAAGCATATCGACGCGATCAAAGCTCAGTTGGTAGAAGTCGGGCGCAACCTGGAAGCCAACCCCTTGTGCGCGGCAGATCGCCACCAGTTCGGGCAGGCGGCCTTGTTCCCAAAACGGGAGGGCCAGGATCACCTGCTGTACCCGTTGTGCGCGGATCGTAGCGGGGAGATCGCCCAGGCTGCCCAGGTGCCGATAGATCTGCGGATCGCGCTCGCCATTGACGATCAGTCGGTCGTCGAGGTAACCGGCTAGCGTGTAACCCAACCCCGGTGAGGCGGCGATGCCGTTCATCACCTGTTGCCCCAACCCGGTGCCGCCCACCACCAGCACCCGCTCGCGACCGATGCCATTGCTCCAGCGCCAATGGCGTACACCGGCGATCAGCAGACGGAACAGGCTGAGCAGAACAATAATATTCGCCCCGGCAAAGGCGAAGATCAAGCGTGAGAAGTAGAAGGGTCGAAAGAGGAAGACAAAGACGATCAGCAGGGCGATGCCGGTAAGCACAACATTGACAATGATGCCGAGTTGATCGAGAAAACTGGTGCGGCTGGCATCGCGGTAAAGACCGCGGGCGGCAAAGCTAATGCCAAGGTAGCTCATTAACGCGGCGATGACTGGAAAAAAGGCCGGTAGCGAGACATAATTCTGGGTCGCTACCTCAAAGATAACCTGACGTAAAGGGTCAGGCCAATCAGCCTCATAGCGCATCCAGTAGGCGCAAGCAAAGCCCACAAAGATTAGAAGCTGATCTACAATGAAAAGGCCAATCGTGATGATCCGGCGGTCGCGACGAACAAGGCGGCCTTGCGGATCAACACTCAACGTTGGCCCAACACTGGAGGGCAGGCTACGATCCATATGCTCTCCGGCGCTCCTGAGCGCATTCACACCACAATAATCGCGGATTGTACCACAACCCACAATCTAGAGTACGATGCGAGCATAAGCCGTGAGCGAGCGAAGCCAAGGCGTGAACAAAGGAGTATTACACGTGATCGGTGCGAGGATCGGCGCTATCTGAGCCTGCGGCAGCGTGTTGGCGATATTCGAGGAGGAGTGGTAGTACCGGCGCTGCGGCAACGAGAAGCATTAGGACAAGCAGGCTTAGCCAGAGCATGAAACCATCCCTAGTTAGTTAACATAATCACATATCCCAGGCAGACAATCAACTCTTACGGCCGAATGAAAACGAGGGTAAACAGGTTACTCACGGCGTTGCGAGCAACCTATCCTACCATAAAGGAGGCTGGTTGACAGCACTTCGTACAATGTCTAAGCTGACATTTTGCTGATAAGGAGATCTATATCGTGACAGAGCAAGATTCGGGCCAGGAACGCGACGATCATCCGCTGCGGCGTGTTTCGTTGCGCAATTTCGAGAGTCTGATCGACCAGCAGGTGCGTGCTGCTGAGGAAGCCGGGCAATTGGCCAATCTGGCCGGCGCCGGTCAGCCATTGAAGCTCGACGACGATCAGCACGTGCCCGAAGAGTTGCGCGCTGGCTTTCGTATGCTGAAGAATGCGGGTGTAGCGCCGCCTTGGATCGAGCTCCAGCAGACAATTCGTGCCGAACAGGCGGCTCTCGCGCCCTGGTTAACCCAAACGAATGCACGTTGGGAGCGGCTTGGTTCGCAGCAGCGGGCTGTAGCGCGTGAGGAATATGCCGCCAAGCTGCGCGATCTGAATAAGCAGATCAGTACGTTCAATCTGATCGCGCCGCCGGCCGTGGGCCAGTTGCCGCTGCTGATAATCGAGCAGGAGCTGAAGAAATTGGGGTGATGGGTGGCAGGGCGGCAGGGCGCGCGGCGGATTGCGGCGGGGCTGTAGGGGCACCCCGTGTGGCTGCCCTGGGCGACCACGAGGGTCGCCCGTACGGGCCGGGGCGGCAGGGGGCGATCGTGGCGGGGCGCGGCGGATTGCGGCGGGGCGCGTGTAGGGGGCTGTAGGGGCAGCCCCGTGTGGCTGCCCTGGGCGACCACGAGGGTCGCCCGTACGGGGGCGGGGCGGCAGGAGGCGATCGTGGCGGGGCCGATTATGCTGCCCGAGCGGCGGCGGTGGCGCGTTCCTCGGTGCCTTCGGTTGCCGATTCGATCTTGGCGACGGCTTCACGCGGTAATACGGTGCGGAAGTGCTGCCGGTAGACTTCCCAGCGCGCCAGGATCTCGGCGGCGCGCGGGCTGCCGGTGAGTTCCATGTGGCGGCGAATCAGCGCCTGGAGCCGCGGTTCGTCGCGTGAAGCAAGCGGTTGCAGTTCGATCAACTGATCATTGTAGCGTTGCGCCAGGCTGTTCATCTCGTCGAGCACAAAGGCGACCCCGCCGGTCATACCCGCGCCGAAGTTGCGCCCCGTTGCGCCGAGAATGACGACTGAACCACTAGTCATATACTCGCAGCCATGATCACCGACGCCCTCAACCACCGCTGTTGCGCCGCTGTTGCGCACGGCAAAGCGCTCGCCGACCTGCCCGGCTGCGTACAACTCGCCGCCGGTGGCGCCATAGAGCAGCGTGTTGCCGGCAATCACATTTTCGTGCCACGCGAAGCGCGCCTGCCCAGCCGGCGCAATTGTGATCAGGCCGCCGGCCATGCCTTTGCCGACATAGTCGTTGGCCTCGCCGGTGAGGTGCATGGTTACGCCGGGCGCGTTGAAGGCGCCGAAGCTCTGGCCGGCGCTGCCCTGGAGCCGAATAATGATCGTGCCGGTAGGCAGCCCTTTGTCGCCGTAGATCTGGCCGATCGTGCCGGAGAGCCGCGTGCCGACCGAGCGATCGCGGTTGCGTACGGTGTAACTTAGTTCCACCGGGCCGCGCGCCGAGAGCGCGCCCCGCGTGTCATGCATAATCTTGTCGTTCAGGTTCTCCGTCACCGGCAAGCGGTTCGGCTGGCCGCCGTGGCGGCGTGCGTTGCCTTCCAGCATGTGCGCTGCGGCGAGGATCGGCGTCAGATCGAGCATGTCGGCACCGCGATGGCCGGTGGTGCGTTGGCGCAGCATGTCGGTGCGGCCGACCGCCTCGTCGATCGAGCGCAAGCCGAGGCTGGCCAGGATGCCGCGCACTTCCTGGGCCAGGTAGCGGAAGAAGCTCATCACCATCTCGGGTTGGCCGGGGAACTTGGCGCGCAGGTCGGCGCGCTGGGTGGCGATGCCCACCGGACAGGTGTTGTTGTGGCAGGCGCGAGCCATAATACAGCCCTCAGCTACGAGTGCCGCCGTGCCGAAGGAGAACTCATCGGCGCCGAGCAGCGCGGCCATCACCACATCGCGGCCGGTTTTCAGGCCACCATCGGCGCGCAGGCGCACGCGATCCCGAATGCCGTTGAGCATGAGCGTCTGTTGGGTTTCGGCCAGGCCGATCTCCCAGGGAATGCCGGCATTCTTAATGCTGCTCAGGGGCGACGCGCCGGTGCCGCCGGCGTGTCCGCTGATCAGGATCGTGTCGGCATAGCCCTTGGCCACACCGGCAGCCACTGTGCCCACCCCCGCCGTCGCCACCAGTTTCACCGACACGCGGGCGTTCGGGTTGGCCTGCTTGAGATCGTAGATCAGTTGCGCCAGATCTTCGATGCTGTAAATGTCGTGGTGCGGCGGCGGGCTGATCAGGGCCACGCCGGGCACCGTATGGCGAATGCGCGCGATCTCGTCATTGACTTTATGGCCGGGGAGTTGGCCGCCTTCGCCGGGTTTGGCGCCCTGGGCCATTTTGATCTGGAGTTCGCTGGCACTGGCCAGGTAGGCCTGCGTTACGCCGAAGCGGCCTGAGGCCACTTGCTTAATCCGGCTGTTGCGCTCGTCCTTATAGCGCTCGGGCGCCTCGCCGCCTTCGCCGCTGTTGGCCATCGCGCCGAGGCGGTTCATGGCGATGGAAAGCGTCTCGTGGGCTTCAGAACTGGTCGAGCCGTGGCTCATTGCCGCCGTCGAGAAGCGGGCCACAATCGCCTCGATCGGCTCCACCTCGTCGATTGAGATTGGCGTGCCGGGCGCAATAAAATCGAGCAGATCGCGCGGTTCGGTGGGCACACGCTCGTTGACGAGGCGGGCGTAGGCGCTGTAGTTAGCGTAACCCTCGGCGGAAACATCCGGGCCGTGGCTGTCGCCGTTGAGCGCGTGCGGCCCCTGCACGGCCTTGTGCAGCGCGTGTACCACCTGCGGGCTGAAGGCGTGATATTCGCCGCCCTTCTTGAACTTGTAGAAGCCGGGATGCGGCAGAACGTCCGCCTGATCATCATCAGTGGCGAAGGCGCGGGCGTGGC
>JBBRUG010000150.1:0-13765 GCA_038247995.1 Chloroflexales bacterium | reverse complement strand
TCTGCCGTTGGCGTTGCGGGGGGCGTCGCCGTTGGCGGTGCGCTGGGCGGCGCCGTTGGCGTTGCGCTAGGCGTCGCCGTTGGCGTTGCGCTTGGCGTCGCCGTTGGCGTTGCGCTAGGCGTCGCACTGGGTACTGTGCTAGGCGTGATCGTCGGCATTGGCGTTGTACTTGGTGTTATAGCGGGTACAGCGGGTGCGGCCTCTTGCGGGCGCGTTGGCGTTGTGCTGGGCATAGCCGTTGGTGTCGGCGGTAGAGCCGACGGCTCAGCCGCAACGGTAGCAAGCGGGGGGCGCAGTTCGCCAAGCACCTGGGTTATGGTTGGCGTCAGAGGCGCAGTTGAGAGCGACGCCGTTGGCGATGATGATGGTAATGGGGTTATCGTCGCCCTGATTGGCGTTTGAACTGGCGTGGCAGTATCCGCTACCAACGCTCGTATTGGCGCTGTTGGGAAATCTTCATAGCTATCCTGCTCAGTGCTTGTGGTGTCGGCAGTACGCATTGTTGTAGCGGTCGCTGCTTCAACACTCACCAGCGAACCTTCCGTATTCTGGGGCACAGTATGCGGGCTCGGCGCTTCGGGTTGCGGGGTTGGTATGGGCGTCGGGGCACTCCATACAAATCGAAAACAAGTACCTGTTGGTATTGGGCCACAAACTGTGCCTATAAAGTAGCTGACCACAATTGCCGTTATGAGCAGCAACGGCCATACATAGGGCGCCGAACCAGACACAACCGCTTTGGGCGGCGTTGCCCGGCCAAGCAAGACCACCCTGGCCAGATGAATCAGATCAAGTTGGAGCAGCGTCCCGATCGCTTCGCGAAGGGCAGCTTGCGCTTGCCCCTCGGCCTGCAAATCGCGCAGTACTGTAGCCAGATTGGTTAGATCTTCGTACAGATCAGCTTCAGTTATCCGATCACGCATCCACATCAAACTACGGTGAATCAGATTTATGAGTTTATGCGCAGGATCTGGCTCCATAAGGCGCGACCTCTGGTATGAAGAGAGCAGCCGCCACACAACCGGCCTCGGTGAGGCTTATGTGCCGTTGAGTACGATGTAGTGTCGTATAGGGGCTTTTGTATCATACCAAGATCAGGCGCGAATTAACATTAATGAACCTTAAGATTAGCTGACTATTTACCTAAAAATAGCCTACGATTTCATGACCCACCTTCGGCCTTGGAAAGATTGGCGATAAAAAGCTCGAATTCCGATGTGGCTTCGGCGCGGTCACGCTCAGCCGCGACCTGCTGTTGTTCCGCTTCAATCCGCCGTCGTTCGGCCTCAGCCCTGCGCAGCGCCACAAATAGCACCTGTGTACCCACCGGCGTAATGCGATAAATCGACGGATCGCCCCTGGTGTAGATCACAAAACCCAGCTTGGCCAGATGTTCCAGCAGAACCCGCAGATCGACAACGCTCAGTTGCAGTTGTTCGTGAGCGAGGATTGACTTCTTCAGGTTGGGAATGCTCAGCGGTTGGCCGGTTGCCCGGCGTAAGGCCCGCAACACGTGCATGCTGTGCGTGGGAATCGTGATGCGCTCGTGGATGAGTTGATCGGCATCATTCACCGTTTCCGAGGGCAAATCGGCCTGAGTGAGGTCGCCGGCTACGGCGTGTGCGAGCGGGGCTGCGGTTGGTTCCAGTTCGGCTTCCAACCTTGCCAACCAGTCGGCGTCGGGTACAGGCGCCTGCCCCAGCGTCACTGCGATCACGGTGCCGACCTGATCATAGTCGTTGGCGGAGCCTTCGAGCACGAGGGCGAGGCGCAGCCAGACATCTGCAGCAGTAAGCGGGGCGTCAGTCAGGCCCATTTCGATCAGGCCCAGCGTTTCTTCATCGAGTTTTATGCGTCGGGCAACATCGGCGCGGCTCAGGCCACGCAGCATTCGGCGCATCAGCAACCAGCGCCCGCAGAGACGCCGTGCAGCACGCTGATCATACGCGGACGTGCTGTTATCGTCTTCCTGACGATTCAGCAATTGTTCGATCGCCAGCTTGGCGAGATGATTCGGATCATCATCGATAGGGTAGTTTTTGGCTGCCATAATCCGCTACGCTCCTTGGAATCTGCGGCCGCAAATAAGCGGCGCTGTGAGGTGATGTCTGTATAACACAAGCCGGCGCGACATTGAGCGCTACCGGCAGCTAAAAGCATACTTCGGTTATTCCTCAGCCGTCGGCACCCGGCCAGAGCCCGCTTGTTTGCAGAAAGGCGGCGGTACGTTCCAGGATCCGGCTCAGCCGTTTACGCGCCCGAACACTGCTCCAGTCCGTGCCGAGATGCCCAACTAGTTCATCGTAGGGCGTAGGCGGATCTTTGATGTAGCGTTCCTGAACCAGTAGCCAATCCTCAGCGGTGAGCTCACGGTTCCAGTACAGCGCGATCTGGTGAAACAACGCCTGCCGATCAAGCTGTTCAATCAGCGCGGCTTCAAATGCGCCGCCCGACAGGCTCGACGCTTCGACCAGCGCACTCAATAATATATCGTCGAGTGAGATCTCGCGGATGCGCGGGGTGCGCTGGACTTCGTGATCCGGATCAGAAGTAGGGGGCGCTCGTTCACCCGCATCGGTAGCGCGTGACCAGCGGCGATATTCGTCGACGGAGCGCCGTCGCGCGATCGTGCGGAGCAGCGGCGCGGGATTGCGCCGGGGTTCGAAGGTCAGGCGGGGGATTGTATCGATCATCTCTATACAGAGGATGACCGTAAGTTCAGTTGTGGCAGCGGAATAATTTAGCGCGCCCGGTGAGCGTTGGCGATACGCAACGCTCCACGAACGCGCCACCGGCGCCAGGGTAGTGTCTAACAACGGCCAGAGAATTTCCAGGGAATGCTTCACGCGCGAACGTTGCGCCGCTTGCATCGCTTCAGGAGCAGTGATCCAGGCCTGATGCGCAGCTTGATAATGCAGTAGGGCGCGGAGCAAAGCATTGGCCTGATCATCCCACTCAACAATGTCTGGCTCTTCAGGCGCGGTCATTGGGGCGCTCCTTTCACTGGCGCAGCGGCGTGGTTGCATGCCCGCCGCTGCGCCGCCACACAACGTCTGTAACACCCTTGTCAGGCGCAGCCACGGCGCTGGGACTGTCCTGTTCATCGCGGCCTCCCGTTGTTGCGGTAGGTTCTGTCCTTATCGTCATGGATCTATTCGGCGGACACCGCGTGATGTGACAGCCGATTGGCACCAATTTCCGGCGATTATGCGGCGCGTTTTAGCTCCGACCAAGCAGGACGACACCGAGCAGAACCAGGACGAAGATGATCGTGAGCAGGCAACCGCCACCAGTGTTGGGCTGGGACGGTAGTTGCACCACAATCACCGGCGGTTGCGGCGGTGAACTGAAGCGGCTGAACACTAACACCAACAGTGCGGCGCCCCCGAGCAGAAGTAACAGTTCCATTATCGGCTCCTTTCGCTTCACGTACGCACATCCTGATGCACGTCGTGACACCCCTACCATTCGGCGTATACCCCGCGCCGTGACAAGCGGCACCAGATTTCACTGTGTTGTCACATGGCATTTCATGAGACGAACAGGAATAAATAGCGGCACATTTGGAGGGTTGAAGGAGGGGTTATGCGCCGAATCGTATATGTTTGTGCTTGTGGATTGTTGGGGCTGTTGTTGGCCTGTGGCGGGGGAACCACAGCGACAGGTCTGCGGGGTGATCTGCAGCCTCAGCCGGCGGGTCTGCGGGGTGATCTGCAGCCTCAGCCGGCGGGTCTGCGGGGTGATATGATCCGCCAACCCGCACCGGCGCCGCTCATCCCGCTTCCGTAACGCTGGATGGCGGGTCATGGGTCGTACGGCCGCTGGATGGCGGATGGAAGGCCGAAGCTGTCGCCGCTTGCCGATTCCGCTGGGCCAAACAGCTACCTTCGGGCGACTACTGCGGCCCTACGCGATCCGACTGCTGCGGCCCTACGCGATCCGTGACGCGCATCGGTGATCGCATGTCGATCATCGGTCGTCCTGCCTCTGCCGCCTGCATACTTACTCCTGCCGGCCCGCCTCCGCTTCCAGCATATCGAGAAAGACCCGCTCCGGGCTGCGGAATTGGGCGCCAAGCTCGCTCACGGCACGATCGGCAGTGAAGATCCGGTGCTCAAACGACTCGCGGCTAAAGTCGATCGAGAAGATCACCGGCAGCCCAAGGCGCTGGGTAATCCGTTCAGCAAAGACGCTGAAGATCATTGCCGCCGGGCGAGGCAACCAGCCGAGCGCGGGCATACCGCCGGGCAGCTTGCGCCAGATCGTGAAGATCTCCGCGACACTCAGGCTGCCGCTGGCACAAATATAGCTCGCGCCGATCCGTCCGCGCTTGGTGGCCAGGGCAATTGCAACGGCCAGATCATCGACGTGGACGAATGTCTGCCGGCCGGTGCCATAGAGCAGCGGCGGCAGTAAGCCGCGCAGATACAGCCGGGCCAACTGGCCCAGGCTCGCATGATCACCCGGGCCAATTACGCCGGCCGGGCAGATAATTACCACCGGCGCACCCTGCGCCTGAAACTGCTCGGCAATGGCATGCGCCTTGGTTTTGGTCTGCTCGTAGGGGCTGTATGGCGCAACCCGGCGCGTGAACGCTTCGTCGGCCGGTACCGTGCCGGTTGGCCCAAAGGCCACAACCGACGAGATATGCACAATCTGCGGCACGCCGAGTTCGTGGGCGAGGCCTAATGTATTGATTGTGCCGTCCACATTTACCGCCCACATGCGCTGCCGTTCGGCAGGGGTCAAGCCAAACGCGTAGATCCCGGCATTGTGAATAACAGCCGCCGCGCCGTCCATACCGGCGCGCATACTCGCGCGATCGGTAACATCGCCCTGGCTGAGTTTCGCCCCAAGTGCTGCTAACTCCTGCGCTTCAGCGCTGCCTGGTTGGCGTACCAGCGCCGTCACCTGATGTCCCTGCCCGATCAGTTCGCGTACCAATGCGCGTCCGATGAACCCCGTGCCGCCAGTGATAAATATGCGCATTGGTGTATCCTTTAGTGTGAGCGGTAGAACGGTAGAACGGTAGAACAGTGAAGCGTAGCAAGGAGTAGGCCATGACCCCCGAAGAGTTCCGTCGGATTGGCTACCGAATTATCGACATGGTAGCCGATTATCGCGCCGGTGTTGCGACGTTACCGGTGCGCGGGCAGCCTGAACCAGGCGCGTTGCGCGCTGCGTTGCCGCCCTCAGCGCCAGGCGCTCCAGAGGCGCCGGAAGTGGTGCTGGCCGATGTCGAGCGCTTGTTGATGCCTGCGCTCACCCATTGGCAGCATCCACGCTTCTTTGCCTATTTTCCGGCCAATGCGAGCCTGGCTTCGGTGTTGGGCGATTATCTCAGCACTGGGTTGGGGCAACTCGGCTTGAGCTGGGAGGCCAGCCCGGCGCTGACCGAACTCGAAGAACAGATGACTGATTGGATGCGCCAGTTGCTCGGCCTGAGCGCTGCCTGGAGCGGCGTGATTCAGGACACGGCGAGCACGAGTACGCTGGTGGCGCTGCTCTGTGCGCGTGAGCGCGCGACCAACCACAGTCAGGTTCATGGCGGGTTGCAGGCTGTCGAACAGCCGCTTGTCGTGTATACGTCGGCGCAAAGCCATAGCTCAGTGGAAAAGGCCGCGCTCCTCGCCGGCTTTGGGCGGGCCAATCTGCGCGCTATCGATCTGGACGATGCCTACGCTATGCGCCCTACTGCGCTAGAGGCAGCAATTCAAGCCGATCTGGCTGCCGGACGACGCCCCTGCGCCGTTGTCGCTACCACCGGCACAACCGCGACCACGGCAATCGACCCGATTGCGCCGATCTCAGCGATCTGCGCCACTAACGGGATCTGGCTGCACGTCGATGGCGCCATGGCCGGCTCGGCAATGATCCTGCCGGAGTGCCGCCAACTCTGGGCCGGCATCGAAGGCGCCGATAGCCTGGTGCTGAACCCGCATAAATGGCTCGGCGCCGCCTTCGATTGCACGCTCTACTATGTGCGCGACCCAGAACACCTGATTCGGGTTATGTCGACCAATCCAAGCTATCTGCGTACTTCCTCTGACGGCCAAGTGAAGAATTTTCGTGATTGGGGCATTCCGCTCGGGCGGCGCATGCGCGCACTGAAGCTCTGGTTTCTACTCCGCCTGGAGGGCGTCGATGCGCTCCAGGGACGGCTGCGTCGCGACCTGGCCAATGCGCGCTGGTTCGCCGAACAGGTAGACGCGGCACCCAACTGGGTGCGTGTAGCGCCGGTGCCGTTGCAGACGATCTGCGTGCGCCACGAGCCGCCGGGGCTGAGCGGCGCCGCCCTCGATGAGCATACATTGCGCTGGGTTGGGCAGATCAACGCCTCCGGCATGGCCTATCTTACCCCAGCCAAGCTCGGCGAGCGCTGGATGGTGCGGGTGAGCATCGGCGCCGAACCGACTGAACACATCCATGTGGCGGAACTATGGGATCTGATGCGGCAGACGGCGGAGGAGTAGGGTAGGAACAGAGGAACCGAAGAACAGAGGAACTGCCCGAACCCTAAGTACGTCTTACTCATGCAGGTGTTGCAGCATGGGCTGAAGCACCTTGACGATCTATGAGTGAGGTGTACCAATGTTTACTTATCTACGCAGAACCCGTGGGCTGATGCTTACGGCGCTGCTGATCCTGGCCGCACTGGTGGCAATGTTGAATCCTCTGTTTGCCCAGCAGGGTCGGCCAGATCCGCTGCTGGTGCCGAATGAAGAACCGGTGGCCGAACTCGCCGCCGAAGCCGCGCCGTTGGATGAACGGGCCGCTGTTGAAGCCGCGCTGGCGGACTGGTTGGCGCAAGGCGCGCCCACTGCACCGCCTGAGGGTGCGCTGCTGGAGTTACCGGCGGCAGTGGCAGCGGCCGTGAGGCAGTTAAACCAGGTCTTTATCCCGCTGTTGCGCGTTCGTGGGCCTGGCGATCCCGGCCAGGCGCCCCCGACGACGGCACCGATCACGCCGACGCCGGTTACGCCAACCCCCGCACCGACGCCGCCGGCTGATGTGGCGGTGACGATCTGGCCGCGACCGAGCATCTGGGTGGAGCGTGGCGGCCTGCTGGAATACGAGATCCGGCTGGTAAACTACGGGCGCGGTACGGCGGAACGCACGCAGGTTACGCTGCCCTACAACCGCAACCTGTTCACGGTGCAATCGTCGCGCCTTCACAGCAGCAAAGGCGACTGGGTGAGCGCGCTCGATCCGCAGAGCTTCACAGTAAGCTTTGGCCCATTGCGATCCGGCGAGCGGCGCAACGGCGTAATCGTGCTGCGCGTAAACGGCAGTCTGGCGCACGCCACTATGATCAACATGCGTGCCGATGTGCGTCACGACGACGGCGCGAACCAGAGCAACTGGGCGCCGGTGCTCGTCGGCAGCGGCGCATCCGATTCGACGTATGCATGGGTAGCGGTTGATCCGACCACCGGGCCGTTGGGCACGCGCTACAACTTTATGAGTAACCGCTTCATTCCCGGTGAAACGGTGACAACCTGGTTGAATATGCCGGGCGGCAGCGTAAGCCCGCTCGATCTGCGCGGCACAGCCAACAGTAATGGCAGCGTCTGGCTCAGCCTGACGAATAACAGCCTGCGACCGGGAACCTACCAGCTTGTGCTGTACGGCAATCGCAGCGGGATCACGGGTGTGGCGAGCTTTACGGTGCGCTAAAACGTATTCACGTTGTGATGCGACCCGGCTTCGCCGCGTCGCATCATAGCTACAGGTTGCAAATTCGCCGACGCTTGAGTATAGTAGACGCTGGTATGGGGCTGTAGCTCAGTTGGATAGAGCAGCGACCTTCTAAGTCGTTGGTCGTGCGTTCGAGCCGCACCAGCCCCGCCAGCACATCCTATGCCCACTGTCAGAAAGTAGTATAGCTAGTGTCAGAAAGTAGTATAGCTAGTGTCAGAAAGTACTCTAGCTTACTCTTACGGCAAACGCTATAGCTCGTTACAAAGAGATAAACGGCGAGAGCCAATAACGCTCTCAGCACCCTTTGCCGCGACCTGACTGAGCGAAGGCACTGCAAAGCCTGGCAATTGGCGCGTTGCGTTGATTGCCAGGCTTTGTATTTGGACTGCCTGCTACGACGGTAGCGTTTGACCGAGCACTTGTTCAACAATCTCTTGGGTGATGATGCGCTTGCCGCTTGCTGGAGGCGGCAGTAAGCGGTTGAAGTGGCGCACGCGGCTATTAAGACTCTTCCAGTCGCCGGCAGTGAGCTGCCACAGCGCCTCGGCGATGAACGATCCGTGCTGTTCCAAACCCTCCTCAAAATCTGCTTTGAGATCGGACAAGATTTCTAAACCCACCTCGTTGTAGAATACTTCCTCAGTCAGCGGGCGTAGCTCGATAGCTGCCTCGCACTCAGCGGAGTCTACACGGGTGCGCTCGAACACCTTCCCTAGCGGCTCGTCAAGCGTTTCGTTCTTCGCGAGTTGAGCGCACAGCACCAGCCCTATGCGGCTTGAGAGTCTTCTCCGCAAACGGAGCAGCGCCTCCATCGTCGGCGCGTCTATGTGCTGTGCGTTGTCGATCACAATGGCCTTCACCCACAGGCGACGTACCTCGCGACACACTTGATCAAACAGCCAGAGGAACTGCTGGTCGGTATACAGGGAACGCTCCTCACGATACCAGCGCGGAGTCTGGGTTGGCGGATCAACCTGCCGCGATAGCTCACCGAGTGCATAGATGATCGACGCGAAAGTGACACAGGCTGTAGGGGTGGTATAGACGCCCCGGCCAAGCGACGCCTTCTCCGTCGGGCTGATCTCTGCAAGCAGCACCGGCTGCCGGTTAAGCGTAATCCCGCGCTCCCGCTGGCGATAGCTACCGGCCCAGTACTCGACGAGGCCCGTCTTTCCGGTGCCTGGTTTGCCCAGAAGCGGCACGATCAGCGGCTCAGGGGTAGCGACGGCTGCATCGAGAGCACGCAAGATTGCTTGTGTGTCGGGGTGGCTCACGCTGCCTGGGTTCGCGTGATGGATGAATGTACGGAGGCCCTGCATTATGTATCACCCTTTTGGCGACGTTTTAGCAACTGTTCAATGATGTTTGGTGCCTTTGCAGTGCTGGACGGACGAGTGGAGACTGGCACTGTATCTTCACCACTATCGTTGGTTGACTCGGCGGGCTGTCCAATGCCTGGTTGTTGCGCCGAGGTTGCGGCACGCTTGCTCTGTCGGGAGCGCCCTACCTTTGCGGTGCGGTTGCCCGTTCTTGCACTGCTGGGAGTCTGGGTTGGTGCGTCCTTAGCGCCTACTGAGCCATCACTATCTTGCGTTTGAGCCTCGCCTTGAGCGCTTGCCGAGCCGTCAGTAGCTTGAGTCTGTGTCTCACCTTCAGTGCTCGGCTCCTGCTCAGGCGACTTGGGGAGAAAAAGCATTTCGTCAAGTTGAGCAAGCTGCTCCTCTGAGGGTAACTCGTTTGCTGCGGGCTGATGGTGATAAAAGGTGCGTTCGCGAGCCAGTCCGTTCAGTACTAACGGCCCTTTCGTGCTTCCAAGAATGATCTGCTGGAAGAAGGCGTCGAGCGAAGCAGCATCCTCACGAGCCAATTGCTGCTCTACTTCAATCAACAGTTCGGTATGGCGTCGGCTCGAAAGCGTACTGCGGCCGGCAGGAACGGCTAACTGCTACGTTTTCTGGCCATCCAAGCTAAACAGCACAATGCGATCCTGGGCCTGCATGCCAAAGTCGAAGACTTTGATCGCAATTTTGTCGCCCCGGCTCGAAAGATCGCTGAACTGTTTGTAGAGCGCTGCATCGCGTCGATATGGCTCGTAACCCTGAGCGGCCAACCTGCATAACGCCACGCGCCACTGTCGCTCGTGAGACCTGATCCTTGAATGTCTGCCGATAGATCTCACCATCATCATCAAGACGTTTGGCTGGGAGCAACTCCCAACTCGCGATGTAGTCAGTGGCATCATCAAACACGAGCATCCCGTGAACAGTGCAAAGCACGCCATCGTTGTCAACGACAACAGGAAATGGACGCGCATCGAACCGGGCGCGCTCGCCGGGGCCACGGGCTTTGTTGCTGATCGTCGGCAGATGGTTCTGAAGCACGCCTATGTCGTTATCAGCAACGGCGACTCGTGCTGCGCGACGCTCCTCGTAATCTCTAATGATCCGGTACGTGGTGCTTTCGCTATGGATCGCGCCAAAGCGCTCAACGATGAGCGAGTGGATGCGCTTCTTTTCGAGCACGGCATCGATCTCGTCGTAGCCACCTGCGCCATTGCGCGAGAGCCAGCGCTTGTTGACACGGGCTTGCTCAATGACTTCTCGCACCTCATCGGGTGCTGTCCGACCTTTCGGACGACCGATCTGGCGTGGCGTATGAGCGTTGTAGAATGGCTCGTCTGGATACGCTGCGACATACTCTTTTTGAAGCCGCATGTTTTTGGAGATCCAGTCGGGTGTGCAGCCAAACTCCGCAGCAGCGCGCTCACGCTCGCCGGGCGGTACACGACCGAGGGCTTGCTGAAGCTTGTTTAGCTCATTGATACGCTCTGCAAAGGCACGAATGCGAATCTGTTCCGGCTCAGGTACAAGGGCGATAGGTGTCCCTCTGGTTGGCGGTCGTTTTGTCGAAGCCTCAACAGCATCAGAAAGGAGATCGCCTTGATCAGTCGCCGTTCGATGCGCCGGTTTACGCAACACGGGGGTGAATGCATTCGCTGGATGCTCCTCGGAATACGCTGCATGGTAACGGCGAAACTGATGCATAGCGGCGCGCAATTCCCAGGGTTTCTTCCGCAATTCTTCCGCAGCAGTCGATAGGGCGTCGTCGGACAAGACTCCTGCATCGTCCGCGTGAACAAGCTCTTGAATGCGGAGGACAAACGCGATCAGCTTGTTTTGTTCTTTCTTCGGTAAGGTAGTTACGTTCACCCGGCGACGCACCCCGAGGTATTTCCCTCGATTGCTCTGTTTGGCTTTACTGAGATAGCGTGGCTTTGCCATAGCATCACCTCTCTTTTGCATACCATAACACCGGCTCAGCGCCATTGTCAGGAGCCTGTACAAAGATGCCGTTCACAATCCAGCGTGCTTCGCTGCCCACGGTCAGCGTAGGGAAATGTCGGATGTGTACGCCATCCGCCAGAAGCGTAGCCTCAAGAGGCTTTCGATAGGATCGGCCCTCATATTCAATGCCGTCTGTCGAGACAATCGCCTCACCAATTGCAGGCAACAACCATCCCGCCGCCGGTGTGTCGTGGCCGGGCATCACAACGCCATGCTGGGCGATCTCCGGCCAGACCGGCGCAAGGTTGTGATCAGGGTAGAATTCACTGGTTAGCCATGCCTCGACTTCCCGGATCACCCGGCTCACGAGCCGCTCGTCCGAGCTGAGTTGCGCCATGATCTGATCGGCGCCTTTTGCGATCCGCTTGAACACGCTTCTGAGCTCCCTTGTGACCAGGGTGCTTTGCCAATGGTGAGCGTGCCGCGTTGACGGAGCCGGATGGTCGCCTCGCCTTGTCCACCGTGCCAAAACGATGGTCGCCGGATTGCATTGAAGACGGCGCGGGCGAGAATGGATGACACAGGTGTCGCTACTCCGAGCGATCGTCGGTAGGTGTCGAGTTGAGCCATGACCTGCTGCCACGGCACGCGGCCATCCAGCCGACCGTATTTGACCAGCCGCAACCAGGAGTGCAAGCGCGGATCAATGCACCGCTCCCAGTCCCCGCGCGGCAATAAGCCGATGGCGCCATAGGTGATGAAGTTGCGGAGACGATTTTCGGCATCACGCTCGTCCAGATGGCTCAGTTCAGCGAACGTATGGATAAGCTGCGGCGCTGTCTTTGGCTGAGGCGGCGCATGACGCGGGCTTTGCCTGTTCACGCGTTGCTGAAGCATCCGTTTGCGCCCTGCTCGGCGCTGTTGGCGACGCTTGATAATCGCCGCCAGGCCAAAGCGAAACCTCCGACTGACCTGCACCCGGCGCCGGCTGGATGGTCGCTCAGTCAAGAGTGCTCGAAGGGGAAGCGGCGCTCTACTGACGCAAACGGCAGTATGCCAGCACGCGCGGGATTCTCATCGACGGGGAAGATCGTCCAAGATCACCGAAGTAAGCACGACGTTTGCTGCTTCTCGCTGCAACCGACTTTACATGGAGGTGGCAATGCATTTGGAGATAAATCCACTTATCGCCAAAAAAGGAAGTGAGGGCGTATGGCGGAAGGACTGACGATCGCTGATCTGCTCGACGCCTACCTGGGCTACCTCGAACGGCAGTGCGGGCGGCGACCGAATACGCTGAAGGCCTACCGCCGCGATCTGGCGTCGGCGGCAGCGGCGATGCCGCAACCGGTCGATGCGATTAGCTACCAGGAGCTTGCGACCTGGCTGGAAAGCTGCGCCGCCGCGAGTACCCACACGCGACGGCGAGCAAGCATCAGCGGCTTTTTCGGCTGGTTGGTGCGCATGGAGTATGTCGTGCGCGACCCGACGACAACCCTGGAGTCGCGGCGCCCGGATCGGGCGCTGCCCCGCCCGGTCGATCACGGCGATCGGAGCACAATGGATCGGGCGATTGCCACAGCGCCGCATCCTTACCGGTTGCTCTTCACCATGTTGCGTGAAACCGGCATGCGGATCAGCAAAGCGCTGGCGCTGAACGGCGGCGATGTGAACCTGACACCAGGGCACGAAGGGCTGGCTGTGCGCGCAACAACAGCGAAGAGTCGCGTTGAACGCCATATAGCGCTTGGGCCGAACAGCACGCCGCGCACCCTACGGCTGATCCGTCAGCATCTCAAGCAACTACCTGATTCGCGCCCAACGTCGCCGCTGTTTGTCTCTAATCGTGCTACGCGGATCGGCTACACCATGGCCGTCTACCAGTGGGAGAAGCTTTGTACCACAGCGAAACTCCTGGATGGCGAGGGCAAGCCGCGCTACACCATCCACCAGATCCGTCACACCGCCGGCACCGAGCTGCTCGAAGCCGGCCAGCAGCTTGAAGTGGTGCGCCGCCGCCTCGGCCACAAGGACATCCGCTCAACGCTGGGCTACGCCGAACTCAGCGATACGGCCGTGCGTGATGCGTTGGAGCGCAGATTATAGGCTCCAGAAAAAATTCCGCGATGCGCGCCTGCGGCGGAGAGGATCGCAAAACCCTTGACAGTCCGGGCAACCCAACGTGGCCGCCCAGGAGAATTTAGACGTAGGGGCGACCCAATGTGGTCGCCTATATGACCGCCCAACAGGATTCAGAACGCAGCAAACAGGATTCAGGAACCAGAATTCAGAACATCTATGCGGGCGCAGGGGCCACACACACTCGAAAACCGTCGCGGTCGAGCCTGTTGTACGGGTTGTACCTGACCCGCGCCCCGCAGCGAACAGATGAGCTATTACGGTGGTATGCCCCGCCGCGTAGTGGTACGTCTCCGCTGTAACGTGTAAAGTCTTCCGCCCAGGTATGTGCGCCTGTCGGGTACTGCCCGTGCGGGCTGCTGCACCACTCCCAGACGTTGCCGGCCATGTCCAGCGCGCCACAGGCCGCCGCACCCGCCGGGCAACAGCCAATCGGCGCCGCCGCGCCCAGCTCGGCCTCTTCGTACACGGCGTGGGCTAATGTCGGCGCGGGTTCGTCACCCCAGGGATAGGTGCGACGTTGTTCCGGCCCGGTATAAGCGGCCGCAGCCTCCCACTCGGCCTCCGTCGGCAGGCGGAGCACATAGCCCGCCGGAAGATCGGCGGCCAACTGCGCGTGCAGCCAGTTGCAATAGGCTGTG
>JBBRUG010000149.1:0-13781 GCA_038247995.1 Chloroflexales bacterium | reverse complement strand
TAGCAGGTTGACATTTGGCTCAGTACCCCAGGCCTCCCAGGAGTGGACAGCCGTACTGCCGGCGCCGGGCTGCAACCGGGCGATCAGCGACCGGCGGCGCGCACCCAGGGCGATCAGTTCGGCGTACGGGCGGGTCGGCAGCGCAATACCCTGGCGGGCCGCCTCGTCGAGCAGGGCCGGCAGCAACAGCTCAACACCAATCGGAATATCTTCAGGCAGCGGGCCGCTCCAGTGCGCCGCCTGGCGGCGCAGAAAGGTCACTCCGGCCAGCAACGACTCACGGACTTCACGACGCTGCTGATGGGCGCTCAGGGCGAGCACAGCGGCGAAGGTCGGCACATCGCGCGCGCGGGGGACAACCGGATCACCCCAACCGCCGTCAGCGCGCTGTTGCGCAATCAGCCAGTTGAGCGCCGGCCAGACTCCTTCAGCCGGGGGGGCGAGCCGCAGGACCTGGGCGGTATCGTAAACTGAGGGGCTGATCAAACCGCCGTCGCGGCCAAGATCACCGATTAGATGGCGTAAATCCGTCGTCAACAACTCAATAATCCGATTCACAAGACACCTCCATTACGTCGTTCAACGGCGCTAATAAAAAAGCAACCGCCGGACATTACCCACGCGGATAACGTCCGGCGGTACCCATCGTCGACTCGGCGTCCCTGCCGACGTTCAAAATCCCGTAGCGCCGTTCTTACACTTGTAAGGGGCGCTTAGCGTAACAGATCGCGCTCCAGGAGCCGCACCATCGAGCGCTCAAACACATCGAGCACCACGGTGGCGTTATCCGGCTCACGCGATACAATAGTGAAAAGGGCTGTGCCGAGATCGAAGCCCGGCGTGGTAAACGCCTGGGCGGCCAGCGCCGAGAGTTCAGCATCGTCGGCGATCAGGCTGACCCGACCGTTGAATGTGGTGGCAATCACCGTCTGGCCGCGCGTAAAGTCGTCGGCAGTGACAACGCGCACTAGGGCCGACGTAGCAACAGCCGTGCCGGGTTGCAGGGCGTAGATTACGGCGGCTGCGTCGGGGATGCTCACCTTGGTGACGCCGTTGGCCAGTTGCACTTGGAAGTACGGGCCGAGAGCGGCGGCGAGCAAGCGCCCAACTGGGCCACCGCGCCGGGACAATTGCTCCGGGAAGCGCTTCGGGTCGACGGTGACCTGATCGAAGGCGTCGAGGGTGACGACTTCAAGCACCACATCACTCTGTAGTACAACATCCAGGGCATGCGGATCGGCGTGAATGTTGAACTCGGCAACCGGCGTGCGATTACCGCCTACCTGGGCACCACCCAGCGCGACAACACGCACACCAGCGAGATCGGTGGGGTATTGCTGAACGGCCAGGGCAATATTCGTAAGCGGGCCGAGGGCCAGGATGGTGAGGCCCGGATGCTCCCGCGCTGCGGTGGCGATTGCCGCCGGTGCGTCGGTTGGGAGCGTGTCGATCGGAAGGGGTTGCTGCGCAAACCAGAGTCCATCAGGACCGTGGATCAGAGCGCCGGTGCCCGTTGCGGCTAAAGTCAGCGGTGCTGCTGCGCCGATTGTCACCGGGTAGGAACGGCCGGCGGCGGCGAACAGGGTAAGCAGGTTCCGGGCTGCGTTCGTATTGCTCGTATTACCGAACACTGTGCTCAAGCCAACAACACGCGCCAGGCGCTGCTCGATCAGCCATGCTACGGCAACTGCGTCATCGACGCCGGTATCGGTGTCGACGAAGATCGGTTGGACGACCGGCTCAGGACGGGCGGCAAAGACCGGGCCAACGACAAGGGCCATGAGAGCTAAAAGCAACACACAAACAAGACGGAGGGGGCTAGAACGAATCATGAAGATGCCTCCAGGCATAGATGTACTGGTGGTTCGCGGCGGCACAGACTTGGGGCAACGATGTAACTCTATTTATACCTTTAGCCACCATGTGCAACCATCCCCCGCGAGTCCTGTCCGATATTAGACGAAAGGCCAAGGACGAAAAGCCAAAGGCGCCGCACTGCATATTACTACATATTGTAGTTTTCTTTAGCGTTATGTTCTTTTATGGAGGCGCAGGACGTAGTGTACTACGTCCCGCTATCTCACGTGCCGACGTTTTATGCTGCCCGATCCTGCCGCCTGAAACCCTGACCTATGTGCCGACGCTGCGTTCACGTGCCAGGCCGAGCAAACCGTTTTCGAAGCGATCAATGAGCGCCTGAGCATCAAGCGTAAGCACCACCTGTGCATTTACGGCAGCGCGTTCGAGCGCGCCATGAATGATCGTCGAGAGGTCAAAACCGGCGGCGACGGCACGCTCACCAAGGCGCGCCACGCCGGAAGCGCCGAGGCCGAGGCTCACCCGATGGGCAAAAGTAGCGGCAACGATCGTCTGGCCGCGGGTATATTCACCATCGATCACGACCCGTACAGCAGCCGGCTCAGGCGCGCCAAGCTCGGGATAGAGCGCGTAAACCACGGCGGCGGCATCGGGGATGGACACCGGGCCGCCGGCACCCTGCGTTTGCGCGGCGCCGTAGCCCATCAGCGCCTGAGCAAGGAGCGCGCCCGCCGCGCCGCCCTCCTGGGCCAGTTGCGGGCCAAGCACAGCCGGATCGATGAGCACCTGCTGAAAGGCATCAAGGGTGATCAGTTCAATCCGTAGCGACCCGCCCAGTACCACTTCCAGCGCATGCGGATCGGCGAAAATGTTGAATTCGGACACCGGCGTTGCATTGCCGCCGGCCCTGGCACCACCGAGCAGCACCAGCCGCACATCGGCCAGATCCTCCGGGTAAGCCTGGACTGCGCGCGCGATATTCGTAAGTGGGCCGAGGGCGATAATCGTCAGGCCGGGGTTCGCCCGCGCAGCGGCGGCGATTGCACCAGGAGCATCCTGACGTATGTGGGCGAGATCGTACGCTTGCTGTGCGCCCCAGAGTCCATCGGGGCCGTGGACCAGAGCACCACTCGACGTACGGGGGTAGGTCAGCGGCGCAGTTGCGCCCATCGTTACCGGCAGATCGACGCCAAGTGCAGCCAGCAGGGTAAGCAAATTGCGCGTTGTATCCTGAACGCTGCTGTTACCAAAAACGGTGCTAAAACCAATGACGTGCGCCTGCGGCTCGTTGAGCAGCCAAGCGACCGCCAGAGCGTCATCACAACCGATATCGGTATCGACAAAAACTGGAACCTGGGACGAATGACTACTACGCGGCATGCTCACACCCCTTCTTCATGAGAATACTACTTGGTATAGTAACACTGCTTATCCATATATGCGCATAAAAGAGTTAAAAGATCAACAATCTACGTCGGTTAGCCGCCGACAACGCGGGCCTGAGTGGGTTGGAGGAGGAGGGTGCGGGTAGACGGCGCAGTATCGACAGGCATGGTGCGGAGATCTTCGCCAAGCTGTTCCAGATCGGCGAGGCCGGCGATGCGATACCAGGGCGGCAACATCACGAGATGCAGCTGTTGGATGCGGGCGGCGGTGATCATCGGCGCAAGGGGCGTACCGGGCTGTGGGAGGGCTGCGATCAACTCGGCAGTGGCGGTGCGTAACCCGGTTAAGTACCAACTGCTGTCGTTGGTTGGGCCAAGTACGATATCGGCGCCGTCTTCGAGACGCGTGAAGGCGTCGTGCAGCCGCCAGAGCGGCAAATGCGGCACCTCAGCGGCGACGATCACAAGCGGACCGATGGCCAGGGCAGTGCTGATCAGGCTCAGCGGCACCGGGGCTGAAGTGGTGAGCACGGTACAGTCGGCGATGCAATGAGCAAGATCGACCAGATCGGCGCAAAAACTCTCCTGGAGTAATTCGGCATCAGCACCAAAGAGACCGGGCCAGGCGGTTGGATATTCCAAGCCGCCAGTCACAATCAGGATTGTACAGGTCATAGCAATACTCGCAAATTCAGAATTCAGAATTCAGGATTCAGAATTCAGAAGCCAGTCGGTAGGAAGTGTTAGTGGTTGACCCAATTATACGCAAGCGCGGCAAACAGGCCAATGATAATGACGGAATTGTTAACACGCCACCGGCAGTTGCCCGGACTTTACCTTGTACGCCAAAGTACAAAGCTATACTCATTCTGCATTCTCCATTCGCACTCGGCCCGGTTAACGTATAGCGGCGTGGCACTTACGGCGCGTCGTCAGGAAAAGCGAGGCTCCAATGACGCAGCAGGCGACAATTGATGCAAATGAAGCCGTAGCGCAGGTAGCATACGCGCTCAGCGAAGTGATTGCCATTTACCCGATCACACCTTCGACCCCAATGGGCGAATCGGCCGACGCCTTTGCAGCAGTGGCCAGGCCGAATCTGTGGGGTAACATTCCCGCCGTCTACGAGATGCAGTCGGAAGGCGGCGCGGCCGGCGCACTCCATGGCGCGATGCAAACCGGCGCGCTGACTACTACATTTACGGCATCACAGGGCCTGCTGTTGATGATCCCGAACATGTACAAGATGGCCGGCGAACTGACCCCGACGGTGCTGCACGTTGCCGCACGATCCATTGCCGCCCAGGGGCTTTCGATTTTCGGCGATCATTCCGATGTGATGGCGACCCGCGCCACCGGCTTCGCCCTGCTCGCTTCCGCTTCGGTGCAAGAGGCCCACGATCTGGCCTTAGTGGCCCATGCCGCCACGCTCAACAGTCGGGTGCCGTTCATTCATTTCTTCGACGGCTTCCGCACCTCGCACGAGATCAACAATGTCGCCCTACTCGACGAGGCAACGCTGCGCGAACTCGTCGATGAGCGCCAGATCTTCGCCCACCGCGCGCGGGCGCTTAACCCCGAACGCCCAGTGATCCGCGGCACAGCCCAGAACCCCGATGTCTATTTCCAGGCCCGCGAGACGGTGAACCCCTTCTACGCCGCCTGCCCCGACATTGTACAGGCAATGCTAGATAAGCTCGCCACGCTCACCGGTCGGCATTATAGCCTGTTTGAATATACCGGCGCACCCGACGCCGAGCGCGTGATTGTGGTGATGGGCTCGGGCGCCGAGACGGCCCGCGAAACGGCGCGTTATCTGGCGGCGCAGGGCGAGCGCGTGGGCGTAGTGACGGTGCGGCTCTACCGGCCCTTCGCCACTGCGGCGTTCCTGGCCGCGCTGCCGCAAACCGTCCGCCAGATCGCTGTCCTCGACCGCACCAAAGAGCCCGGCAGCATCGGTGAGCCATTGTTCTTGGATGTCGTCGCAGCACTGGCCGAGGGTCGTCGCCAGGCGCTGGCGGAGGGGGCAACCCCACGGCCTGAACCGAGCGTAATCGGCGGGCGTTATGGTCTGTCGTCGAAGGAATTTACCCCGGCGATGGTCCAGGCGGTATTCGCCGAGTTGGCACAGCCGAAGCCCAAGCCACGGTTTACCATCGGCATTACCGATGATGTTGGCCAGACGAGTCTGAGCTACGATCCGAGCTTCGACATTGAACCGCGTGAAACCGTGCGCTGCGTCTTCTGGGGTCTCGGCGCCGACGGCACGGTGGGCGCAAATAAGAACAGCATCAAGATTATCGGCGAGTCCGCCGGCGCGGACGATCGGCAATACGCCCAGGGCTATTTCGTCTACGACTCAAAGAAATCCGGCTCGGTGACGATCTCGCATCTGCGCTTCGGCCCTAAGCCGATCCACGCCGCCTATTTGGTCGGCGACGGCCAGGCCAACTTCACCGCCTGCCATCAGTTCGCCTTCCTCGAACGGCTCGACGTATTGCGCTATGCGCGCACCGGCGGTGTACTACTGCTGAACAGCCCCTACGGCCCCAACGAGGTCTGGGCGCAACTACCGGCCGACATACGGGCCACGATTCGCGCCAAAGATCTGCAACTCTATGTGATCGATGCGGCTACCGTGGCCCGCGCCACCGGTATGGGCGGCCGGATCAACACCGTGATGCAGACCTGCTTCTTCGCGATCAGCGGCGTGCTCCCGCGCGAAACGGCAATTGCCGCGATCAAGCAGAGCATTCAGAAGAGCTACGGCAAACGCGGCGAGGCGGTGGTGCGTCAGAATTTTATGGCCGTCGATCAAACACTCGATCAACTCTATGCCGTCAACCTCCCGCCAGCCGACGTTGATGCCCAACTGAATGGCGCGCAGCCCCGTCAACCGGCTGTGGCCGCCGGCGCGCCGACATTCGTGCGCGATGTGCTGGGCCAGATGCTCGCCCTGCGCGGCGACGACCTGCCGGTGAGTGCGCTGCCTAACGACGGCACCTACCCGACGGGCACTTCGCAGTGGGAGAAGCGCAACATTGCTGCCGAGATCCCGGTCTGGGACCCGGCGATCTGCATCCAATGCAACAAGTGCGCGTTCGTCTGCCCACACGCCGTGATCCGCCCGCTGATCTACCCGGAAGCGGCATTGGCGGGCGCGCCGGCGGCATTCAAGCACACAACTGCGCGCACAAAAGAGCTACCGAACCAGCGCTATACGCTTCAGGTGGCGCCCGAAGATTGCACCGGCTGCGCGCTGTGCGTGGAGGCCTGCCCGGTGAAAGACAAGACCCAGAGCGGGCGCAAGGCGATCAACATGGCGCCCCAGCCCGCGTTACGCCAGGTCGAGGCGGAAAACTGGACCTTCTTCCAGAGCCTGCCTGAAGTTGATCGCAGCCTGCTGCACCTGGGCAGCGTGAAGAACAGCCAGTTGCTCAAGCCGCTCTTCGAATTTTCCGGCGCCTGTGCGGGCTGCGGCGAAACACCGTACCTCAAACTGGTGAGCCAACTGTACGGCGACCGGGCGGTGATTGCGAATGCAACCGGCTGCTCGTCGATCTACGGCGGTAACCTGCCGACAACACCCTGGGCGCAAAATAATGCCGGGTACGGACCGGCGTGGGCCAACTCGCTCTTTGAGGATAATGCCGAGTTCGGCCTGGGCATGCGCCTGAGCATCGACCAGCAGCAAGCCCACGCCCGCGATCTGCTCGATCGGCTGCGCGACCGGGTTGGAAGCGAACTGGCAGCGGCATTGCTGGACGAGATCGGCCAGGATGACGAAGCCGTAGCGCGCCAGCGTGAGCGGGTGGCCCAGCTCCAGGCTGCGATTGAAGCGGCGCTGCCGACGGCGGGCGCGCAGGCGACGCAGTTGCGCGATCTGCACTCCGTGGCCGAGGCGCTGATCCCGCGTAGCGTCTGGATCATCGGCGGCGACGGTTGGGCCTACGACATCGGCTACGGCGGGCTCGACCATGTACTAGCCTCGGGGCGCAACGTGAATATCCTGGTGCTGGATACTGAAGTTTACTCGAACACCGGCGGGCAAGCGAGCAAGAGCACCCCACTGGGCGCCGTGGCCAAATTCGCCGCCAAGGGCAAAGCGCGGCCGAAGAAAGACCTGGGCCTGATCGCGATGGCCTATGGTGACGTGTATGTGGCGCGCATTGCAATGGGCTACGACGACGTGCAGACCTTGCACGCCATTCAGGAAGCCGAAACCTACCCCGGCGTCTCGCTGGTGATCGCCTACAGCCATTGTATTGCGCACGGCATCGAGATGCGGAAGGGGTTGGAACAGCAAAAGCTGGCCGTGCAAAGCGGGATGTGGACGCTCTACCGCTACAACCCGACCCTGGCCGAGCAAGGACGCCAACCGCTGATAATCGACTCGAAGCCGCCAAGCATCGGGCCGGAGCAATACACCGCCGGCGAAGGCCGCTTCCAAATGCTGGTACGCAGCGATCCGGAGCGCGCCAACGCGCTGATGCAGCAGGCGAAGGTGAACAACCACGAACACTATATCCGGCTGGAGCAGTTGGCGCGGAGCAAGGAACACTGAGCGAACTGTAATATTGAGAACACTGAGCCGGGCACCCGGCCAGCGCACGTCGTGTCCAGTGTCGTCTGCACCTGACCAATCCGAGGCGGGGTTGCAGGCACTGACTCGGGCACCCGCCGGCGCACCGCATGCCCAGCATCGCCCGCATCTGACCTTCGCACGTAAGGCCGAAGCATTCGCAATGCGAATGCTTCGGCTCAACAAAAGGATCTCCCATGATCAACCTGAGCACAACCTACCTGGGCATGAAGCTGAGCACACCGCTTGTCGCCTCGGCCTCACCGCTCTCGCAGCGCGTGGAAACGATCCAGCGCCTGGCCGAAGCCGGCGTGGGTGCGGTGGTGATGTACTCGCTGTTTGAGGAGCAAATCATTCAGCAGAGCCTGGAGCTGGATCGGTTGCTGAGCTACGGCTCCGACAGCTTTGCCGAGGCATTGAGTTATCTGCCTGATCACGGCACATACAGCGTGGGGCCGGAGCGTTACTTAGAGCAGGTGCGTAAGCTAAAACAGAACCTCGACATTCCGGTAATCGGCAGCTTAAACGGCGTCTCGGCGGGCGGCTGGGTGAAGTATGCCAAACTGATCGAAGAGGCCAGCGCCGATGCGCTGGAGCTGAATATCTACTATTTGCCGACTGACCCGAACCTCACCAGCGTAGAGTTGGAACAGGCTTATGTCGATCTGGTGCGCTCGGTACGCGCCGAGATCAGCATCCCGCTGGCGGTGAAACTCAGCCCGTACATTAGCGCATTGCCGAACCTGGCCTGGCGGCTGATGGAGGCCGGGGCGAATGGCCTGGTGCTCTTCAATCGTTTCTACCAACCCGACTTCGACCTGGAAAATCTGAGCGTCGTGCCGAACTTGCAGCTGAGCGATCATCACGAACTGCGTTTGCCGTTGCGCTGGGTGGCGCTACTGTACGGGCGGGTGCCGGTAGACTTTGCAATCACGAGTGGCGTACACACAGCCACCGACGTACTCAAGGCGATGATGGCCGGCGCACGGGTGGCCATGATGGCCTCGGCGCTGCTGATGAACGACCCGACTGAGCACGTGCGCACCATGCTGGCCAACCTGCGCGAGTGGATGCTAACCCACGAATACGAGTCGATCACCCAGATGCAAGGCAGCATGAGCCAGCGCCACGTGGCCGAGCCGGCTGCCCTGGAACGCTCGAACTACCTCCAGGTGCTCAGTTCGTATCGACCGCACGTCGGCCAGGGCGCGCATAATGTCCTGACCGGCGAACTGCTCTATCCGTTCCTGGCCGCGCCGGATGGGGATTGAGTAGATTATGGATGACATTCATTATAGCAGTGGGCGCATCGCCAAGCGGACGGCTCAATTGTTATACTCGCCGCTGTAGGCGAAAAATGCCCCATCTGGAGGATGACAGCCTGCTATCGCTCACACACAGTTGCGGTATAATTGTGATACGGATTTCACAGACAGGTAACGCTTACAGATCTTCGGGACTAGGCGGCTCCTAAGCAACGGCACGATCGGCCTACCCGAGTCTACGCCGTACCTGCAACTGTAATCACACTTGGACATGGGCTTGATGAGCATGTACGTGGGAAGGAGCCAGCAATGGCGGGCGGAACAGCAACGGTGATGGAGCCCGGCCAGATCTTCAGCGAGGCGGGAGCAGACACCTTCCGGGGCGAACTGCTGAGTTCGCGAGCGTTGCGTTGCGCAAATCTCTGGATGGCGCGCGCACAAGTCTACAGCGATGGTGCTGCCGAGATCGAGATTCTATGCAGTTATGATCCACAGGTAGACCGCTGGGACGCTGAGATCTACTACTACAGTTTTGATCGTGCCGTTACCGCGCTCCGTGAGTACGAAGAGACGGGCAACATCCCCGAGGGCGAATAACACGCTCGCACGAGGTTGCATGCAACTGCCGCAGTTCCGCTCTGTTCACACAGGTAGGGGAACTGCGGCAGTTTGTCGTTTGTTACAAAAGGAGCTGTTGAATGAGTGAGTCTGTACGTGCAACGTTGCTCGATCTGCTCGACGCTGGAGCAACCGACGCGCCCGCCCTGCTGGCCCCCGACCGGCCGACGGTAACCTATGGCGTTCTACGCGCAAATGTGCGCGCCCTGGCCGGCCAACTTCAGGCGTGGGGTATTGGCCGGGGCGACCGGGTGGCGCTGGCGATGGGCAATGGCCCGGAGATGGTAATCGCCTTCCTGGCCGTAGCTACAGCCGCCACAGCGGCACCGCTGAACCCCAAATATCGCGCCGACGAGTTCGCATTTTACTACGAAGACACCCAGGCGAAAGCGCTGATCGCCCGCCCCGGCGCTGTGCCGGACGCCGAAGCAGCATTGCGCCCCGATATGCAATTCATCGCCGCTACGGTGAACGAAGATGGCACGCTGGCACTTGATGTGCAGGCGGGCAGTCGGCAGTCCGCAGTCGGCAGTCCGCAGTCGGACAGCCCGCAGTCGGACGGTTCGCAGTCCGCAGCCCTCGGCTTTGCGCAACCCGACGATGTAGCCTTGATTCTGCATACCAGCGGCACCACCAACCGACCGAAGCGTGTGCCGCTGCGCCACCGCAATCTGGCCACCTCGGCGCGCAATATTATTGCCACCTACAACCTCACCGCCGCCGACCGGGCGCTATGCATTATGCCGCTGTTCCACATTCACGGCATCGTCGCCTCGTTGCTGAGCAGCCTGGCCACCGGCGGCGCAGTGATCTGCCCGCCCGGCTTCGACGCGCTGAAGTTCTGGCAGTGGGTCGATATCTTCAAACCCACCTGGTATTCAGCCGTACCGACGATGCACCAATTGCTGCTGAGCCGCGCCGAGCGCAATGCCGCGCTGATCGCGGCCAACCCGTTCCGCTTCATCCGTTCGAGCAGCGCGCCGCTGCCGCCGGTGGTGATGGAGCGCCTGGAGGCGGCGTTTGGCGCGCCGGTGCTGGAAAGCTACGGCATGACCGAGGCGAGCCATCAGATGGCCTCGAACCCGTTGCCGCCCGCCGCGCGCAAGGGCGGCAGTGTGGGCGTGGGCGTCGGCGTGGATGTGGCGATTATGGACGACACGGGCGAACTGCTGGGTCAGGGCACCATCGGCGAAGTAGTAGTGCGCGGCGGCAATGTCGTCGACGGCTACGAAAACAACCCTGAAGCCAACGCCGGCGCCTTCACCGACGGCTGGTTTCGCACCGGCGACCAGGGCTACCTCGACACCGACGGCTACCTCTGCCTCACCGGGCGGCTCAAAGAACTGATCAATCGCGGCGGCGAAAAGATCTCGCCGCTGGAGATCGACGACGCGCTGCTGCGTCACCACGCCGTGGCCGAAGCGCTCGCCTTCGCCGTGCCGCACGCGACGCTCGGTGAAGAAGTTCACGCCGCCGTGGTGCTGCGCCCCGACGCCAAAACGAGCGAACAAGAACTACGCGACCACTGCGCGGCCACGTTGGCCGACTTCAAAGTTCCCCGGCGCGTCCACATGCTCGAAGCGCTGCCACGCGGCGCCACCGGTAAACTCCAGCGGATCACAATGGCCAAAACCCTCGGCCTGGCCTAGAGCACTGAGTAACCCGACTAAGCCGGCTCTCGTGCATCGCTAACCCGGTTGCTATCTGCGTTGACGGCGATGCCGTCAACGCAGATACCATACACCCTTTATAATAGGTGTACGATGAGTACACCGAAGATCGCCCAACCAGGCGCACATTCGCGGGTGGTGAGCGCCTCGACAGCGTGGCACCGGCTGCGCGCCGACCTAACTGCGCTTACGGCGCCGGCGTTCTGGATCGCGCTGGGCATTGTGCTGGCGGCGGCGCTGCTGGCTGCGCAGTTGCCGCGTAATTATCGGATTGATGTTGGCTTTGAGGAGGGTGTCGGTAGCGATCTGCCCTTCCTGCAAGGCTTCAACAATGCCGAAATTGGCGAACACGGCACCTACCGCTGGACGACCGACGGCGCACGGATGACGGTGCCGGGGCTAGGCGTTCGCCCATTGATCGTGACATTCTATCAGTTGCCGATTGCCGCCGAAGTACTGGAGGCTGGGCCACAGAGCTACACAATCTGGGCCGGCACGCGCCAACTGGCCGAACTGCCGATCCGACGCGACGGCGGCCCGGCGGCATTTGTGGTGCCCGCCGATGCGTTACCCGACGGCACACTCGACGTGCGAATCGGCACCGACACCTTCAGCCCCCCCGGCGACCCGCGCCTACTTGGCACACCCCTGGGCGTGATCAGGATCACTGCTGCGCCAACGCCGAGCTTTACGGCGCCGACGCAAACGGCGCTGCTCACATGGCTGGGTGCGGTGATCCTCATCGCGCTAGCGTTGGGGCACGCGACAGGCGTAGCGGGCCGAACGGCACAGCACTGGCTCGTAGTGATCAGCGCCGGCCTGATCGCTGTGGCAGCCGTACTCGATCCACCGCGCTGGGCCTTCGGCGCAACGGCAGCCCTAACGGCGGCTGCGTTGAGCTATCCGCTGGCGATTGGACTGCGCGCCGTCCTGCCCGGCATGGCCCGCCGCCTGAGGCTACCCCTACCGACGACGATCCTCGGCGGTCTGACGGCGATCGCCGTGATCAGCTTTGCACTGCGCTACGGCGGACGGCTCTACCCCAACTCGATGCACGGCGATATTGGTTTTCATGTCAACCGTTTCAACGAAGCCATCGGCGGGCTCATTTTCATCCTCTCGAAGAACCGCGGGGTAGATTTTCCTTACCCGCCAGGCCCCTACCTGCTGATTGCGCCCTTTCCACTGCTCGGCCTCAGCCCGACAACTGTGCTCGAACTTGGCGCCGCGCTTGTGGATGCGTTTAGTGCAGTTGTGATCTACGCCATTACCGTGCGGATCGCGCGCCCAGCGACCGCGTTGCTCGCCGCCGCAATTTACGTGTTTACGGCCGCCACCTTCATGACCACTTGGTGGTCGTTCGACACGCACATCTACACCCAATTCCTGCACTTGCTGCTGATTGCGGCGCTAGTGCTGGCTGCCGAAGCCTGGCAAAGCGCTGATCGTGCGCGCCGGGAGCGTTGGACGTGGGTGGTCGGCGTGCTCGCCACACTGGTTTTTCTCGGCCATTTTGGCTTTTTGATCAATACCGCTTTGTTACTCGGGTTGCTCGTTGTTGGCGTCTGGATCGGCGCATGGCGCGGTAGCAGTTGGGCTCAAGCGTTGCGCAACCCACTGACCATAGCGACATTCGGTGCAGGCCTCTTTGCTGCGGTCTTCTTCTACACAGCCTATATCCCATTGTTTTTAGAGCAACTCCAGACCGCAAGTTCAGGCGGACTCACCGCTGTAGCCGGGCGCGCCCCGGTGAGCCGGGCGGTGCTGTGGAACACGCTCTGGGAAGCCGGACTGATCACCCATTTTGGGTTCTTCCCACTCCCGATGGCATTGATCGGAATCGTAGCGCTGAGCCGCCGCCTGTTCGATCAGCAGGCAGGCGGCGGAGCGCGGAGCGCGGAGCGCGGAGCGCGACAGGGGGCGACACGGGCAGTGTTGGCGCTTATGTTCGGCAGCCTGACGGTAGCGCTCACCTTCGCCGCATTCCCGTTCATCTCCGGCGTTACCAACAGCCCACGCTGGCTCATGTTCATCGCCTGGGTAATCGCGGTCGGCGGAGCGCTCGGCACGCAGGCGATCTGGCGCTACGGGCGCTTAGGGCGCCTGGCCGTAGTGGTGATGGGCGCACTGGTATTGCTCAACACCGCCTGGATCTGGCTTGGCCCGATGCTCTGGCGGATTCGCCCACCGGAACCATTTTGATTCAGTCTGACAGTCTGACAGTCTGACAGTCTGACAGTCCATCAGTCCATCAGTTCACCCTGTCACCCTGTCACCTTGTCACCTTGTCACCCTGTCACTCAGGAGCCATGACATAGTCTTTGTAGAATACCCAAAAGTGTGCTATACGACGCAGTATGAGTACATACACGGTGCGTCAATTTGCGGAGCGGATCGGCGTCTCCGTGAAGACATTACAGCGATGGGATCGGGAGGGACGACT
>JBBRUG010000148.1:0-13894 GCA_038247995.1 Chloroflexales bacterium | reverse complement strand
TCGTCCCTCCCGATCCCATCGCTGTAATGTCTTCACGGAGACGCCGATCCGCTCCGCAAATTGACGCACCGTGTATGTACTCATACTGCGTCGTATAGCACACTTTTGGGTATTCTACAAAGGCTATGTCATGGCTCCTTTAGCCTATCTTCCTGACGCCTGTAACGTTCCATGAGCACGCATAGAGTGCCCTAGCGCAGCACATACTGTGCCAGCGTGCGTGTTTGCCTACAGGCTCCAGCTAGCAAACGCGGTCGAGGCTGCATGTTGTTGGAGCGCATGGAGGGTCGCGCCGGGCCTGACCTGCGGCGGGAAGCACTGCCGCGAAGAGGCGCAGCATTATTCACAACGTTTCAGCTTTGGTTTCGGGTGTATGCCGGTTTGCAGGTGTTTGTGGGGCTTGCCGGCCTGGCTGGTCGCGGAGCGCGAGGAGGCGTACATCCGGTTCGGGTAGCGCAATTTCTGCCGCCCTGAGCGCGGACACTACGGCCAATTGCACCGCTGAGGTGGTGGCTACGACATCGGAACGGCGCGAGTCGCTCCAGAAGCGCACCTCGACAACAACATCGTCCTGGCCCAATGCCGCCACAATTGCCAAGGCGGGCGGAGTTTCCAGCACGCCAACGGCTCCTTGCGCCGCTGCGCGCGCAATCGTCAGGGCGTGTTTGAGATCGGCGTCGTAGCCCAGATAGAACGGAACGCGCCCGCGCCGGATCGGACTGGCCGTGTTATTCGTCACCCGTGAGGTAAAGACCTCAGCGTTGGGCACCAGTACCACGCGCCCATCATACGTGCGCATTTGGGTGGCCCGCAACTCGATCCGTTCGACACTGCCCTCGGTTTCGCCAACCACAATCTGGTCGCCAATCTTGAAGGGGCGTAGGCCCAGAATCAGCAGGCCGCTTACGAAGTTCGAAATAATATCCTTGAGCGCAAAGCCGAGAGCCAAACCGGTCAGGCCCAGGCCGGTCACGACCGTTTGCGGATCGAAGCCGAGCGCATCGACTGCCACCAGCAGGCCAAGGGCCCAGATTGTGTAATACGTAAGCTGCCGGATCAGGTTCTCAACGGTGAGGTCGGCAATCAGACGTTTAAAAACCACCCGCATCAGCCGGCGCGCAAGGCTTGCGAGCAACCAGAATAAGCCGATCACGAGTAGCGCCGCCAGACCCCGCGGGATGATAATCAGCGCCGACTCGCCCAGGCGGGCAAAGGCCGCCGTAACTGCGCTCTGCACTTCCGCCAGAAAGCGACCGCCGGGGCCGAGGCGTCGGGCACGGCCATCGGCCAGAGCGGTGTCGATGCGCTGCGCCCAGAGGGCGGCGAGGGCCTCAGGCGTGGTCAGGTTGTCCTCGGCATCGGCCTGAATAACGGTAACGACCGGTACACCGGCGACGGTCACGATGCGCTCGTCGCTATTCGCAGGCAACTCGATGCGCGCAGCGACGATGGCCTGCGGGTTTTCCAACAACGTCGCCAGGCGTCGCTCGACGCGCTGGGCCCGCGTGGCGGCGTCGGCATCGGCGGTGGGGCCGACCCGGAAGAGCGCCTGCCCATCGAGGCGTACTGTCACGCGCTCGTCTTGGGCCGCAGCAGGAGTAGCAGCGCCAAGGGTTATCAGGGCCACAAGGAACCCAAGGCAGAGGCGCAGGGGCCATCCGCCGCCAGAGGGTTTGGATGCGCTTGCAAGTGGCTGCATGCGCATGCGGGCAGTCCGGTCAGTCATGTCTTCGCGAGCGAGCAAGAAGCGTACCAGGCGTAATCGCGGCGCTTTAGTAGTCTGTGCGAGCTATGTTGCTGGGTTCCCGTGTGCGCGGGGATGACCCGAACGCCCATCATTCCTCATCCCCCCAGCCCCCTGCTCCATCTGCGTGGAGCAGGGGGGCGCCACAAATTCATTGTCCTGATGCGCGCGGAAGCCCTTCTCCCGTTCAGGGAGAGGGGTTGGGGGTGCGGGCTGACACGGCGGAAATCCTTAACTTGATCCGTATGACGACCACCGTGCCGCCTGCGTCCTGGCACTAGGGTTGCTCAGGTGGCGGCGGGTGGCTGATAGCGCGTCAAAATCTGATCCAGGGCCTGGGCAAACTGCTGGCGGTCGGCGGCGCTATACGCAGTCGGGCCACCGGTTTCGACGCCCGCCCAGCGCAGTTCCTCCATGAGATCGCGCACCGCCAGGCGTTCGCCAATTGTGTCGGCGGTGTGCACAATGCCGCGCGGATCAAGCCCGATTGCGCCTTGTGCCACCACCAGCGCGGCCAGCGGGATGTCGGCGGTAATCACCAGATCGCCGGCGTTCACGTGCTGCGCAATGTAGGTATCGGCGACATCGCTGCCCGCAGCTACCTGAACAACCTGGATCAGCGCTGCGGATGGCACGCTGAGCGGTCGGTTGGCGACCAGGCACACCGGAAGTTGGCGGCGGGCCGAGGCGCGCAAGACGAGATCCTTCACTGCGCGTGGGCAGGCATCGGCATCAATCCAGATTAACATAATTCTGCACGCTCACTTCTGCATTCTGCCGTGAGGTTTACCCCATTGCCACGCGGTTGTGCCGCCTGCCGTCTGGCATTAGGGCATTTGCGCCCGCCAGCGGCGGCAGAGATCGGCGGCGGCGGCGGGCCACGCTGGGTAGTGAAACTGAAACCCTGACGCCGTAAGCAGACCAGGCACGACGCGGCGACTCTTTAGTGCCAACTCGCTTTCGGTGCGCATCAGGAAGGTGCCGATTTCCACCATCGCACGTGTGGCCGGCAGACCGATCGGCATACCCCAGGCCTCGCGTAGCGCCCGCATAAACGCGCTGTAGGGCAACGGTTCGGGCGCCGCCAGATTCACAGCGCCCCGCAGGTCGTTGTGCGCGATCAGCCAGCGCACCGCCTCGATGAAGTCGGTGTCGTGTAGCCAGGAGACGTATTGCCGCCCACCAGCCACCGATCCGCCCAGGCCCAACCGAACGAGGCGCAGCAACGTGTCGAAAATGCCGCCGCGATCGGGGCTCATAATCATCGCGGCCCGCATCAACACCAGCCGGGTCTGCGGTGCAGTGGCCTGGAGCGCTGCTTGCTCCCAGGCCTGCGCGACCTGAATGCTGAAGCGCCAGGATGCCGGTGCGTCCGGCTCGGCGCCGCCGATCTGTCCGTTGATTTCATCATTGGGCGCATCAAAGCGGTGCGCATAGATCGTTGCTGTGCTGGCCTGCAGCCAGACCGCCGGTGGGCGCTTGGCGCGGGCAATCGCCTGGCCAACCGCCCGCGTTGCCGTCACGCGTGAGCCGAGAATCTCACGCCGGTTTGCGGGCGTATACCGACAGTTGACATTGCGCCCGGCCAGGTTGATCACCACGTCGGCCCCGTCGATCGCATTGGCCCAGGCGCCAACCGATCCACCGTCCCACGGCAGATTGCGCCAGGGGGCCGCGTTGGGACGCCGGCTCAGCACCACAACATCGTGGCCCTCAGCGTGAAAGGTACGAGCGAGCAGCGTACCAACCTGGCCACTACCGCCGGGTAGAATGATCTTCATGGTTTTTCTCTATTTCAGACAGCGCACGGCGCGCATCAGCAAGCTGCGGGCTTCCTCACGATGTCCAGCGCGTAGGGCGGCAATTCCGGCGGCGACGAATTCCTCGGGTGCAGCGGGGTTAGTTTGATCGCTACGAACGCTATGCATCGTCGCAGCGCGGGCGCTATAATCCGCCTGTTGCGCCGCTGGCATCGCCGCAAAGTCCTGAAATGGGATTAAAAACGGATCGGCCAGCGTGCCGTACAGCATGAGCATCAGCCCAATTGCCAGCGCGATAAAGGCGCCAATGCGGAGGTATGTGCGGGTTCGCTTCGGGCGTCGGGTTGCGTTTGCCGCCGATTCGTTGTGGATCATCTGCCTCCAACAATGGCCATGGTGTTGGCTGTGCCGGCGCTGCACACATGAGAACTAACCCAGGCCATTACTGCCGAATCCAGGCTTATACTACCACAACTAGATAACCTTTTGCCGAGTGTATGCGCTTGTAAGGTTTGGGTTGCATATACTTGCGGATTTACTTGTGCTCTATCCGTTTCGGCTATGGCGGCCTCAACCGCCACTGAACTGGGTCGCACCGGCGATCGTCACAATATGCCTTTGCGACAGACCACAATGATACTCTTGCTGTCGGCGCTCAGCGGCTCCAGATCCCAGTCGCCGTAGCGCCGGATGACGCTGAAGCCGTTATAGTGCAGCAGCGCATCAAGCTCCTGCGGGAAGGTGTAGCGCAGCGCTGTGCGGGCGATTCGGGTCTGCTCCTCAGCGCCTACATGCCAACGCCGATAGGTTGTCCAGTGCAAAATTTGCGCGACATGATCATAGGCCTGTGTGCGGGTGATCCGCACCTCGCGGCCGGCGCTGTCGCTGGTGTTCGGCCATGCCTCTTCCTCAAGGTTGGTTTCCAGGTTGGCAATCAGCGGGCGGCGGGTCGGTGGATCGCCCAGGTTGCGCCATTGCGCCTCCTGGTGCAGAATCTTATGGCTGGCCCAGCGTGGATTGCGCGTCTCGAAGGCAAACAGGCCCTCGTCGTGCAGGTGAGCGTGAACACGCTCCAACAGCGCCTCCTGGTCGGCGCGGGTAAGAAAGGCCTGGAAGGCGTTGCCGGTGAGGAAGATTAGCTTAAACCGCTCTTCGAGATCGAATGTGCGCGCATCGCCCGTGATCCATTGGATCGGCAGCCCAACCGACTTCCTGCGCGCCCGCTCCAGCATACCGGGAACGAGATCCAGTCCGGTGATGGGAATGCCCAACTGCGCAATCGGAAGCGTCACCCGGCCGGTGCCGCAGGCGATATCAAGCACCGGCCCGCCGGTTTCCTGGGCCAGGGCGGTATAGAACGCGATCCCGGCAGCATTGTTCACTTCGATGTCGTAGGCTGCGGGATCGGCAAATTCTTCCAGGTTATCGTGATCAATCAATGTGCGGTGTTGCGTGCCATGATTGACGACATGCCACAGGCAGTGCCATAAGATGCGTTCGCGCCGCTGCCCGTTATCGACGGTGTAACGAACAGATTCGACCAGATCGGCGTCGCTGAGGCCGGCGAGGTAGGCGCGCATGGCCTGTTCTTCGGCATTGTACTGCTGGGTCAGGACGTCGATAGTTGGAAAGGCCTGCTCTGCGAGCGCGCGGAAAGCAGCCAGGGAGCCGTGCTGGCATAACATCCGCCAGCCGCAGTCTGAGTCTAACATATGCACCAGGGTGCCGCGCAAGCTGCCGAAGCTGTGGGTTGTCGGGGCGATAAATTGCTCCGGGCTAACCTGGCTGCCGGCCGTCAGGATCTGTTTGTTCGCCCAGTAATGGTAGTCGTAGCATGTGCGTACAGCGTGAATGTTCATTGGTTTTCCTTCGTAGTTACTTCGTCAGACTTCGTCTGACGGGTTGGGAAAGGGTTTTTCGGAGCGGGCGCAGCCCGCTCCGAGCCTCACGCGAACTGCGCCGAAACGCTCGGACGGACTAGGAGTGCTGCTCGCCCAAGATCACGTCCGATCTGCGCTTACCGCACGCTCTGAGCCAGATGCGCGCCGGTCAGCGAACCCTCAGCGCTACAGAGCGCTGCCGGCGTGCCGGTAAAGATCACCTGCCCGCCCTGGCTTCCGCCTTCAGGGCCGAGATCGATCACCCAGTCGGCCTGGCGGATCACGTCCAGATGATGCTCGATCAGGATCACGGTATTCTTCGCATCAACGAGCCGATCAATAATGCCCATCAACAGGCCGATATCGGAGAGATGCAGCCCGGTAGTTGGTTCATCCATCACATAGACGCTGCCCTTCGCAGTCAATGTTGGCCAAGCCTATTGTAGGCACGCCGGATCGGCTACAGCGCCGTACCAAGCATAATCCCCAACCAGGCGCAGAGCAGGCCAAGCACAGGTTGTCCACACAGATTGGTGAGCGCCGCGTAGCGACTGCCCTGACGCCAGAGCCGGATTGTTTCGAAGATAAATGACGAGAAGGTGGTGTATGTGGCACAGAAGCCGCTCCCGGCGATCACCTGGATCGCTGTGATCGGCCAGCCGGGATGGGTAGCGACCAGGCCGGCGAGCAGGCCCAGCAGCAAGCTCCCGCTGCTATTCACGAGGAAGGTGCCGAGCGGAAAGGTATCGCCCTGCCGGGCCGCGATCAGCCGCACGACATGATAGCGGCATAACGCGCCAAGGATGGCGCCAATGGCCAAGCAGAGATAGGTCATCGGCCGCTCCCGCGCGTCAGCATGCGATACCCAACTTGGGCCAGCATAATGCCCAGGAAGGCGGCAACCACCCCTCCGATCAGCGAAATAACCTGATAGCCGGCGGCTGTCGGCAGCGCACCGCTTTGAATGAGTCTGACGGTTTCAACGCTGACGGTGGAAAAGGTGGTTAGTCCGCCCAGGAAGCCCACCGAAACGAATAACTGCACTTCGCGCCGCACTTGGATCAGATCGAGGAACAGCGTCTGCATGATCCCGATCAAAAGGCAACCTACTAGATTGACGGCGAGCGTGCCGAAGGGCATTCCAGCTGGCGCAAATGAGCCAGCGAGATTGCCAACTGTAAAGCGGGCGCCAGCCCCCAGCATTGCGCCCAAAGCGATCGCCAATTCCGTTGCCGGCAGTCGGGCGCAGAAGTTCCCTTCTCGCCGTTCAGGTGCGCCACGCTCGGCGACAGTAGCGTCGGGCTTGGGCGTGATTACGCTCGGGTCGTCGCGCGCAGATCTATTGGTAGCTGGATCGTCGATCTGCTCAGGCTGCATAGAGGCATTGGATCCTTCAATGGTCGGTTTCGTATGTCGCGGTTTTCGCACCCTGAGTAGCGCGCAGCGCGGATTAAATGTGCCGAAGGTAGACGGCCCCGGCCATCTGTGGCACACTGCCTCGCACAAGGAGGCCCAATGGCAACTGAAGAACTCCCCCCTCACCCGCCTTATACGCCGGTTCGGTACGAACATCATCAGCTTACGCTGGAAGAACAGCAAGCGGCAGCCGCGCAGTTTTTGGCGACCATGGCCTGTCGGCGGAGTGTGCGCGATTTTGCTTCAACGCCGGTGCCGTTCACGCTGATCGAGCAAGCAATCCGCGCTGCCGCCCTCGCTCCAAGCGGCGCGAATCAACAACCCTGGACCTTCGTGGTCGTTAGCGACCCGCAACTCAAGCAGCAGATCCGCGCAGCCGCCGAGGCTGAAGAGCGCGAGAGTTATGCCCGGCGCATGTCGGACGAGTGGCGTGCAGCGCTTGCACCGCTCGGTACCGCTTGGCAGAAGCCCCACCTCACCGACGCGCCGTATCTGATTGTCGTATTTGAGCAGCCCTATGGACTGACCCATGGCCCCGCAGGCGAGCACAAAGTCAAGCATTACTATGTAAAAGAGTCGGTCGGGATCGCGGTGGGGATTTTACTCGCCGCGCTGACCCACGCAGGCCTGGCGACGCTCACGCATACGCCTAGCCCAATGGGCTTCCTTGCGGAACTCTTACAGCGCCCGCCAAACGAGCGGCCCTATGTGCTGATCCCAGTTGGTTGTCCTGCCGAAAGTGCGACCGTGCCGGCGATCACCAAGAAACCGCTGGAACAGGTACTAGTCCATCATTTTGGCCCTGAGCGCTAATCTTGTCCACCTATGGCCTACGCCGCAAGCTGTTCATCAAGTTGCAGCGGATCGAGCGGCGCAGCTTGCGCCAGCAGGGCCAGCGTGGCGTCTAAAACACGCCGTTGCTGCGCCGGATCGCCGGGCCGGCCCAGCGTTGCCCCGCGCGCGAGCCGGGTAAAGGTGGCGCGGGGCGGCATTGTCAGCCGGGTCACGCCGCCGTTCCAACTCGTCAGGGTTGTGGCAACACCTTGCAGTTCCAACGCGCGCGCGACCAGTCCCACGGACTGGCTACAGAGCGGTCAGCTGGGGACAAGCAGGGCGGCATGGGCTTCTTCAGCCTGGACCGCAGCTACAATGGCGGGGATCAGCTCGTCGAGCACTCGCCCCACGTCAGGTTGGTAGCCCATAAAGCTGATCAGATTCGGCGTCAGGGCGCCGATCGTGCCTGCTGCCGCCAGATCGGCTAGGTGGCCGAGCGGGAGCAGTACCTGGGGGTCGGCGTTAACGGCGGTATGATCATAATGCGTGTGGGCGTAGGCGATCGCATCGAACGGAGTTGCGGTCGGCAGCAGGCGGATGGTATAGTCGCCGAGGGGATTGGCTGCGTCGAAGGGTGTCTGGCTGGTGGGCATGTACCCACCTGCCGAGGAGATCAGCACGAGCCGACTCTGACTCAGCGTAATCCCGCGCCCGCTGGGCGCAAGGTTGTTCTTCGGGCGCTTGTACTGCTTAAAATCGGTTATTCCAGTTTGTTGGAAATGCTCAAGCCACCCCGTACGAAAGGCGGCCTCCCAGTCTGCGCGATCTTCAAAAATCTCCACAACTGCTCCTTCTGCTCTATTTTACTATTGTAACGCGCTTTCGGCTGCTTGATGATCAGATCGAAGATCTGACAGGCCTCAGCCGCGTGTTTGCTACTGTTGGAGGCTGGGCAGATAAACCGTGAACAAGTTCGCCGATCCGCCCGGCGCCAGGGTTGCCGAGGGTGTCGGCGCTGCCCCTGCCGGGTGGGTTGCTGTGGCGAGCGCCGTAAGCGACGGCGTGACCGTAGCCCCCGGTGTTTTGGTTGACATAATAGTACTGGTGGGTGTTAGGCTTGCCGCTAACGCGGGCGATGGTGTGACTGTTGCGCGGGTTTGGGTGATTGTTGGCGTGACGCTAGGGCTTGCGGACGCGGTTTGCGTGGCCGTGGGCGTGGGTAGCGCCGTGCTGACAAACGCGACATCGAACAGGCGGATGGTAGCTCCTGCCGACGTGGTATTGTCGCCGAGAAAGACAAAGTTTACTTGCGCATAGGGCTGGCCGAAGCTGCTGTAGGTACGCAGTGGGCCACTCAGCAGCGGGGTTGCGTCGGCAGTGAGGCTGTAGGTGTCGCCAAGAACAGTGAGCGTATACGTACGCCGCACGGTTGTGTCGGTCGGTACACCTTCGCCGTGGCTAAAGGGCTGCGGTTCCGTTGCCTGCGCCCAGATCTCATCTGCCCAGAAGCCCAACTCGATCCCGTAGCCGTCATTGGCGATGAGTAACACACTGAAACCGGCGCGGTCGGGTTCTTCGTGCTGCTCAGCAAGGATCTGCAGCGTAAAGCGGAGCGTGAAACCGGCCTGGCGATCGAGGTTCGGCATTGCCGTCGGCAGGCCCGCGTAGCCGGCTTTGTCGTTGGGAACAGTGATTGTGGCGAGTTCCACCGCGCCGGGGATGAACAGTTCACTTGCGCCGGCGGGCGGGTTGGGTTCGCTGCCGAACACCATATGCTGGGCGGCGGGCGGCGTACCTAACGCTCCATCGTAGAGTACGGCATCGGCCGAGTAGGTGCGCGTTGCGAGCATAAGCACAAGGAGCACGAATAGAAGATAGCCCAGTAGACGCCATGGATAAGCCTGGGTACGCATTGTTTCCCGCCGGCAGTTAAATAAGTGGATCCAGGCATAGTGTACGTGATCCGGTGCAACCTTGACAACGACAGGCGAATGAAAGCTTGACATATTCCCATATGGGTATATAATAAATCTATGGCACGTGCAGCAACCACAACCGATGTCTTCAATGCAGTCGCCGAGCCGCGGCGGCGCCAGATCGTTGATCTGCTCGCCAATGGTGAGCGCTCAGTGAACGACCTGGTTGCGCTGCTGGGCCTGGCCCAACCCCAGGTGTCTAAACATCTGCGCGTGCTGCGCGAGGTAGGCCTGGTGCATGTCCGCGATGAACGGCGGCAACGGATCTACCAACTGAACGGCCCGGCGCTAAAGCCGATCCACGATTGGGTGGCGGCCTATGAACAGACGTGGAACGAGCGCTTCGCCGCTCTGGACGATCTGTCTGTTGGCGGAACTCAACCCAATGGAGGTTAACGATGACGACAGTGGCAAGTAAAGGTTCAGCAGTGGTGACACTCCCGACGGACACGCAGATCTTGATCACGCGGGATTTTGCCGCACCAAAGCACTTGATCTACAAGGCGTGGACGACGCCCGAACTGATCCGGCGCTGGTGGTCGGCCAAACGCGGCACTGTTACCGTGGCCGATGTGGATCTGCGCGTCGGCGGAGCATGACGCTGGGTAATGCTGACTGAAGAGGGCTTTGAGGTTGCCTTCCACGGCGCGTACCGTGAACTGGTTCCCGACGAGCGGATCGTCTGCACCGAAGTGTTTGAAGGCTTTCCCGAAGCGGATGCGGCAGCGCTGAACACACTCACCTTCCGCGAAACGGACGGCCGCACCACGCTCACCATACTTGTGGAGCACCAACGCCTGGAACATCGCGACGCGCACATCAACTCGGGCATGGAAGCCGGTATGCAGGACGCGCTGGATCTGCTGGAAGCAGCGGTGCTCGGCTAGCAGCGGGCGGCAGGCGGCAGCATCCGCAGATGGCGCAGGATCGGGCGGCAGGCGGCGCATTTCGTACGTGAGGTTTAAACAGGCCGAAGGACAAAGGAAGGTAAACGTCTGATGATCAGATCATCTGATCATCAGATGTTTGTTTTAGGCACCGCCTGCGTCCTGTCCCCTCCCGCCTGACCCCTACGCCTGGGCCTGCAAGGCGCGTAAGGCGCCCATCGCCGCTGCTGTGGCGGCGACGGGAACAAAGATGTGGTCGTGGTAGGCACCGGCCACGACGTTGCAACTGATGCCCGCACTGCCGAGCGCCTGCGCGAAGGCGGCGGTGAGGCCGACGGCGGCGAGATCGGAGTGAACGGTGAGCGTGATCCAGACACAACGAAAGAGCACCGGCAGGTTATAGCGCAGCGCGTCGGCCTCGGCGAGAATGAGCGAGATGCCCTCGGGTTCACGGATCAGGGCGATGATCTGCGCCGGGTCGATGGCAGTAATGTCCTGAACGCTGGTAAATACGTATTCGCCGGGGTTGAGTGCCGGCTCCATGGAGCGAATAAGGGTGGTGAGGTCGTTGATGGGAGGCATATGTGCAAGAGCGCTAAACGGTACAGCCGGATTTACCCGTACTTATGGCGGTGTTGATTGTTTGTCCAACCGATAAAGCGCGCTACCGTCGAGAATGCCACTAATAATGTAGGTGCCAACAAAGGTGATGCGGGCACCGCTCTGACTGCGTAAACCCTCATGCCATATGCGTACGAACGCAGAAGGCACATTTGGCGCAATGCCTTTCAGCAGGTTAACGTACTGGCGCGCACGCTGGAAAAGGGCGCGCTTCCTGTCGGCTTTAAGCGCGAACTGGCGCGACTCAACTCGGCGCAGATCGACTGGCGCACGCACCTCTGGCGCTACCTGGTGCAGACGCCGACCGATTTTCAGAACTTCGACCGGCGCTTCATCGGGCGCGGGTTGTACCTGGAAGCCCTGGAGGGCGAGAGTGTGCGGATCTTCGTCTGTCTCGACACCTCAGGCTCGGTGAACGACGCGCAGGTTCGCGCGCTGGTGTCTGAAGTCCAGGCGATTCTGCGCAGCTACCCGCACCTCAAATGCGATCTCTACTATGCCGACGACAAACTCTATGGGCCGTACTTACTCCACGCCGACAGCGAAATTCCGCCGCCGCTCGGTGGTGGCGGCACGGATTTTCAGCCGTTTTTGCCGATGCTGAACAGCGCCGCAGCCTGCACGAGAGCAGTATCGCCGTCTACCTGACCGACGGCTGGGGCTTGTTCCCGCGTGATGCGCCGCAGCTGCCGGTGCTCTGGGTGGTAACGCCTGGCGGGCGCGCCGGCGACGACTTCCCCTTTGGCGAAAGTGTGGCGCTGGTGGGAGTAGCGTAGGCATCAACGCAAAATGGCGAGGTAGGGGCGACCCAACTGGTCGCCCGATCGTGTCCGCAGGGCGTTCGGCCCGATCACCGTGATTGCATTGCAGTACGCATCGGTCGACGGATCACCAGGGCGAGCAGCGCGACGAGCACCCAGAGCGCCCCGGCGATCGCTGCATCGTACGTCAGGGTTTGTTGCGGGATAAGTTGCGGCTGGAGAGTGACGAAGATCCCAGTGAAGGCCAGGTACATCAGTTGAGCGATCAGGGCGCTGCCGGTGTGGCTGTAGACCCAGATCAGCGCCATACGTTCCTCCTCCGTCGGGCCGATGACCGGCAAGCGAACGAGTTCGATGGCTATGATATGGACGGCAGGGGCGAGCAGCATCGCCCAGCGCGACCGTAAGACATAGCCGGCGCCGAGGCCGACGGCGAACCCGAGCGCCATCACGGCCAGCGCCTGAGCCGAAGTGGCCGGCCCGCGCGGCATGGTGACGGCGACGAGCAACCCGGCCAGCGCAGGGCCGACACTGGCAATAAGAGCGTTAAGCCAGCGTTGCTGCGTGGGCTGCGTGAGCGCCTCGGCAGACTTCGGCGGCAAAACGGCGCTAGTTTTCACGGTATAGCTCCTCTGTGTAGCGCATACCAAAGTGCATGGGCCACAGCCCCGCCTGGTCGCCCGCAGAGCAAACGAAAGCGATCAAAGATGTGCCGGCGTAGCGGGAGCAGGTTGTGCCCCACCCCGTACCGAGCCACGTATGTGGCGCTCTGTAGAGCATAGCTGTGTGTGGGGTGAGCGTGTGTCACCCGGCCGGGTGACCAGATGGGAGCGGATCGCGGAGCGCGCCCGGCGCATCACCCCTACGGATGACTCAGCTTCACCCGTAGCGTGGCTATGCTTGGGGATGCCTATGATTCGTTCGTGGCGCAAGCGCAAGGGTTTCCATAATGCATCCAACGACTGTAAGCGCCGCCCTGCCGAAGGGGCGAGCGCACATATTGGTGCATCAAGCGTAACATACCGACTCGCGGCTGACAAGCGATGTCGGTAGTGCGGCAGATCTGTTGTGCCGACTGCTCCCCGCCAGCGCGGACTCGTACAACGCATCGTTCGTATACTATAGCCGATACGGTAGTTTTTTATGTTACAGGAGCGATCCAAGATGGAACATTCTGACGATCTGCGCATCCGTCGGGCGCAACGTGAAGACCTGGGTGCGATTGTACGCATGCTCGCCGATGACGAACTCGGGCGCATACGCGAGCGGCCGGAGGAGCCGCTTGCGCCGGGGTATCTTGCGGCGTTTGCGGCGCTTGAGGCCGACCCAAACCAGTACCTGATGGTAGCTGAGCAGAACGGCAATGTGATCGGCACCTTCCAGTTTTCCATCCTATTTGGGCTCAGCCACCAGGGTGGGAAACGGGGCCTGATCGAATCCGTGCGGGTTGACGCACCGCTACGCGGCCAGGGTATTGGGCAGCGCATGATTGCCTGGGCAATCGATCGGGCCCGCGAGGAGGGCTGCTTTATCATCCAGTTCAGCTCGCATAAGCAGCGCACCGACGCCCATCGCTTCTATGAGCGGCTGGGCTTTGTCGCCTCGCATGTTGGGATGAAGCTGACGCTGTAGTTGGAGAACCAGAGAACCAGAGAACCGCTTCTAACAGGCTTTCATTTGCTCTACACGCGGTTCCGTGGTTCCGTGGTTCCGTGATTCTCTGGCTCCGTAATCACCTCCTCGGGGAAGAAGATCTGCTCAATCGAGAGCGTAAAGAGGCGCGCAATCTGAAAGGCGAGCGGCAAGCTCGGATCGTACTTGCCGGTCTCGATCGCATTGATCGTCTGGCGCGAAACGGCAAGCCGTTCGGCAAGCTCGGCCTGCGACCAGTTGCGCTCGGCGCGTAACAGGCGCAGACGATTGTTCACGTGTACCTGCTACTTTCTACGTACCCGAAAGTACGCGCTAGAAATCCCTGCTTCATCCCAGCGTGCCATCCGAGGATGGTCTTACCGTCAGTCCACAGGCCGGTTTTACGTCTCGACGTAGCCACAACCGAGACGGCTGGTTCAGGC
>JBBRUG010000147.1:0-13951 GCA_038247995.1 Chloroflexales bacterium | reverse complement strand
CTGGCGTCCCCGGGCCGACTCGAACGGCCGACACGCGGTTTAGGAAACCGCTGCTCTATCCCCTGAGCTACGGGGACATAGGTTTATACCGCCGTTAGTATACCCGCAAGCAGCCGAACGATCAATGGTCGCCCTTGCGGCATCACATACCCTATTCTACAACAACGAGCGCCCTCATCAGGCGCTCGTTTACCGCTATTTAGTGCCTAAACAAGCGATCTGTTTAGGCACCCTATGCAATTTTATGTTTGGTTACAAGCTTAGTTTTTACCTGCGGGCGCAAGCGCGATCACGGCCTGAGCCACGCGCACAAACTTGTTCTCCGCCAGATCGCGGATGGTTGTAATGTTCAGCGCTTTCTTCAGCGCCTCGGCATCAGCGGCGCTCATCCCGGCGAGCGCGTCCACCGGGGCATCTGCCAGCGCAACGAATTCCTGCAACTCAAAGCCTTGTCAAAATGAATACTACTGTCGGCCATGGGCGTGCGCTCCTTCATAACGAAGAGAAACGTGCAGAACATGTGTAGTATAAACGTTCTCCATTACCAATGCCGCATGCCGAGGCGGCATGGCTCGCCCATGCGCTTCTAGGCGGCCGGCAACTGCATTAAGACGCTCGCCTCCAGTACGGCCCGCTCATTCATCTCCACGCACCGGCCCGCGCATGGATTTGATCGCGCCGCGCCGCCGTTTGCTTGTGCGCCGCTGCTGACGCGCTGCACGGCTCGGGCGCGTCGGGTGGCGCGGCGCGACAACCGCGTTGGCCACCACTAAACGCCGCGCCAGCCGTTCAAAGGCAACGTCGAGGTTCGCCGCCTGTGAGCGCCGCTCGGTAGCCGTAACGACAATGCCGCTCGGGCGGTGGACAAGGCGCACACCGGTTGCATTCCGGTTACGATGTTGTCCGCCCGGCCCGCTTGCAATGAAGAATGTAATCTCGCTTTCGTGCTCCAGCACCTCGCGGCTGGTGGGTGCTGGTGGGTTGAGATCGGTATCCATCGTTCAGTTCGTATCCTCAATACGCTCTTGGGGAACGTAGTTCACTATCAGTGATCCCGTACCGGGCGTGGAAATCCTCGATATGATACAGTTCGTGACCGGCTGTGATAAACGCCCAGGCCCGCGCACTGCACGGATGGCCGGAAACAGTACCGCAGCGTAGCCAGGCCTCCGCGTCGAAGCTGCGCAACAGCGCGATCGTAGCATGGCGCTGGGCGGTGTATCCCTCCAGCAGGTCGGCGAGCGAGCGCTCGGAGCAGCGCGCGGCGCGTACGTAATCATCCTGCTCAAAACCGGCGCGTGGCGTGGTGTCGCCGCGACCGATCCGTAGGGCACGGTAGGCAAACACCTGCTCGCAGTCGGTGATATGGCCCAGCACCTCCAGAATGTTCCAATCTTCCGGGGTGGGCCGGGCCAACACCTGTTCACGGCTGAGCGGCATCAGTAACGCGCTTATTGTGGCGTGTTGAGCGGCGAGGATCGTGGAAATATTCCCCTCAGGAACGCGTCCAACATAACCCGCGTAAAATGAAGCATACTCGTCGGCAGCGGGGCGTTCAATGAGTGGGGGGTTAGTCATTGGAGGCTCCTTATTATGGTGAAGATACGTATCAGTTGTCAGTCGGCAGTTGTCAGTCGCCAGCCCGCAGCAGCACATCGGGACAGCGCTCCTCATTGTTGGAGCCGTCGCCATAGGCGATTGCCTGGAAGCCGAACCGTTCGTAGAAGCGTCGGGCTGCAAGGTTGGCCTGGAAGGTGTATAACTGAATAGGCGGCGCCAGGATGGCGAGCGCGTGCTGGAGCAATACTGTGCCGATGCCCTGATTCACTACGTCCGGGTGCAGGTAGAGTTGGTCGATCCAGCGAACTGCGCCGTCGTCGCTGAGTGCCAGCATGCCAACAATCGCAGCCTGGCGACTGGCGACATACACCCCACCGCCGGGAATAAGCACTGTAGCGATCCACTGGCGGACAGCAGCACCAGCGTCCGCCGGCGGCGCATAGGCCAAGAACGCGCGCCGTGACGTCAGATAAACCTCGCTCACAGCCGCGGCATCCGCTTCAGTTGCCGGACGAATGTGAATTGATTGCGTCATAGGAATACCAGATGCACACCCTCTTTACCATCGGCTACCAGGGCCACAGTATCGCCACCTTCATGGAGTTGCTGCTGGCTCACGGGATCACGACGATCATCGATGTCCGCGAGCGCCCCTACAGCCGTAAGCCGGATTTCAGCAAGAAGCGACTTAGCGCGCACCTGGCAGCCGAAGGCATCGCGTATGTACACCAGGTTGAGCTAGGCACGCCAAAAGCAATCCGCGACGAAGTGCGCCGCAACAAGGATTATTCGGCGTTCTTCGCCAACATTACGCCCCGGATCGAGGCCCAGGAGGAGACCTTGCAGGCCGCCCTGACCCTTGTGCGCAGCAACGCTTGTGCTCTGCTCTGCTATGAAGGGCCGGTGCATGAATGCCATCGCCTGGCCGTCGCCGAGGCCCTGGTTCGCCGCGCCGATGGCGATCTCGACATGGTGCATTTGTAAGGACGGGTAGGGGCGCGGCGTCGGTAGGAGCACCACAGATTACCGCCGCTCTTTATAGCGCCGCCCGCGATCCGCCACCGTACGCTCACGCACTGGCGCAAGTACAGGCACTCCATAACCGCAACTGGTCGCTGTACGTTCAACTGTTATGTCAATCAACTGCCGGAGCGGCAGGCGCAACTCAGTGGCCGGTTGAGCCAGCAGTTGGGCAGCCAACAGCGACTCGTCCAGCGCCAGCACTTGCGCCCGGCCATAGAGCCGTACGATCGCGGCATCCTCCGCCTCAAAGCAGCACACCATCAGCGTCACCGGGCTGCCGGCCACAATATGCCGCGCCGTTTCGTTGCCACTGCCCTTATAATCCAGAAAGGCTACCCGGTTCGGAGCGATGATATGCAGCGGCACGCCGCCCTTGGGCGAAAGATTGACCGGGCCGGCGGCATGGGGGCCGGGCGCAAACGTGGGATCGGCTGAAGCGATAAAGAATACCGGCGCCCGCGCGATCAGGGCCGCCTGCTCAGGCGTGATCGCATCGTAAAACGTGGCCATGTTCACTCCTCGAAGCGCGTACGAACAACACCTGAACAAATTATCGCTCAGCACGACGATAAATACAACTTCGAAGACTTGTCGGATCCAGTAGACCTGACAAGCCTTTAGCTTCACATAGCACCAACTCAGACGGGTAACTCTGTGCTATTGACCCGGTATTTTTTCGCCATATACTCGCGCAAGCGCTGGTCGCGCTCTTCGCTTGGACGCAACACGCAGGTGGTACATTTTTCGCGTTCCGGCAAAGTGTAGTAGCGGCAGCACCCGCCCCGGGCGCGGAAGGTATCGCTGTGGCCGGCGCACTCCAGGGTAACATAGCCCGTATAAGGTTCCATTGCGCCCGTTGGCCAAGCCGAGTGGTGGCGTAGATGCGGGCGATCAACGCTGCGAGGTGGGCCTCCAGGCTTGTGCGCAGCCACTCCCCTAGTGCGAGGGCATCAGCCAGCACGATCACTCATCAGCGCCAGGCTAAGCAGCGCACCACAAAGCGGCAGACCGAGCAGGAGCAGCGAACGCGAGCGCGTGACGCGCACTGGTTGCGCAGGCGCAGATTTTGCAGTAAGTGTGGTCACAACGATGAGCGATCCTTTCAGGGGTTCGTGCGTCGACGCAGCTCCGCCAAGATTCGGCGTCGGCACAGTCAGGTTCACGCGCTTAGTCCCTCAGAAACACCCCAGAGCAATCCGGCGACGCGCCGTGAAATAGTCAGGCGGCGCGTGTCGCGCTGGAGCGCAATTCCATTGGTGGGGTCGGGAAGCCGCGCGAGCGGAACAACATCCGGCAGCAACCCACGCGACCAGAGCAGCTGTAAAGTACATGTATCCTCGCCGGCCTCCTCATCAATGCGCGTGATCACAAAGCGCGGCGGGGAATGAACGCCGGGGAATAGGGCGGTTACGAATAGAGCAGTATGGCTACTGCTTATCCTAACGCATCGCTGGGATCATCAGTACGGACATCCAGGCCGAGCAGCGCTGCAAGTTCGGCCGCCTGGAGGGGCGCGACGATGACCCCTTGCAGATCACGCAGGTTCACCTGAAGGCCGGTGAGCGTCGAACCGCGTAGATCGGCGCCGCGCAAGGTTGTATCCCGCAAATCGGCCGCGCTCAGGTCGCAATCGCGAAAGACCACGCCGCTCAGGTTAGAACCCGTAAACGAGGCCGCGCGCAACATACAGCGCTCAAAACGCACCCCGCGCAACGTCGTATTCCAGCAGCGCAGCGCTTCGGCATTGCCCCGCTGAACCAGTACATCGTCGAGACGGGCATCGAGGAGCGCCATGCCGAGTAACCGACACCCGACTAGCGCGACGCGATTCAGCTGGGCTTTGGTCAGCGTTGCCCCGGCCAGGTCGCAGGTATCGAACTGCACATCGGTGAATTGAGCGAGGGTAAATGTGCCCTGCGTTAGGCGTGCCCGGCGCCAAACTACCTGCTCAAGCAGGATATCGCTCGCCTCCGTGCCGGTCAGATCAGCGTCGAGCAGCGTAACTTCGCTATAGCTCGCGTGGTCATCCAGGGAACTCGGCGCAGGGATAACCGGCAGCTCGGCGGGGAATCGCGGCGGCTGAACCTGGTTGACAAGCGCTGATCGTTTGCGCGGCAAGGACGAGCCTCTCTTTGTACCAGTGCGGGCGGCGCATACCCGCCCGCAACGATCAGACTACTTCAATGCTACGGACGCATAGCGTTCGTGGCAACTTCCCCGGCTTCAATAATCATCTTTAAGCGGCGCAGATCGTTCATCACCTATTGGCTGGGTTCTTCACCAAACATCCGCGCGGCGACGCGGCCAAGTGCGCCGGCTGGGGGCACATATTCTAGTATTACCTTCACTTCAGTGCCGCGTCCGCCGCTGGCAGGCGTAAAGCGTACCGAACCGGCATTCACAATCTGAGCGTTGGGCAGCGAGCGCCAGGCAATCAACTCGTTCTCGCGCTCTAGAAAGATCTCGGCATCCCAGGTAACTGCCATACCGGCTGGTGCGCGAACCACCCAGTGTGAGTAGCGATCATTGATCACTTGAACTTCTTTGAGGTGGTGCATAAAGCGGGGGAGATTGCTAAAGTCGCGCCAGAGTCGATAGATCGCCTCCGGTTCGGCAGCAATCGTCATTGTGTGCTCAATATGGTATGGCCGAACTGCTGAGCCATCGCTGTTGACATCGAGCGCATTATAGATCGGGCAGTGACCGCTGAGCCCGCGATAGAGCAGATAGCCACCAACCAGCAGCGTTGGGAGCCGTGCCGAATCGCTGCGTAGGCCATATATTGCCAGAGCGCCGCCCGCTATAACCGAGGCAAGCCGTTCAGGTTCGCGCACATTCATACTGCTGGTCTGGGAACGCTCAGCCGGCTCAACTGAGTTCGGGCGCACTGGTGCTGTTACTGAAGCTTGCATAAAAGAATACTCCTTGATAATCTATAGTTCACTGGATCGGTAATTTGTTGCTTTCCCTGTAGTAGAAGGCGTGCCAGGCGTGGGCCGGCGTCATGGAGCACTTTTCCAATCATCGCGCTGTGAAACAGCCCTGCGTTGGCACGCTGATTGCTGAACCAAATGTCCGAAGCGAATAATCGCTCCAGAAAGGACTGCCTTATGAATACTGAAGCAATTCGTCAGCGCCTTGAGTTAGAACGGGGGAATCTGCTTGGTCAGCAAGCGGTGCTCAGCGTTGATTTTGAAACGAATCAACTGGACGACAAGAGTGTCAGCCAGCACAGCGCAGATGACGCAACCGACCTATTTCTCCGTGACCGTGATCAAGCGCTACGGCGCAACGCCGGGGCGCTGATCCTCCAGATCGATGCCGCCCTCGATCGGCTTGACGACGGCACGTATGGTGTATGCCAACGCTGTGAACAGCAGATTGGCGCCGAGCGGCTTGAGGCACGCCCCTACGTTGCGTACTGTATTCGTTGCCAGTCACTCATGGAGCGCGAGGCATAGCGCCACACATTACTTGCTACCAGTATTGTGTACTGCTGCGCCTAAACTATTAGCGGGGTGATCCAGAATTGGATCACCCCGCTTGCGTTCAATTCAGCTACGCGATAACCCGCGTACTCGTCTGCGGGCTAGCGAGTTGTTGCATCTTCACTGCATTATCGAGCGCAGTGAAGTAGCTTGTTTCGGCCACTTGGGCAGTTTCTTCTTCCTGCGCAAGATTCTGCTGTAGCAGATTTGTCAAATCACGGCGCTCAATCCGCTCCGCAGTGGCGATCAAGTTGCGGTAGCACGCAATTTCATAATGCTCAACCTGACCCACGGCGGTAAGAATGGCACAATCGGTGTACCAGGTATTCTCCTGGGTAGCCTGCATTGCCATTTCCCCCGCCTTAACTAAGCCCTCCGCCGCAGTGTTGGTATTCCGAATTGGTCCTTCGCCCAACGCCACAAAGAGTTGTTCTAGGTTGCGGATCTGAACGCGCGTCTCATCACGATGCTTGGCCAGAGCCATCTTAAGTTGAGGGCTATTTGCCCGCGTATACATCTGCTCCTGAGCTTCGAGAAAACGCAGTTCAGCATCGTATACTTCCGAAAGATCGTGGACGAACTTTCCACCGATTGAACTGATATGCATTGAATCCCCTTTTGCTGGTATAGCCGACATGCGCATGCCGACCTGGGTTACTTGCCGAAGAGCGGTCGGTAGAGCGCTACGTGCCACCTGAGCAGGTAATGAACCTGTTAGGTCTGATTATCTGCACTAGCAAGCCTTTTCAGACCAACTCTATGTAGTTACCCCAGCAGGAACTGTACCGCCCTCCCACCTTCTGAAGTCAGCCTTTATTGCGTACCTATGATTTCCGGACAAGGTTAATGCAACCATTACGCTTAGCACAGCACGCTACTTATGCGTAGGTTCGACGAACCGTAGCATACAGATGCGCCCCGGCGATAATCGGCCGATGTTGCCGCAAGGCATCCTGGGGATTGGCCCAAAAGGAAAGCTCACCCTCACTGGCATAGTGCTTACGCAACACTGCCAATACATGCTTACAATTCACGCCCCCATACTGTGCCCATGGACATGTGCATTGGCCACTAAGCGTTGCAGGATCGATCATCACAAAATAGCTCCGGCTGGGCTGTGATGCACTACGAACTTGGTACGTAGCCAGTGCGGTTGAGAGCGGTATAACGTCGAGCATGCGACTCTCACGCTGGAGACGCTTTAAGCGCACAACATTATGCCGCGCCGGCACACTAGGATAAACCGTCATGATATCACCTCATACCACACTAAAACAAAAAGCGCCGCCCTGTGCATAGCAACAAGGCGACGCGGAAGATATCTTTCGATATACATTAGTATAGCACAAAGCGAGCGCAACTTCTATTAACAAGGTATTAGAGTGTCATACGATCAGACTGCACCACCGGCCGCCGTTTCCCGCTCTCTACACTGGCGATCTGATCACGCAGATTCTTCCGAAAGAGCAGGCTCGTCACCAGATTTACCATTTTATTGCGGTTCAGCAGCACCCGTTTGGCAATCGCGCTCCAACTGTACATGCCCAAAAAGTGGTTCAAGTAGCGCAGTTGATACTCCAGCGGCTCGTGCTGCTCCGAACGCACCACTAGATTGTGCGCCGTATACTTATCCCAATCCTCATCGACGATCAGCCCCTGCGCCTTGTACTCTTTATAAAGTTGGGTACCTGGATAGGGCGTAATGATCGAATAGATCGGCATCATCAGCGCATTGTTACGCACAAACTGCTCGGTTGCGGCCATATCCTCGTATGTATCGATCGCCGGGTTGGTTAGGAAGTTGCCCTGAATATTCAGTCCCGCCTTGCGGCAGCGCTCAATAATCTCCGCATAGTTCGCGGCGCTGTTTGTCCGGCCCTTATTATAGGTCTTCAGCGTCGTCTGATTCACCGACTCAAAGCCGACCAGCGCCATTAAACAACCCGCCTTCACCAGCAGTTCAACCGTGCGCGCATCTTCCAGAAAGTTAATGCTGATAAAACTGCTGAAGCGAATATCGCACTCCGCCAGAATTTCGAGCAATTCCCAAGTCCGCTGCTTATTGACGCCTAGATTCTCGTCGGTGAGCATAAACCAGGGCCGGCTGCCATAACGCGTCTCACGAAAGAAGACGCGCTTGGCCTCGTTGATCTGCGCCTTGAGCGCCTCGGCCTCCTGAATGCGGTAGAGTCGTCCGGTGAAGTTCGGCGTCACACAGAACGAACAGGTGTAGGGGCAACCGCGCGTCAGGTAAAGCGGGATCGACTTTCGTGAGTCCACCGGCCCGCGCTTGCTGCTGCGCGCAATCCGCGCATAGTCGAGCGGCGGCACACTGGTGACTGCGGGATAATTGGCCGAATCGTAACGTGGCTGCAACGTGCCGTCGGCGGCGTCTTGCAACACATGTGCCCAGAGATTCTCGGCCTCGCCACAGATCACTGCATCGGCGTGGGGCTTCGCCTCGGCAAAATTGAACGAGACATGCACGCCACCCAGCACTACTGGCACGCCCCGCGCCTGGAACTGATCCGCAATTGCGTACGCCCGCGTAACATTCATCGTCCGCGCCGTAATACCCACCAGATCATAGTGCCCATCAAAATTGATTGGATCATCAAAGAGTTCATCGGCCAGTTCGATTGTGTGCTGCGCAGGCGTAATGCTGACCAGAATGCCAATCGCCATCGAGAAAAGCGGCTTTTGGCTGCTGCGCTCTTCCTTATGCCCACGCGGTGTAATCAGCAGCATCTTCAGCGGCCGCACGGTGTCCGGCGAACGCAGTACCGGCGCCTTCTGCGCAGCGGCATTCAGCGCAATCGGGGTAAACCCAAGCGATGTACTCACGGCAATCCCTTCCTTGAATTGGGTCTTGCCGTATTATACACATTTCATGGCATATAGTACAGAGCGGTCTTTGCAGAATGCTGGATGGCTTGGCGGCTACGCCGCCAAGCCATCCAGCATCACACAAATGGAATGTTGTAACTCTGCCGACGGCTCGCGGGAACGGTGGACGAAAGGGGAATATTGATGCTGCCCAGGCGGCGCAAGTGGAGATACGTCACCTCGCTACAGTGCAGGGTATTGGCCGGAGCCACGGCCAATAGGCTGATCGCTTCGCTCAACGGCTGACCGATCAATGTGTAGCCCAACCCCGGCACAACCAACGCATCAGCGGCGCCGCTGGTGAGGCAAAGCGGCGGGCGTGCCGCAGCCGGTAGCTCTTGCCAGGCGGCGTGCAAGCCAAATGCCGCCCGATACGCACTACGCATGGCGCCGTCGGGGCTACCGCCGAGGGCGCCAAAACTCATCAGCAATACGTTACTACTGCGGCTCAACAACGCTCCATACAGCGCCGCCTGGCGTACAGCTTCCGCAGCAGCCAATTGTAGGTCGGCTGCAGCCGGTTCGGCGCCGCCCGGCACCTTCATTGCCAGCACCACAATCGGGAACGTCAAGCCTTCCGGCGGCACGGTGAGGTCGGCCAACCGGGCAATAACAACTGGCGGCGGGCTAGGCAGCATGGCTAATAAGCGCTGTTGGGTTCGTCGTTGTTGCAGAAGACGATTGATCTGATGGCACAGATCGCCGAGCGCTCCAGCGCCGACCTCGAGTTTGGGCTCGGCGCCATCAGCGGCAAGGCTGCCGGCGAGGCGTTGAATGGCGTGCTCGTTACGCACAGCATCAATCAATAACAAACCACCCAGGAGGCCGAGCAGCATTGCGCTAAGTGTGGGCGTGAAGACAATGGCGGCAATGATCAGCGGGGCCGCCCCAAGCACGACGAGGAGACGGCGTCCGGAACGCCCCGACAGTAAAAAGCCCAGCCGGTTCATAATGCCCTTCCTGGCGAGCGCTGGCCCGACGCGCAACGTGCCGCTTGCCGCTGCGCGCCGGGCTTTTTCGGCCGCCTGCCCGCACGGGTGGCCGCCACACACGCGCTACCAGAATTCCGACGTCTCGGTAGCGGAGGGAAGAGCAGGATAACACTGACGCTGAGCTATGCAGAACCTGCGTAGATTACAGAAAGCAAACAGGCTGCTTTAATCTTCGCGGAGGATGTATCCGGCGCCGCGTACAGTCTGGATCAGACGCGGTTCGCCCTGGGCTTCAAGTTTCTGGCGCAAATAGCGCACATAGACCTCAATAATATTGCTCTCGCCGCCAAAGTCATAACCCCAGACCCGGTCGTAAATCACCTCGCGGGTGAGCACCTGGTTCGGGTGGCGCATAAACAGTTCCAGCAGTTCGTATTCTTTGGCGGTAAGTTCAACTCGTCGCTCGGCAACGCGCAATTCGCGCGCCGCTGTATCAAGCGAAATAGTTGCATAACGCAGCAATTCATTGGGGCTGCTGCGCCGCCGTAATTGCACCCGAATGCGCGCCAGCAACTCATCGAAGTGAAACGGCTTCACCAAATAGTCATCGGCGCCCGCCTCCAAGCCCTTCACCCGATCGGGCACGGCATCACGCGCCGTGAGGATAATGATCGGCACGTCGGAGGCTGCACGCAAGCGTTGGGCCACTTCCAACCCATCGATCCCGGGCAGCATCAGATCGAGCACCACGAGATCATGGGTTGTCTCGCGGGCAGCCGCTAACCCACTCGGCCCATCGTACGCCACCGTCACCTGGAAACCTTCAAGCAGCAGGCCACGCCGCAGATAGCCGGCGATTTCCTGCTCGTCTTCGATAATAAGAATATGCTGCTGGGTCATGGCGCGTATTGTAGCAGGCGGCTTTCGGACGGGCAAGCGGGAACACTGTAGTCGTTGCCGGTTCGCACGGGCGGGCCTTGTGCCCGCCCGTGCGAACAAAAACTTAATCCGCCGCAATCGCGATCGGCTGTGTCGTAGGCACATTCAGCACCGGGGCAGTGCCAAGCTTACGTCCAAGCGCGTGGATCACCTCGGCCACGATCGCTACACAACGATCGGCCTCCTCACGGGTGATGATCAGCGGCGGGGCGAGCTGGATCACTGGCTCCAAGCGATCATCAGCGCGGCAGATCAGCCCACGGGACAGCAACTGCTCACTCAGCCAACCCATCAGCCGCTCCTCGGCGAGCGACGCGCGGGTTTCGCGATCGTGCACTAGCTCCACTGCCATAAAGAGGCCCATGCCGCGCACCTCGCCAACATTCGGGTGCTCGCCCACAGCGGCACGTAGTTCGCGCAGCATATAGTCGCCCATCGTGCGTGAACGCTCAGGTAACTCCTCACGGCGCAAAATAGCGAGGTTGGCCAGGGCGGCCGCGCAACTGGCCGGATGCCCGCCAAAGGTGATCCCGTGCATCAGCTTATCTGCGTCATCGTCGCTGATAAACGCGTCGGCCACCTCTTTGCGTACGATCGCGGCGCCAAGTGGTGCATAACCGCTGGTGAGACCCTTGGCGCAGGTGATAATGTCGGGCTGCACGCCCATCTCGGCCGAGCCAAACCAGCCGCCCACCCGGCCGAATCCGCAGATCACCTCGTCGGCGATAAACAGAATACCGTGGCGGTCGCAGATCTCGCGGATGCGCTGAAGATGCCCCGGCGGCGAAACAATCGCCCCACCCGAGTTCTGCACCGGCTCCATAATTACGGCGGCCACTGTCTCTGGGCCTTCAAATTCAATCAGGCGCTCAACCTCATCGACGCACTTGTTGCGGCACGCGTCGTGCACAGCACAGTAGTCGCAGCGATACTCATAAGGCACCGGAGCGTGGCGCGCGCCGGGCACGAGCGGGCCGAAGCCGTTGCGGATGGAGGTGACACCATTCACGGAGAGGGCGCCCATGCTGGTGCCGTGATAGGAACTGCGGCGCGCAATGACTTTCGTGCGATCCGGAAACCCTTTACGGCGCTGGTAGGCTTTGGCAATCTTCAGGGCCGCTTCAACGGCGTCGGATCCGCCGCTGGTGAGGAACACCCGCGAGCGCGGGCCGGTTGGGCTGATGGCCGCAAGCTGCTTGGAGAGCTCGACCATCGGCAAATTGGGGAAACTGAAGGGGCTGACATAAGCAATATCCGTGAGCTGCGCAGCGACAGCCTCGGCGATCTCGCGCCGACCATACCCAACATTGACCGTGAACAGGCCGGAGAGCCCGTCGATAAACTCACGGCCCTCCTGATCCCATACGCGCGACCCCTCTCCACGGACGAGCACGGTGGGTCGCGCGTCCAGACTGGCCATATGGCCCATCTGGAAAAAATGCAGCCAGACGTTCTCGGCGATCGTCTGCCGCAGCGAATTGTCATACGCTAACATATAAACTCCCTCATTTGTCCGCTACCGTGGACACATGCGTCGCCCGACGCAAGCCGCAACCCTACGGCCATCTTCTGCAAGGGTGTCCACATCGTAGGCACAATGCCCCGACCCTGGCGCGGACTCGATGACAGGGCTGCGCGCACGGGCAGATGGCAGGTGGTAACGATCTACCGAGCGCGTTTGCAGCTACGCACTCACTCCCGAGCATCCGCGGGCGCGGCTACGGTTCGCACGGCCCTGACGCGGGCGAACCGTTGAGTATCAAGCGTTCAACAGTTTCTCCTTTCATACGCCATTACAGCGCAAGTGTAAAGCATTAATCCGGCGGGCAGAGTATACAAAAGGGCGGAGGGGCGAGGCCGCAATGGCCTGCCCTCCGCCCACGTATGTCCGCCCGGGTAGCTAATTATCGACGAGACGCATCACCCGGAAGCCTTCGGCAAAGGCTACACCGGCCTGCTGGCCGGCCTCGGCATTCCATTGGCGGATCCACTCAGTGGCCTCCGGGCCGACCTGCGAGCGATGGCAGAGCAATGCTTCAATTTTTCGATCGATCGTTGCGCTGATATCGACAAATGTATCGGGGGTAACTGTTAGGGTCAGCCACAGCTCCTCCACCTTGTGCGGCTCAAAGCCTTCGTTGAGCAACTCAGGGAAGATCGGCCGCGTCTCGGCGCTCGGAAAGACGGCGTAGATTGCGGCCTCGCCGGCGGCACGGTGATCGGGGTGGTTGATGTAGTTCTTATCGACAAATACCGTTGTCGGATCTTGGCACACCACCCGCTGCGGCTTCAATTCACGAATCAGGCGCGTCAACTCGCGGCGCAATTCCAACGTCGGTTCGAGCGTGCCGTCGGCATAACCTAGAAAATGTACGATTGACACGCCAACCACAGCCGCTGCGGCGATCTGCTCCGCGTGGCGCAATTCAGCGAGCGCATGCGGGTCGGCGTTCGGATCGTTCGAACCGGCCGAACTATCGGTGATCAGACAATAGGCCACCTCGTGGCCTTCATCCGTCCAACGCGCAACCGAACCGGCCATACCGAACTCAATATCGTCGGCATGGGCGGCGATCACCAGGATGCGCTGCGGCGTTATTATTGCATTATCTTCCATACGCGCCTAGTCTACACCAGAGTGTGGGGGGCTGTCTAGGGGGAATGTAAAACGCAAAACGCAAAACGTAACCTATCTAGCGTGGTGGACGATCCATGGTATGGCTAACTATTTTATTACACGTACGCACAGTATCGCAGACAAACTTTCTACCTATCACCATGTCATTCAATCCCAAACGTCATGGGCGCGGTTCTATTCGCCTGCAAGGTTACGACTACAGCCAACCCGGCGCTTATTTCATCACCATCTGTCTCCAGGGTCGTCAATGCTTGTTCGGCCACATTCACGCTGGACAATTTTATGCCAATGCTGCTGGAATTGTGGTCGCGGATTGGTGGCATCGTTTGCCGGACAAATTTCCCACCGTAACGCTGGATGCATTCGTGGTGATGCCAAACCACATTCACGGCATCCTGTTTTTGCATGCGGGCGGCATTGCGGGCGCGGCGGCATTGCGGGCGCGGCGGGCGCGGCGGGCGCGGCGGGCGCGGCGGGCGCGGCGG
>JBBRUG010000146.1:0-14013 GCA_038247995.1 Chloroflexales bacterium | reverse complement strand
GGGGCGGTCGTTTCGTCTACCAGCGGGATCAGGGTCAGCGGGATATTCGTGCCGTCACCGCCGGCAAAGACGGTGTAGTCCATCCCGGCTTCAATCGTGACGGAGGCAGTGATGGCCGGCGTTCCGGTGATGTCGGCATCCGCGCCGGCAAAGACATTGACCGTATAGGTGCCGCCGGGGAGGTTGGTGACGAGCGGGTCGTCCTTGTACTGGACGTTGGGGTCGAGCACGTTGTCGTTGACGACGATCGTCACAGCGGTGTTCTCAACACCTTCGGCAAACGGGGCGAGGTGCAGAATGGTTACCTGGGCGGTTTCCTGAGCGCGGGTCGGGGTGCTGCTTGCAAACATACCGGCCGTAAGGGCCGTGAGTAAAACAAGCGCTACGGTCAAAACGCGTCGATGCATCCGATGCTCCTTACTATGCGGAATCAGCCTCGGATTGGCGAACTCTGCCATCCGAGCGCCCATACGATGGGCGTGAGATCATTTCAGGGCCTGATTTCGCGTGTTCAGCATTGCCCATGTAATACGTTTGGTCACCGTCGGTGGATGTATGGCTCTGGAAGCAAGTTAGGGGAAGGTGTACAATGATGCAGAGCTGCGGCACGCCTGCACCGGCGAGCATAATGATTGAGCCGTCCGCTTGGCATGGGGCGGCTTACCGCACACCCACGCGGGGCGCAGTGGATCTGCCCACTGCTATAAGCCGCGCCGCAACCCGATCGCAAGACCCTTGAGCAGGAGAGTTTATCGTGCGTGCGACCCTCTGCATCGGCATAGTAATGATAACTATGTTGCTGACGGCTTGTGGCGCTGAAGCCCCGCCGCCGGCAGCCTTATCGACGGTGGAGATGCGCCAGACGGCGGTAGCCCTCGAAGCGCGACCAACGCTTGTACCATTGCCGGGAGGTGCGGTTGGTGAGGCCGGCCCGCCGCCGCCGCCGGCACCGGTGACTGATGTGATGGGCATCACCGCCAACGACCCGCGCGCGCTGGGCGACCCGAACGCGCCGGTGCTGATCGTCGAGTTCACCGACTTCGAATGCCCATTTTGCAGCCGCTTTGTGCTGGAAACTCGCCCGCAGATCATCGAGCGCTTTGTGGAAACTGGGGTAGTGCGCCTTGTGATGCGCGATATGCCGTTGAATGAGATCCATCCGGCAGCGCAGATCAGCGCCGTGGCTAGCCGTTGCGCCGCTGATCAGAACCAGTTCTGGCCCATGTACGAACAGCTTTTTGCTACGCATCGGATCGAGTGGGGCGGTGCGCCGGAGCGCGATCGTGAGGTGTTTATCGAGTTTGCAGCTACCTTGGGCTTAGACACTGCGGCCTTCACCACTTGCTTGGACAACCCCGCGACGACGGCTGAAGTGATCGCCGAAACGCAGGCCGCCGGCAGCCTCGGCATCAACTCGACGCCAAGCTTCCTGGTGAATGGCCGCCTTGTACGGGGCGCGTTGCCCTTCAGCACCTTCGAGCGGTTGATCGTGCAGGAGGCGGGGCAGGGGTAGGCCGCAGGGCAATAAGGTGCGGCCCTGAAGCGCCGCACGTTTCCGGTGCGGCAACCGGCCGCTGAAGCGGCACCCCCAGCAGCGTGCCCCACGCCTCACACCTCCGCCTGGAGCGTTTCGAGCGAATGAAACACGGCCTCAGGCGTAACTGTCGGTTCCACAGCCGAGCCGGTGTCGGTCCAGCCCTGATTCGCCTTCGTCATCCCCACTTCGGCAATTGTCATGTCGTGATCACAGACGATCTGGCAGGCCAGGCGATACTGGCCAAGCAAGCTGCGCTCGACGAGTTTGGCATATTCGGCGCGGGTGTATGTCGTCGGCTCGCCCGTGTCGAAGGTGACGCGGCAAGTTGTACAGCGCGCATTGCCGCCGCAGCGATGGCCAATCTCGACACCTGCGGCTTCGATGGCCGATACCAGGCGCGTTCCCTCGGCTACGTTAACCGTTGTTCCGGTCACAGTCAGATGCGGCACAGCTCAGCCCCTTTATATGCAAACGCTTCTCGGTGTCTTCAACGTAACACAGGCCGGTGTACGCGTCAATGCAAGCGGCAAAGCGGGAGTTCCTCAGCCTGTAGGCATTAGGCATCAGTTACGTGACGCGACTTTCAGAAAGCTCTCATCAGTTTGTGCAACATTGGCCCCCTGAAAGCCGTACCATGACGGTGACGGTAAGCTACGTATACAGACCACTGAGGAATAACGCTTGATGAAACAGCGCGCAGTTAGATTTCGCTCAATTCTGCCGCCGATTGTGCGCCAGATCTTAGGTTATAGTTTTCTCGTGATTGGCCTACTTGGCGCCGCTTTGCCGATCATTCCGGGCTGGCCGGGAATTATTGTGGCCGTTGCGCTCTTGGGACGCCGTGATCCTACTCTCCGCCGGCTGCACCTAATTGTGCGCCAGAGCTTGCGTCAGTTGCGCCGCGCCCGCCCCGGCGCTGTCCGGAACACCGGTTGGCAGCTCTCGAATCAGTACCGAAATATGCGCCGCGCCCTCCTGCCGCATATCATTCGTGCCGAGCAGATCTTCGGCGCGTAGTGTCTCAGTAGTTCCGTGCCTCAGTGCCTCAGTGGTCCCACTCGACGAGACGAGTACCAGCAACGGCGCGGGGTCGGCATCAGCCGATAAACCCTGGGCTTAGGATTCAGTAGTTCGGGTTCAGGCACCTGAGTCAGCCGCATAAACGGCCCTCCTCAGATGCACGAATCCACAGATGCACGAATCCACTCGGTGATCATTTGCTACATGGCATCCTGAATGCTGTTACACAACTTGCGTATTCCTAACATTTTCGCTATATATAGTTTATAATCCTTTGGGTTGCCGAGCGGTTGTGGGAAGAGCATCTTGTTGCGTCGCATCAATGGGCTCATTCCGCGCTCGTACAAAGGCGAATTAACCGGACGGGTGCTGCTCCAGGGGCGCCCCGTCGGCGATCTTACCCTCGCTCAGACGACAATGGAGGCACAACGCGCGCACGGCTACGAATTGGAGCGCGCCGGCGGGCTGATCAAGGCCCTGCGCAACCTCGCGCCGCTGATCGTCTCCGTGACTATCGGCGCGATTATGCGCGGCGAGGATCTGATCGATGCGATGGATCTGCGCGCCTTCGGCACCGGCCCGCGCACATGGTTGCACACCCTGCCGATGATCTTCTGGGATTGGCTGCTACTGATCTTCGGCGTCGGCACATTTGTTGTCGTGTCGCTACTCAACCTCTTTGTGCCCGCCTTTGGGCAGCTCTGGGTGCCGCTCTGGTTGTTACCATAGGATCAGAGCTGCCCACTCCGCCCCCAGACCGACGCCGGATTCCCCTGCCTGCGGCTACAATGAGGGCACTGCATAGCTTTTGACGCCTACCCCTTGACTCCGACGGGTACGCAAGGAGGGTCGCGATGACACTCACCACCACACCCGCCAACTGCGCTTTCCACCACTGAAACACAAGTAACCCGCCTGAGTCGCTGAAGCGCTCAGCCTCGTGTGGCGCTGTTTTGCGCTGCCCGCTATTTACTTTATTCTGCGTGCTGCATTCAGCATTCAGACCCGATGCACAATGATATGAATATCATGATCCGCCCATTCACCGGCAGTGATGCCGATTATGCCGCTATGGTCGGCGTTGTAAACAGCGTCTACCCAGATTATCCCGAAACTGTTGCGGAAGCGAAGTTCGGCGACGGCAACCAGCCCGTGCATATTAAAAAGGCGCGCTGGCTCGCCGAGCGTGCTGGGGTTGTCGTTGGGTATGCCAACTACCATCAGTTTGAGGGCATGTACCATCCGCAGCGCTTCGGCGTCTCCGCCGCTGTGCCGCCGGAAGATCAGGGTCAGGGGATCGGGGCCGCGCTCTATGATACGGTGATGAACGCCCTCGTCGCCCATGATCCGCTCTCGGTGCGCGCGCGCTATCGCAGCGATGTTACCGGCAGTGAGCGCTTTCTGGCTGATCGCGGCTTTAGCGAAGACATGCGCGATTGGGAGTCGCGCCTGGATGTCACCCGGTTCAACCCGACGCCGTTCCTGGCCCATGCTGAACGAGCGACAACCCACGGGATTCAGATCGTGTCGCTGGCCAACCTGCTCGCCCACGATCCTGAGTATCGTGCGCGCCTCTACGATCTCGATATGGCGCTGAGTGCCGACGTGCCCAGCCCCGAGCCGTTTACGCCGATCAGCGTTGAACAGTTCGAAAAGTGGATCTTCGCCAACCCAAATTTCATGCCCGCGGGCTACTTCGTGGCACTCGATGGTACACATTATGTCGGCAGCACTGCGCTTTGGAAGAGCCAGGCGACGCCGACCGAGATCTATACCGGCCTCACTGGTGTACGCCGCGAGTACCGCCGTAAGGGGATCGCCCTGGCGCTCAAACTGCGTGCAATCGACTTCGCCCACAGCTACGGCGCCACGCTGATCAAGACCTGGAACGAGTCGAACAATCGCGGTATGCTTGGGATCAACGAGACGCTGGGCTTTGTGAAGCAGCCGGTCTGGGTTAATCTGCAGAAATCGCTCTAATCGACCACACGTTTAAGCGACTGGGTGAGCGGGGTGGCGTCACCGCATCGTTTCCGCGCGGGCGCGGCGTGTAGATGGCGGCATGCCTCCCTTTCAGACAGCTTCTAACGATGCTGCGACCCAACGCGTGGTACGAAACAATAAGGACAAGCCGCTATGAGCCTCACTATTCGTCCGTTCACTGATGAAGACTACGCAACGCTGGTAGCGATCCATAACGCGGCAATGCCGGATTTCCCTGAAACGGTGGACGAGTGGCAGCACCACGACGCGACGCGCAACCGCGATCGGCTTGATGAACGCTTGCTCGCCGAACTCGACGGCACGCCGGTAGGTAGTGGCCGCTTTAACCACCTTGAAGGCATGTATCATCCGCAGAAGTTTTTCATGGATCTGTATGTTCGCCCCGAGGTGCAGGGGCGCGGCATCGGCCTAGCGTTGTATCAACAGATCCTGAGCAGGTTGGCGCCCCACGATCCGCTGGCCTTGCGCACTTACACCTTTGAGCATTATTCGGCGGCGCTGCACTTTATTGATCGCCAGGGTTTCCACGAGGAGATGCGCGAGTGGCTTTCGACTCTCGATGTAACAAACTTCGACCCAAGCCCCTGGGCGGAACAGGTCGAGCGCACGCTGGCCGGCGGCGTGCAGATCACCTCCATGGCCGACTATCTGCGCAGCGAGCCGGATTACCAGCGTAAGCTTTACACGGCGCGCATCGCCCTCCATACCGATGTGCCGCGCCCCGAGGCCTACACGCCGCCGCCTTTCGAGCAGTGGGTCGCTAGTTTCTTCGGTGAGCCGGGCTTGCTGCCCGAGGCGCTGTTCCTCGGGATTGTTGATGGCGAAGTGGCCGGGGTCAGTGAACTCTGGCGCAGCGAGCGCGGCCCTGCTACACTAGATACAGGCCTCACTGGGGTACGACGTGAATATCGCCGGCGCGGGATCGCCCTCGCGCTTAAATTGCGCGCGATCGCCTTCGCCCAAGCTCATGGCATTCGCGATATTATGACTGGTAACGCCTCGACAAACCGCGCAATGCTCAGCATCAACGAAGCGCTCGGGTTCGTGCGCGGTCAAGCCGAGATTAGCTATGTGAAAGAATTCGCCGTTCCATCAATGCGCCAGCAACATCAGTAGTTGGTACTACACACCCTACACGGCCCATAAGGAAGCATCGATGACGATCCAACTACGCCCGTTTGCGGCTGAAGACTACCCGGCGTGGACAGTGTTACGCAACACCATACGGCCGGATCACTTAGTGACGGCCGAGGATCTTGAACGCCAGGACGCGCAATTTGATCCAAAATGTCTTCTGCTGCGCTTCGTAGCCGAGCAGGCGGGCGAACTGGCGGGCGTAGGCCAGATCAACCAGGAGACTTGGCGTTTTCACCCCCAGAAGTTTCACCTCGCCATCTGGGTGCAACCGGCGCTCCAGCGCCAGGGGATCGGCAAGCTTCTGTACGATCAGCTGCTTGATCAGGTGACGCCCAAGCACCCGCTTGCCCTGCGCACCAGCTTGCGCGAAGATCAGAAGGCGGGCATGCGCTTTGCCGCCCGGCGCGGTTTCCGCGAAGAGATGCGCGCTTGGACGGCTCGCCTCGATGTCGCCACCTTCAAGCCCGCACCTTTTGTTGGTTTAGTCGAGCGTGTGCTGGCCAAGGGCATCCGGATCACTACCCTGGCCGCACTGCAAAAGAGCGATCCCAAGTGCTGGCAAAAGCTCTACGAACTGGATCGTTCGACCGGCGCCGATCTGCCTGGCCCCGAGATCTTTACACATCCCGCCTACGAACAGTGGGAGAAATTCGTGCGTTATGAGCCCAACGTCATTCCTGAAGCGTATTTTGTGGCGCTTGATGGCCCAAACTATATTGGAGTGAGCAACCTGACGCGGCTGAATGGCACAAATGAGCTTGAGGTCGGATACACTGCTGTCGAGCGGGCTTATCGGGGGCGGGGGATCGCGCTGGCGCTCAAGCTGAATACGATCGCCTATGCGCGGGCTACCGACGCGCCCGCTATTCGCACCGACAACAATTCAAACAATGCGCCGATACTCCATATCAACACAGCGCTCGGCTTCAAGCGCGGCCTGGCGTGGCTCACGTTGATCAACTCGCAATCGGGTCGGTTGTCAGTCTGACCGGCGGACAATCCAGCAGTCCGCAGGGGCGTGTCGTGAGGCGCCCTGATGCCATTTATTGAGGAGGTGAAATGAGCCTACCGCTGTTGCAGCTGGAGGGTACGCCATTTGAGCAAGGGGTCCAGCACGGCGAGGTGTTGCGCGAGCAGATTGCGCACAATATGGCGATCTATTTTGAGCGCTTTGCACGTGAAGTGAACCTGGCGCGCCCTGAAGTGTTGGCACGCGCCGAGCGTTACGGGGCGGCGATCGCATCCCAGAGCCCGGCCTACGCCGCCGGAATGCGCGGGATCGCCGCCAGCGCAGGCTTCAGTTTACCCGAGGTAGTCGCGCTCAATGTACGCTACGAATTATTCTACGATGGCTTCGTCGAAAAGCCTATGGCCGATGGCTGCACCGCCTTTGCGCTCTTGCCTGAGCGCACCGCTAACGGCCACCTGCTGATCGGTGAGAACTGGGATTGGATCGCCGGCGTGCAGGGCGTGGTGTTGCAGACAACCGAACCCGACGGCCTTCAGACGCTCAGTTTCAGCGAGGCAGGCATTGTCGGCGGGAAGATTGGCTTGAATAGCGCCGGCCTCGGCCTGATGATCAATGGCTTAACCAGCCGTGATGACGATTGGGCGCGCCTCAAGCGGCCCTTCCATCTGCGTTGTTACGAGATCTTGCGTGCGCGTGATTTTGCCGCCGCCGCCGCGATTGTCACTGCTGAAGAACGCGCCTGCTCGACAAACTTTCTGATCGCCCAGACGCCCGATCAGGTGGTGAATATTGAGGCCGCGCCGCATACCACCGGCCTGACTGGTTGTGTTGGCGGTTGTCTGGTACACGCCAACCATTTTGTCGATCCGGCGGCCCTGGGGATTGCAGAGCGCTCAATCGAGATCAACCAGCACTCCTACTGGCGTCATCGGCGGCTGGATGCGTTGCTCAACAGCTCGGCCGCGCCAATCAGCCTGGCCGATCTGCAAGCCGCCCTGCGCGACCATGATCGACATCCCTACTCGGTCTGCTTCCACATCGACTACGCCGAACCGCCCGAGGAGTACTACGAAACGCTTACTTCAGTGATCATCGATCTGCACGCCCGCGCGTTGTACATCACCGACGGGCCGCCATGTAGCGCCGAGTATGTGACGCATACACTTTAGAGCACTGAGCACCACGATTGAGCCGCTGAGCGACTGAGCCGCGTGGCTCGCTGCGCTCGCGTCGTCCTTATTAAGCTCAATGGTGCTGCCCACGGCTATAGGAGCCACCGATGTTTACCCGCACGCTCCGTACGCTCCTCGCGCTGCTGCTCGTTCTAACGGGCGCAGCGTTGCTCCCGGCCCGGTTCGGTTTTGCCGTCGGCTCCGATGTGACGCCCGATCTCGGGCCGCCCGGCCAAACCTTCACCTTCACCGCCGAGGGTTTCCGCGCCCGCGAAATCTTACGCGTCTTTTTTGAGACGCCGGCCGGCATTGTGCGCTACAGCGATAGTCAGGGGATCGACATTCCAGTCTATGCCGATGATGCCGGTCGAGCGACCTGGAGTTACACCACGCCGCTCACTTCACCCGACGGCGATTATAGCGCTGTGGTAGTGAGCGTCACTGGCGAGACTGAGCGCCGGATCCGTTTTATCGTGCGAGCCGGCGCCCAACCCACTGATTTTACGCTGCCCGCGCCAACCGGCAATGTGACGGTGCGGCCGGGTATCGGGCCACCCGGCACACTGTTCATCTTCCGCAGTGGCGGCTTTGCTCCCTTTGAACGGGTTTCGATCTGGTTGCACAGTGAACAGGGCAGTATCTCGACGCTCAGCACCGACATCGGGGGGCGCCCGGAACATTTCGCCAGCGCCGATGGCCAGCTTAAATGGATTGTGCTTACCCAGACCAACACCGAAGATGGCCGCTTTGGAGCCGTTGCCCAGGGTACCGAATCGGGGCAGTTGCGCGTGGCCCACTTCCAGGTGCAGCGCGGTGTTGGCGCCGATCCGCCGCGAGCCACCGACAATATGTACGTCACGCCGGGCAGCGGCGCACCCGGCACCAGTTTTCAGTTTGTCGCAACCGGGTTTGTGGCTAACGAAGGCGTCGCACTCTGGATCCATCGGCCCGACGGCGCAATCCTGACGATCAGCGCCGACGGGCGCTCAGTCACCGCCAATGCCAGCGGGATCGCCAACTGGCGCATCACCGCCCGCGACGACCTGCCCAATGGAGTGTATACCATGGTCGCCGAGGGGGTGAGCAGTACGCAAGTGCGCGTAAAGCGGTTTGTGATTCGGCGGTAAAACTGCCCCGTCGGGTCGGCTCTACCGCCGCTCTACCGGCGCAATTCGGCCCCTAACCGGCCAAGTTGGACGCGGAAGGCAGCAGGCAGTTCGGGGTGTTCTTCAAAGCGGTTGCGCTCGAACCATTGCACGGTAAGGGTGCGCCCGCCCTCAACGATTTCGCGTTGCGGTTCGGAGATCGGGTAGCCAAAGACGGGCAGGCCGCCATTCTGTTCCCAGAAGGCGCGGAAGGGTGGGCAGAGGCTGTGGCCGGTTGCGGGGAAGTAACGACAGTTCGCCGCCGGCGGCCCATTCACGGTGGGCAGGGTGCGCCAATCGACGCCACGCTGCGCTAGCGCCTCGACGCCGAGTAGCCCAAGCTGAACATCGTAGGGTGGAGCGTTTTCGGGGTGGGCCTCGAAACGGTTCCGCTCGAACCATTGGACGCGGCGGTCGCGGCCATCGGTGGCAGGCTCAACGCCCTCAGGGGTGAGTGGCAGGCCAAAGACGGCCAGGCCGCCGTTTTGCTCCCAGAAGCGCAGGAACGGGTCGCGCACATTCTGGTTCGTCTCGGTGAAGCTGCGCGCGCGCCCGCTGATCTGGCGCACATAGATCGGCTGCTCGGCAACGGTCAGGCGCGTATTAGCGCCCTGGAGCGTTGTTTCGCCGCCGGCGCGATCAACCAGGGCGGCACTGAGGCCGCTCGCCAACGGGAAATCGACGCCGCGCCCGCCACGCAGACTCCAGAGCACATCGACGCTGCCGCCATCGGGTAGACGGAAGCGGTGGTTCACCAGATCGTTCGGGCGATGGAGCGGGCCTGGCCCTTCGTAACGCGCAAACTGGAGCAAGCCGACCAGCGTGCCATATGCCGCATAGGCCGGTTTGGGGCTGAGGTCGGTGTTGAGAATTGCCGCCGGCCCCCAGGGTTGTTGGCCGCCGTCGAACTTATCTTCGAGCTGGAAGTAGCTCACATGTTGCACGCCGGCAGCAGCGGCAAGCACGAACGTACGCACCATGTAGTCGGCCTGTTCGTCGGGGCTTTTGGCGAATTGCGGCGCACAGGCATTGCCGCAGGTGGCCCAACCCACTTCGGTGATATAGAGCGGCTTGCCCCCGCCACGCGCATTGATCCAGCGTTGCGCCAGCGCGATCCGGCCCGGGATCGTCACGTCGAAGCCCTCACGCGGGTTGATCAGCGCCGGGTTGTCCGGTGGATGGTCGATCAGCCAGGGATGGATCGCCAGGGCGTCGAAACTGTCCCAGCCGCCAAACTCCACCACCCGATCCATAAAATTATTCCGGCCGACACCGTCGAAGGTATACACGCCGCCGTTGAGCACAATCGCGCTCGGGTCGGCCTGCTTGATTGCGGCATACGCCAGCCGCTGCATGGTCGCGTAGGCGGCGGGATCGGCGCGAGGCAGCCAGGTGCCGTCCTGATCGGGTTCGTTCCAGATCTGCCAAACAGCGACCCGCGGCGAGCCGGGAGCGTCGTTCACGCCGTCGCCGTCGTAACGCTCCACCACCTGGCCAACCCACCGCGCATAGGCTTCCATATCGGTGGGCGCGCACCAGTATTCCGGCTCGCCGACACTGCGGGCGTAGCTCACACAGGCCGGATCGCGATAGCGCTCGGGCGTGGTGAGCAGCATGCCGATGATGCCGATCCCGGCGTCGGCGAGCAGGTTGAGCCGCCGGTCGTAGAAAGCGTTTTCGGGAGTATTACCCCAGCAGGCCCAGCAGATCTCCTCGCGCGTCCAGCGCGCGCCGATCGGCTCAGCCAGATTAACCAGCGCGGCGGCCTCGGCTTCACTGCGCTCGCGCCCGGTGATGTACATATTCAAGCCAAAGAGGCCCGGTTCGGCGGGTTGGCGATTCTGCGCTTGCGCAGACGGCGTTGCAGCGGGAACGAACGGCAGCAGGACGAGGAGGACGAACAGGGTCAGGAGCGGACGGACGATCATGGCACCTCGTTCAGGAATGAGAAGTCAAACGTCAGCAGGCGAAATTCTGGAGGGATTGTACCATGCTACCCCGGATCGGCGGCCTGAGGATGATCCAGGCACGTACGCCGCCCTGCTTCACATCGCGGCTTGACGCCCACTCTCAATCGGGAGTACGATCAAGGTATGCCAACACCAAAACGAATTATTCTCACCGGCGCGACCGGCTTGATCGGGACGAAGCTGTTTACGGCCCTGAAGCAGCGCGGCGATGCCGTAGTAATCTTCTCACGCAGCCCCGAGCGCGCCCGCAGTGCGCTGCCCGGCGCCGCCGAATATGTCTCATGGTCGGTAGCCGAAAGCGGCCCCTGGATGGCTGCGATCGACGGCGCCGCTGCTGTCATTCACCTCGCCGGCGCGCCGATCTCGGAGGGGCTCACCGGCCCGCGCTGGACCGATAGCTACAAGGCTGAGATCCGCGACAGCCGCGTGATCGGCACGCGCGGCATTGTGAACGCGATCGCTGCCGCAAAGCAGCCGCCGGCTGTGCTGGTCAGCGCGTCAGGGGTCGGTTATTACGGTCACCGCGACGACACACCGCTTGATGAAACTGCGCCGGCGGGCAACGATTTTGTCGCCCAGATTTGTGTGGCCTGGGAGCGTGAGGCAGCCCGCGCTGAAGAGCATGGCGTTCGGGCGGCCTTCATTCGCACTGGCCTGGTGCTCGACCCGGACGCCGGGGTGCTGCCGCAGATCATGCTGCCATTTAAGCTCTTCACCGGCGGCCCGGTGCTGCCCGGCACGCAGTACTATTCTTGGATTCACCCCGACGACCTAGTGGCGCTGTACTTGCTGGCGCTCGACGACGAGCGGGTGCGTGGGCCGCTGAACGCCACTGCGCCCACACCGCAAACCAACCGCGAGTTCAGTTCGACGCTCGGCAAAGTGATGGGCGCGCCTTCCTGGTTGCCGGTGCCCGCAGCCGCCCTGCGCGTGGCTCTGGGCGAAATGGCCGACCTGGTAGTGCAGGGCCAGCGCGTTGCGCCCACCAAGGCGCAAGCATTAGGCTATCAGTTCCGCTTTAGCCAACTTGAACCCGCCCTGCGCGATTTGTTGAAGCGGTAGCGTATACTGAGAGCATGACCCTACGCCCTGCAACAACATTCTTACGCCTGGCCCTGCGGCGGGCTGCTCGCGGAACCGGTTCGACACCTGCGTTCCTCGAAAGGAGGACGGCTGTGCAGCCGATCCCTGATCTGAGCCTTATCCTCGGCGCAATATCCTGGACGCTTGTGGGCGGTTTAGCTTTGCGAGCCTACATACCTGAACGGATGACGCTTGACGTGGATATTCTGATTCACGATCGAGACAGCTTGCGTGCACGCGAGGCATTTGTTAGCGCAGGCTATCGCGTCACAGGGTTGCTGAGCATTGGCGGCTTTAGTGTGGCCCTGGATGAAACCGATAGTCCACCTATTGATGTCCTGACTCGCACCGATTTATGGCTGGATCAAGCGCTCAACGCTCCGGTGCTTGATCCGGCGGGCTATCCTGTGCTGGGGAGACCATATCTGATCTTGTTGAAACTCCTGGCTGGTCGCACGCAAGATCTTGCCGACATTCAGCGCTTGTTGGCGCGAACATCGGTTACCGAGCGCAGCGCAATCAGGCAATTAGTTACCCACGAGGCGCCCGATCTCGTTGAAGATTTCGATGCCTTGTGTGCGCTTGCGGATCTGGAGTTTGGGCCGCCTCCCGCAAATGATGCTGCGTAGACGGCCTTCTCATCTTCCTCTCACACCGGACTAAAAAAGCGCTTAGACAGATCAGGCATACTCACTGTAGACAACGATCGTGGAGCGGCGCGGAAGTCGCTCGCGTTGAACTACAGGAGTGACTGTTTTTATGGAACGTGAACGTCGACATAATCCGATCGCGTTGATTCTTGTTATGTTGCTGGGTGTGTTTATCGGCGTCGGCGGCGGTGCAGTTGCCGGTGGCGGCGCAGCGTATTACATGATCCAGCGCGCCGAAGCGAACCGGCCGGCGATTACCGCGCAGCCGGTTAATGCGCCAGTACAGCCTGCGCCGACGCCAAGCACCGAGACGCCGAACGCGCCCGCCGCTCAGTCGGCGCCGAGCAACGCTTCCGAGGCGATGATTACGGCTGTGCAGGAGGTAGCGCCCGCTGTAGTAACCGTACTCAGCGCGAGCAGCCAGGGCAGCGGCAGCGGTAGTGGCGTGGTCATCAGCGCCGACGGCTATATTCTGACCAACAACCATGTGGTTGAGAATTCACAGCAGCTAGCGGTTGTCTTTGCCGACAGCAGCCGACGCGAGGCTGAACTGATCGGTACCGACCCGCTGAATGATATTGCCGTTCTGCGTGTCGAGGGTGATCTGCCCGGTGTCGCCACAATCGGCGACTCGGCGGCGCTGATGCCCGGCGAGCAGGTGCTGGCAATCGGTAGCCCGCTGGGTAACTTCCGAAACACCGTAACGGCCGGCGTAGTCAGCGCGCTCAACCGCTCGGTCGGTTCGATGGAAGGTTTGATCCAGACTGATGCTGCGATCAATAGCGGCAACAGCGGCGGCCCCCTGATCAACCTGCGCGGTGAGGTAGTCGGCATCAACACCCTGGTAGTGCGCAACGACATGACCGGCTTCGGCACCGGTGCTGCGCCGATTGAGGGCCTTGGGTTCGCCGTGCCGAGTGCCATTTTCGGCGGTGTGGCCAACCAACTCGTCACAACTGGTGAAGTGCGCTATCCGTTCCTTGGTGTGCGCTACCTGCCGATCGACGGCAGTGTGGCGGCGGAACTAAGCTTGCCGGTGCAAAATGGCGCGCTCGTCCAGGCCGGCCCTGGTGGTCAGTCGGCGATTACGCCTGGTAGCGCCGCTGAGCGTGCAGGTTTACAGGATGGCGATATTATCACCGGGATCAACGATACGCGGATCGATGCCAACACATCGCTGCGCCAGTTGTTGCTCCAGTATCGCCCCGGCGACACGGTAAATCTGCTCGTTTTGCGCGGCGGCACGGAGCGCCCGATTGAAGTGACGCTCGGCGAACGCCCGGTACAGTAAGGGCTGGTTAGGTCGAAAAAGGGGCGCCGGATTT
>JBBRUG010000145.1:0-14038 GCA_038247995.1 Chloroflexales bacterium | reverse complement strand
CGAAACGAGTCGCGCGTTTCAAAACGCCGACGAAGTACTGACCGAGCTGTGTAAACCAGGGTGTGTGCCAGGGTACCAGAAAAGCCAGGATGTCTTTCCTCTCCTGCGGGATCGCACCAGCGCGGCCTATGATCGCGCCGAGCGCTTATACTCACGTCATCCCGACCGTGAGCAGGACCCCTACCCGAACCCAAGTACGCTCGTACACCAACTTGTTGCCGGCATGCTCGCGATGGCGAGCTTTCGGGATTAATAATACTGCGCGATGTACGCATACGCCCGGTCGAACAGATCCTGTTCCTGGTGGAGCTTGTACTTCAGCAACGTCTTGCGCAGGGCCTGCTTGACCTCGCGCTCGCCGGCGCTCGTACAGCGTTTCGGAAATCCTCATGGGACTCCGACAACCGACGACCGACAACATGGGGCGGCTGCGCGGCGGTCGTCCGTCTTCTGTGGTCGGTCGTCCCAAACTCCGTACGAACGTTCATTGTGTTGTGGTCGGCGCGTACTACCGAACTGATTGATGAATTTATTGAGAGAATATATAGGAAGAGTACATTGGGTATGCTATGATTGCATAAGCTTTGCCGCCGCAGCCGAAATCTCACCTAGCGACTGAGGTTTCGAGTGATAAGTGCTGCGAACGATAGAACGTGCTATGCAACTCCACTCTCTCGCCGTTGCTGATCTTGAACTTCGCCTTGAACTGGCCGGCGCCGGTGTGTATACGGCCGCTACCCACCTGCGGCTGTCCGACGGCGATGCGTCCAGCGGCGTCAACAGTAACCAGATTGCGCCGAACGCTAAACCCATCAGCCTCCTGCGCACACTAGCCATATGAGCAAATCCGACCTGAGCGAGCGCGACATCTGCACAAAATATATTACGCCTGCTATCCAGGCGGCAGGTTGGGATCTGCATACCCAGGTGCGCGAGGAAGTCACGTTCACCAATGGGCGGATTATTGTGCGCGGGAAGGTGACGAGCCGCAGGCAGCGCCGCCGCGCCGACTATCTGCTCTACCATAAGCCGAATCTGCCCCTGGCGATCATTGAGGCGAAAGACCAGTCCCACAGCGTCGGCTCAGGAATGCAACAGGCGCTTGCCTATGCCGAAGCGCTTGATATTCCGTTTGTCTATAGTTCGAATGGCAACGGCTTCCTGGAACACGACCGTACCGGTACATCCGACGTCGTTGAGCGTGCATTGAAGCTGCACGAGTTCCCCTCGCCGCAGACGCTCTGGGCGCGCTACTGCGCCTGGAAGGGCATTACCACGCCGGAACAAGAGCAGGTGGTAAGCCAGGACTATTACAGCGACGGCAGCGGGCGCGCGCCGCGCTACTACCAACTCACGGCGATCAATCGAGCGGTTGAAGCAATCGCCGCCGGGCAGCAACGGCTGCTGCTGGTGATGGCCACCGGCACCGGCAAGACCTATACCGCTTTCCAGATCATCTGGCGGCTCTGGAAGTCCGGCGCGAAACGACGCATCCTCTTTCTAGCCGACCGCAATATCCTTGTCGATCAAACCCGTAACAACGATTTTAAGCCCTTTGGTTCAGCAATGACCAAGATCCAGAAGCGCCAAGCCGACAAATCCTACGAGATCTACCTCGCCCTCTACCAGGCGGTCTCCGGTACTGAGGAAGAGCAAAATATCTATAAGCAGTTCTCGCCCGATTTCTTCGACCTGATCGTGGTCGATGAGTGTCATCGCGGTAGTGCCGCCGAGAGTTCAGCCTGGCGCGAGATCCTGGAATACTTCAGTTCGGCCACGCAGATCGGCCTCACCGCGACGCCCAAGGAAAATAGAGCTGTCTCCAATATTGGCTATTTCGGTGAGCCAGTCTACACCTACTCGCTGCGCCAGGGGATCGAGGATGGCTTTCTGGCGCCCTACAAGGTGGTACGGATCGACCTGGATAAAGATCTGGCCGGCTGGCGACCGGAGCAGGGCCGGCGCGACGCCAACGGCGAGTTGATCGAAGATCGTGTGTACAATCAGCAGGATTTCGACCGAACCATGGTGCTGGAACAGCGTACACACCTGGTGGCCCGCAAGATCGCCGAATTCTTGCAAGCCACCGATCCCTATGCACGCACGATCGTGTTCTGCGAAGATATCGATCACGCTGAGCGCATGCGTCAGGCACTGGTCAATGCGCTCCCTGCGTTGGCCGGCGCGAACCGGCGCTATGTGGTGCGCATCACCGGCGACAATGATGAGGGCAAGCTCGAACTGGACAACTTCATCAACCCTGAGAGTCGCTACCCGGTGATCGCCACTACATCGAAGTTGCTCACCACCGGGGTTGATGTGCAGACCTGCAAGCTGATCGTGCTGGATCAGCGCATTCAGTCGATGACGGAGTTTAAGCAGATTATCGGCCGCGGCACGCGCATCAACGAGGATTACGGCAAGACTTACTTTACCATCATGGACTTCAAGAAGGCCACCGAACTCTTCGCCGATCCAGCCTTCGACGGCGATCCGGTGCAGATTTACGCCCCAGATAAAGATGCGTCGCCAGTACCGCCCGATGAGATCGTTGCACCTGATGATGCGGCGCCGGGTGACGGTGTCGGCGAGCCATTTGATGACGAGGGGCTGAGCGATGGGGAACGACGCCGGGTACGCTATGTGGTTGATGATGTGCCGGTGTATGTGGTAGCCGAGCGCGTGCAATACTACAGCGCTGATGGCCGGCTGATCACTGAATCGCTGCGCGACTACACCCGTAACGCATTACGCCGCCAATATGCCTCGCTTGATGCGTTTCTGAACCGCTGGAGTAAGGGCGATCAAACGGCGGCAATTATCGCCGAGTTGGAAGAACAGGGTGTGCTGCTGCACGAACTGGCCGATCAGGTCGGCAAAGAGTTTGATCCCTTCGACCTGGTGGCCCACGTAGCCTTCGACCGGCCGCCGCTCACGAGGCGTGAACGAGCCGATCAGGTGCGCAAGCGCGATTACTTCGCCCGCTACGGCGAACAAGCCCGCGCTGTGCTCGACGCGCTGCTGGAGAAATACGCCGACACCGGCATCGAGCCGATCGAGAGCATTGATGTGCTCAAGGTGCAGCCGTTTGACCAGATTGGCTCGCCAGTGGAGTTAATCAAGCGCTTCGGCAGCAAAGATGCCTATTTGGAGGCGGTACGCGAACTACGGGAACAACTGTATACTGCGGCATAGTGACACCTAAGCGCCCTCGCTGAGTTTTATAGTTGGGAGCAGAGCAGCACCACATGAGCATCTCCACCACGATTAAGACCATCCAGGATATTATGCGCAAGGACGCCGGGGTAGACGGCGATGCGCAACGGATTAGCCAACTGGTCTGGATGATCTTCCTCAAAATCTTCGACGATCGCGAACAGGAATATGAACTGCTGGAGGACGATTATCGCTCGCCCGTGCCGGATCGGCTGCGCTGGCGGAAGTGGGCGACCAACGAAGAGGGTATCACCGGTGAGGCGTTGCTGAACTTCGTCAACAACGACCTCTTCCCGACTTTGAAAGAGTTGGTGCTGGATGCTGAGCGTGATCGCCGCGGATTGGTCGTGCGCGAGGTGTTTCAGGATGCCTACAACTACATGAAAAACGGCACGCTGATGCGCCAGGTGATCAACAAGATCAATGAGATCGACTTCAACCGCTCCGAGGATCGCCACCTGTTCGGCGACATCTACGAGCAGATTCTGCGCGACCTTCAGAGCGCCGGGAATGCGGGCGAATACTACACGCCTCGCGCCGTCACCCAATTTATGGTTGATATGGTTCATCCGCGTTTGGGCGAACGCCTTCTGGACCCCGCGTGCGGCACGGGCGGATTTTTGGCCTGCGCGATTGAATACTTGCGCCAACAAGTCGAGACCCCGACTGATGAAGAGCGTTTGCAGCGATCAATTGAAGGCACTGAGAAAAAACAGTTGCCGCACATGCTCTGTGTCACCAACATGCTGCTGCACGGCATCGAAGTCCCGTCGCAAATTCGCCGCGCCAATACGCTGGCCAAACCGCTCATCAGCTACGGCCCACGGGATCGGGTCGATGTTATTCTGACCAACCCGCCCTTCGGCGGCATGGAAGAAGACGGCATCGAGCAGAGTTTCCCGGCGACCTTCCGTACCCGCGAAACCGCCGACCTCTTCCTGGTGCTGATTATGCACCTGCTCAAGGACGGCGGACGGGCAGCGATTATCTTGCCCGACGGCACCCTGTTCGGCGAAGGCATCAAGACACGCATCAAAGAGCAGTTGCTGGAGACGTGTAACCTGCACACGATCGTCCGCCTGCCGAACGGCGTCTTCGCGCCTTACACCGGCATCAAGACGAACTTGCTCTTCTTCGAGAAGGGCCGGCCGACTGAGGCGATCTGGTATTACGAACACCCCTACCCGCCCAGCTACAAGTCCTACTCGAAGACCAAGCCAATTCGGATTGAGGAGTTCGCGCCGGAGAAAGCCTGGTGGGACAACCGGGTTGAGAATGAGTACGCATGGCGCGTGCCCATCGAAACGATTCGTGCCAACGGCTATAACCTGGACATCAAGAATCCGCATCAGGTTGACGTAGAACAGCTTGACCCCGAACACCTGCTGGCGAACTATCGTAGCCTGCTCGCCGATGTCGCCGAGGCCCGCGAGGCGTTGCGCCGCGAACTGGCCGATTCATTGGAGCGTTAACTGAGAACATGAACCACACGTAGACATCAATAGGGAGAAAAATGATGCATGGACTCTCACCCAGTTTTATGGCGGACTTACAAAGCGGCTTGTTGCTGGGCATGCTACAACAGGTGCGCGCTGACAAAGATCTCGACCTGCATATCCGCGACAACTATCTGAATATTTACTACAAGGGTAACTCTCTGCTTACCGTTCGCTTAAATTTGGACAGGGTTCGCAGAATCGGGTAGGCTCGTCGTATGAACGAGCAACCCACGATACACACGGAACGGGTGGATGACGTGCCGCTGCTGCTGGCCCATATGCAACGCCTGGGGCTGCCCACCATTCTGGACGCCCACTTCCCGACGCACGGCAAGCACCAGGGGCTGAGCCTGGGCTGGCTGGTGACCGTCTGGTTGGGCCACGTCCTGTCGCGGGCCGACCATCGGCTCAATCGCGTGCGCCCCTGGGCCGACCAGATCACCACGACCCTCAACGCCGTGCTGCCGCAGCCGCTGCGGCCCACCGACCTGACCGATGACCGCCTGGCGGATGTCCTCTTCGCCCTCAGTGACACGCCCCGCTGGGCCGCCTGCGAGGGTGCGCTCAACCAGCACATCCTGCGCGTCTACGACCTGACGCCGACTACCGTACGGGTGGATGGCACCACCGCCAGCGGCTATTGGGAGGTTACTGAGGATGGCCTGTTCCCGTTTGGCCACAGCAAAGACCATCGTCCCGACCTGCCCCAGGTCAAGGTGATGCTGGCCACGCTCGACCCACTCGGCATGCCCGTGGCCGTGGATGTGCTCTCCGGTCAGCGTACGGATGACCGGCTGTACCTGCCGATCATCGACCGGGTGCGGGCCAGTTTGGGCCGTACCGGTCTGCTCTACGTCGGCGACAGCAAGCTGGGCGCGCTGCCCATCCGTGCGCACCTCCAGCACGCCGGTGATTACTATCTCTGCCCGTTGGGCCGGGTGCAGTTGCCCGCTGCCGCGCGCGATGCGCTGATCGCCCAGGCGTTGGCGAACGCACCCCTGACGACGATCAGCCGACCGGATGCCGATGGCCAGCCCGTCCTCGACGCGGCGGGCCACCCGGTCGTCAGCGCCGAGGCGTGGGAAACCAGCGTCGAACTGACCAGCACCGTGGACGCTCAGCCGGTCACCTGGACCGAGCGCCGCATCGTGGTGCGCTCGCCGGCCTGGCAGGCCGCCCAGCGCCACGCACTCGAACGGCGACTGACCGAGGCCGAGGCTGAAGTGGCCGACCTGCTGGTCGCCCGGCGGGGCAAGGTGCGCCCAACGACGCCGGACGAGGCGGCGACGGCGCTGGCCCGCATCCTGGAGCGCCATGACGTGGCGGGGCTGCTGGATGTGACCGTGCAGGCCGAGGCGCAGACCCGCCGCGTTCGGGCCTATCGCGGGCAACCGGCGCGCGATGAGACCACCTACCTCATGAGTCTGACCACGGCTCGCGCGGAGGTCGCCATCGCGGCGGTGGAAGCCCGACTGGGCTGGCGGATCTACGCCACCAACCAGCCCACCGAGGTGAGGAGCCTGACTCAGATCGTGCTGGCCTATCGCGACCAGTACCTGGTCGAGCACCCGATCGGGCGGCTGAAGGGCGCACCCCTGTCGCTGAGTCCGGTCTACCTGAGCCGTGACGAGCACGTGACCGGGCTGGTGCGCCTGCTGACCATCGCGGTGCGCGTGCTGAGCCTGCTGGAATACGGCATCCGCCAGAGTCTGGCCCAGGAGCCGCAGGCAGAACCACTCACGGGGCTGTATGCCGGCCAACCGAGCCGGGGCACCCGCCGCCCCACCGCCGAGCGCGTGCTGGAGGCATTCGACAACCTGACGCTGACCGTGGTCACCCTGCCCACCCAGGTCATCCGCCATCTGACCCCGCTGTCGAGCCTCCAGCAGCGACTGCTGGCGCTGGCTGGCCTGGAGGTTACCTGTTATACGCGTCTGGTTGAGCATTTGTCCGAACCGTCGAGAGATATAAGCGAACGGTAAGCTATGCTCTTCCTCCTGCACTATCGGCGCATGGCCGGTCAGCCCTGGCAGCCAATTGACGAGGCCCTGTTGCGTGATGGCGCTGCGGAAATCACAACGAACCCCGCACAGCTACGGCTGGCGGCGTAGCTTCATGACTACAACACGGCGCGGCCACTACGGTCGCGCCGTGTTTGTGTGTCGGTACCGCTACCTTTGTCACGCATCGATCGGTGCAACGGCAATCCGTACCAGATACGTCTGCCCGGTTCGCCCGCGATAACGCTCCAGGACGGCGTACAACTCGTGTTGGAGACTGCGGGCGTCTTCCGCGCTCAAGGTCAGTCCGTCCCAGGCCTGGAGCGCCCTAAACGCCGCCGGATCAAGGGCTGCGCCGACAGCCGTCACCTGCTGCATCATGGCTTTGCCCGTGGCGTGCCGCCCGATCCGCAGGCCCCAGGCGTCGCTCCACGGCCCATAGACCGCGCTGAGCGCCTGCGCAAGCCGCTACTCTAGTGCCGCCGTATTTTGTCGCTGAAAGCTCTCGACCACCTCCGCCGGAAGCGCTGCATAGGGCACAAAGAACGCACGCTCGCGACTCTGGTAGTAGCGGATCGCCGAGCCGACGCGCTGTTGCCGGCGGGTCTCGATCAGCAACCCGACCGCAAGGAGACGCTTCACCCAGTAGGTCAGGGTCGGCAGTTTCAGGCCCGCTTCGGCGGCAGCCGCACTCAGCGACCGCTCGTGTTCCAGAAACGGGGCAAGCGCCACAAGCGCTTTTGGGTGAACCAGCAGCGCCACCGCCGCCGGGTCACGAACCGCAACCTGTTCCTGGTTCAATGCAGTATCTTCCATTTGAAGCTGGCCTCCCGCTATACTCGTCAGACCATCGCGCCAGGTGGTCACGCCACGCTTCGGCACGGTATGAAGGGATGCTATGCCACCGGAACCCGTTCGTCAATCACCGCTGATCGCGCTCCTGATCGCCCGGGCGATCTCCGAAACCGGGACGCTGCTTTCGGCAGTCGCCTTGCCGTTGTTCGTCTGGAGCGTCACCGGTAGCACCGCGCTCGTCGGTGCGATCACCGCGCTGCTCACCCTGCCGTTGTTTATCGTCGGTCTGGCAGGCGGCCCGCTGGTTGATCGCCTGGGGGCGCGGCGCAGCAGCATCACCGCCGACTGTGGCGCGCTGATCGCATTTGGGTGCATCCCGCTCCTGTTTGCCCGTAATGCGCTGCCGCTCGCGCTGTTGGCGCTGCTCGTGTTTGTGGGGAGTTGCGCCGAGGCACTGGGGTTGACAGCACGCGCCAGTCTGCTCCCCGACCTGGCGCGTGCCGCCGGTTGGTCGCTCGAACGCGCCACCGCTGCCGTGAGCGCCATCGGACGTGCGGCTCTGGTGCTCGGCCCGCTGCTCGCCGGGGTGCTGATGAGCGTTATGGGTGCGGCAACCGTGCTGCTCCTCGATGCGCTCACGTTCGGCCTGTCGGCGCTGCTGATCGGCATCGGTGTGGCCCAAAACGCGCACCTACGGCAACACCGCACCTATGGACAGGCGTTGCGGGATGGCCTGCACTTCCTGCGTCACGACCGGCAGATCCTGACCCTGATGGGCCTGTTTGGCACCTTCAACCTGCTGATCAATCCGGTTTTTCTGGTGATCTTACCGGTGTACACCAGTACGGTGTTGGGCGAGCCGTCGGCGCTCGGCGTGGTGATCGCAAGCTTTGGGGCGGGCACGCTAAGCGGCGCACTTCTGTACGGTGCCGTCGGTGCACACGTTGCCCGACGCACGGTGCTGATCGGAAGTTTTTGCACGATAGCACTCGCCTTTGTGCCGCTGCTCGTCTCCGGGCCACTGCTGGTGTTGGCGGCAGGCTGTGCCCTGATGGGGGTAGGCGTTGGGCCGTGCGGCCCACTGATTATGACGGCGCTGGCAGAACGCACGCCGGTTGACCTGCGCGGTCGAATCTTTGGGTTGTATAGTGCAGGGGCCTATGGGGGTATTCCCATCGGTGTGGTGATCGTCGGCCAGATGCTGCAGTATACGACCGTGCACATCACACTGCTGCTTGTAGCGGGAAGCTTCGTTCTCCTCACCGGGGTGGTGTTCGTGCTGCCGCAGGCACTCTTGCCCGCAACATCCGGATCGAGCATGACGGCACAGCCGAAGGATTTGCCACACGCCTCACAGCGGAGGGCATCCCCGCCGATGATATTGTCCTCGCCTTTCATCATCCCCAGAAACGTCCCTACACGGGGTTCGCGATCCAATAACCCGGATGTCAGACGAATCACAACGCCCATCGCTGAACCGCGGCGGGCGTTTGTTTGCGTAGGGAGGTTTGTACAGAGACGATCCTGGTGGAGCTATACCACAGCCGAGCATGGGCGCCGACCGACCGCTGAGAGTCCTGCGTGATCGGCCATGACGATGTGTAGCCGGAGTTCCGCCGGATGGCGCATCTTGTCCAACTTGCCGCATGCTACACTGACACCGGCAACCCTGGCAGCCGCACGATACGTGTATCACAACCAGCAGGACACCGATGAACGATACCGAAATCACCCGCATCAGCAAAACCTTGTCGTACCACCTGCGCCACCGCCCTGACGCCTTGGGGCTGACGCTTGCGCCCGGCGGCTGGATTGCCGTTGACGACCTGCTGGCGGCGCTGGCCCGCAACGGGAAGGCGATCACACGCGCGCAACTCGATGAGGTGGTCGAACGCAACACCAAGCGCCGTTTCGCCTTTGACCCAACCGGGACGCGCATCAGAGCGAACCAGGGGCACAGCGTCGCGGTGGACCTGGAGCTTGCAGTGACGACGCCTCCGCCGGTGCTGTATCACGGGACGAGCGTGCGCGTGCTGCCGACGATCCGACGCGAGGGCCTTACCAGGATGGGCCGCCATCACGTCCACCTCTCGGCCGATGTGGCGACGGCACAGAACGTCGGCGCTCGCCACGGACCACCGGCGGTACTCGTCGTTGATGCGGCGGCGATGCATGCCGCCGGACACGTCTTCTCCTGCTCCGCAAACGGCGTCTGGATCGTGGATCAGGTGCCGCCGGCATTTCTGACGCCCTTAGCGGCGCCGGATCACTCGCTTGAGGGATAACGAACGCAGCGATCCGCCTGCAAGGAAATGGTGTTCGCGATGCAGGTAACTTTTTCCCCCGCGCTTGTGCAGCAGTTCCTGGCCGAGCAGTTCGACCCGACCGCGAGCGACGTTGCGCCGGCCGGCGCAGGCTCGTGGTCCCGCGCCTTCAGCTTTCGCCGCGGCGATGAAGCATTGATCGTCCGCTTCGGACACCACGACGACGACTTCGCGAAGGATCGCGTCGCATTCCGCTATCGCGCACCAGGGCTGCCGGTGCCGGAAGTACTTGCCGTCGGCCCGGCCTTCGACGGCTACTATGCGATTTCGCGGCGGGTGTACGGTGTGCCGCTCGAACTGGTGACGGGCGAGCAGTGGCGCACGGCGATCCCCTCCGTCGTTGCGCTGCTGGAGGCGCTCCGGCTGGCAGATACATCGGGGACGAGCGGGTTCGGCGGGTGGGACGGTGACGGCTTGGCGCGGCACACGCGCTGGTCTGCGCATCTTCTCGCCGTGGCCGACGACTCCCCCAGTCGGCGTACCTTCGGCTGGCGAACGCGACTGGCTGCCTCGGCGACGGGACAAGCTGCGTTCGATTGGGGTTTCGCCCACTTGCAGCAGGTGCTCGACGATACGGCGCCGCGCGCGCTGATTCACGCCGACCTGCTCAACCGCAACGTCCTGGTCGAAAATGGCGCGGTCAGCGGTGTGTTCGACTGGGGCTGCGCGACCTACGGCGACCACCTCTACGACCTGGCCTGGTTCGTGTTCTGGGCGCCTTGGCATCCCAACCTCGACGTTCCGCTGCTGCGCACGGCGCTGGAACGACGCTGGCGGGAGGCGGGCTACTGGCCGCACAACCTGGAGGCACGGCTGAGGGCGTGCGCTCTGCACATTGGGCTCGACCACCTGGCGTACAATGCCTACCGTGAGGATTGGGAGGCGCTGGATGCGACCGCTCAGCGGATGCGGGCGCTTGCAAGCGGAGCGCGTACAACGTAGAACGGGTATCTCTCGGCCAGGCCGCTGTGTCTGCGCCAGACTACTCTGCGCCGCGGAGGCGCCGCAGTTCGGCTTCCAACGCACGGAGCTTCGCCTCGGCCGCCTCGGCACGCTGCTCAGCGACTTCGCGCGCGGCACTCTCCTCAGCCAGGGCTGCCGCGAGGGCTCGGTAGTCGCCCAGAGGCTCGCCGGCCGCGTTGGAGCAGACCAACTCGTTGTGCTCGGTGCCCAGCCAGAGCTGCACGGGTGCGAGCCACAGCCGGCCATGCTCGTTGGGCGGCAGAACCTGGTAGCCGTCCGCAGTCTGAGTATAGCCAAGCAGGCGCAGGGTTGGCCGTTTGCGCAGCACGACCGTATCGACGATCACGTAGAGCGGCACACCGGCGATATCGTACTCTTCGAGCTTGTTTGAGCGGTCGATACTGGCCGTCTCGGGGGAAGTAAGCTCGATGATCAGCGCGGGCCGCACGCCCTCGCGGGCCACATCGAAGGTACTCCAATTCTGACGCTGCTGTACACCGATGATGACGGCGATATCGGGGCCGTGAGCCTTGAGGTCGGGCACGTCCCAGGCGATGCGCACATCATCGAGCACGACCGCAGTGGGATCGTGGGCGAGCTGGGCCTCCAGCACATTGCAGAGGTAGCGGCGCCGGCGCTGGTGCGCATCACTGTGAGTCACCTGATCGCCCTCCTGGGGGTGCAGCACATCCTCCAAGGTCAGCGGCTCCTGACGCATCTCGTAGGTGCCGTCGGGGCGGTCAACCTTGACGTAGCGCCAGCCATAGCGGAAAGGGTCAGCCGGGTCGCTTGCGCCGAGCACCCCTGTAGCCGGGCTGGTCAGCACTTCTACGGTTGTGGTTGTCATGCGCCCCTCCAGCCATTGGCCAATCTCCCTGCATGATACCGGTGTTGCCGGGCGGCGTCAACAGAGCCCTGCAGCAAGTTCTCGCGACAGACCGACCGAGCGCAAGAGATCATCGCACCCGCTACCAGATCAGCGTATCATGAGGGCGAGAGCGGCAAGCAGGCAATCAACGCATTTGGCCCACACCGAACGGAGGAATGGTATGGAAGTCAGCTTTATTCACTTCGAGCAACAGGTGTCCGCAACCACAACCCGTGATCTTGGGACATGGGATATGCCTGCAGTGCCGCGTGTTGGCGAGCAGGTCAGCATCTCGTCGCCTAGCGATCGCTCTTCCGATGCCATCTTATGGGACGTCATCAGCGTGATCCATGATGTGGCCAATCAGTGTGCGGTTTGCTCCGTTACCCGCACCGACGTGGTCGCCCATCGGCTCTTTCTTGCCTGGAGTGCTGACCTCGCTGCGCCGCAGTATACCCTTCCGAGATGGCTTGAATGTGATGTCCTACCCCGGGTTGGCGACACGATAACCCTGGCCGTGATGAACCACGATTAGCTTGAGCAGATCGAGCAGGTTCGAGAGCTTGATGCCAGTGACCTGGAGAACGAAACCGTAGCGAGCCAGCTTGAAGTGGTGGCGGTACGCCACGATGCCGACCGCTTCAGCGAATCGATCGCCAATGTGGGAAGCATCACGCTCATTGTTACGCCCGTGCCGCCGGCAACACGTCCGCTGTGAGCCGTGCAGGTGCCAGCGATCATGGATGAGGAACACGGCTATGGCACGCGGATCACCTGTCCTATCATCACCGCCGAACAGCTATCACGTTACGGCAGGTATTCTGCGCTTTCAGGACGCGCTGCTCCTCGTCAAACAGCAAGCACAACATGATCCGGCTGCCCATTGAAGCTTACCCAGTGGTGTGGTCGAACCGTACGAACGCGTTGCCGATGCACTGAAACGTGAAGTGCGCGAGGAAACCGGACTTTCCGTGCAGCGGATCGGCAAACTCGCCTATGTGACACAGGTCTCCAATCAGGCAGAAAACTACGTCTCGATAGCGCACATCTTTGTGATCACGAGCGTTGAAGGAACGATCCGCGTACAAGACCCCGACCTGATCATACAGCGCGCCGCGTTTGTACCGCTCAACGATGCATACCGCAAGATCCAGCGGAACCCATGGCCGGAAATACGCGAACCGCTCCTCGCCTATCTGCGCAATCCCACCCAGCACGGCACCGTGTGGATGTATCAGCGGCTTGTGGGCGGTGAGATGCAATGCCTGGGGTGTCTTCCGAACACACCACAGCCTAAGCACTCCTTCCCAGGACTGATCCCGTGCATCTCCGGTTCGCGCTATGCTGAGCGACGTCCCTCTTACATCGTTGTGCATTCCAAACGTGCTTGGCGTATTGCGACGACAGATCACCGCGCCCCCATGCCCGGCGGCTGTTCGCGGGCGGTTGTCCAGCGTCAACACCTGGAGCGAGTTGAACCATGGCACCTGTTCATGCACCAGGCGAACGATTTGTGGAGCGCGACGGCGCACAGCTCTGGACGACGGCAACCGGAACCGGCACGCCGGTGGTGTGCTTTAACGGCGGTCCCGGCTGTGATGACTATCTGGCGCCGGTCGCCGCTCTGATCGATGCGACGTGTCGGGTCATCCGCTTTGAGCCGCGCGGTTGCGGGCGATCCGCTTGGGATGGGCGCTATGATGTCGCCACGCTCCTGGCTGATGTTGAGGCGATCCGCATCGCCTACGGCTATGAGCGCTGGATAGTGCTCGGCCACAGTCACGGCCCGAATCTCGCCCTCGCCTATGCGGTGCGGTATCCCGCACAGACTATGGGGATCATTGGGATTGCGGGCGGCAAAATAGTGAACGACCGTGATTGGAGCGCCACTTATCACGAACGCTTGCAAACGATAGGGGAAGACACCGGCGGCAAGGTCTTTCACGCCGACCCGGACGTGAATCGCCAGGGGAATGCGAGTTGGCGCACGTTTTGTCGCCGCCCGGAACTGCTGCGCGAACTGGCCGACCTTGCCGTACCGTGTGTCTTTATAACTGCCGCCGACGATATCCGGCCGAACTGGCCTACCCAGCAACTTGCCGCGCTGCTTCCGCACGCGCGCTACGTCGAAATCCCCGGCGCGGCGCATAGCATCTGGCTCACACACGCCGCGGAATTGCAGCACCACCTGCACGCCGCCCTCGCATACATCACGACGCACCAACACGCAAGGAGATACGGGCCGTGGAGTATCCCTGGACATTCCAGGTCGGCAAGTCGGCTATTGACGGGGCGTTCGTCAACCTGGGGCGGGCGGTCAAGAACTTCCTCGACAGCCGCAGCGGGCGGCGCAAAGGGAAACGGGTCGGGTTT
>JBBRUG010000144.1:0-14372 GCA_038247995.1 Chloroflexales bacterium | reverse complement strand
TACATTCGTTGCCGACTGATCCTGACCGAAGCGGAGCCGCCGCTCCGCCCGTACGACCAGGATGCCTGGGCAGCGCTCCCCGATGCCGGCGTAGCCGATATTACCCTCTCGATGACGCTTCTCTTCGGCCTCCACGCCCGTTGGGCGCAGTTCTGGGAAGCGCTGCCCACTGATGCATGGCACCGGGTCGGCCATCATCCCGAGCGCGGTGCCGTGAGCCTGGCGGACATGCTCCGCTCGTACGTCGCTCACGGCGCCGGTCACATCGACCAGATCCAGCGCACCCTCGCGGCAAACGGGTGATCAGGCCGGCAGTTCGCAGTTCCCGGCGCGGTCGGCACCGAAATAGCATTAGCAGCAGGGCGAAGGCACGGCATGTGCATACCTGTTACACTGCACAAGGTTTCACCGCTTGCACATTAACGCTATACTAGAGCACTGAGCAGCATGACTGAGCCGCAGAGGCCACTGAACCGGGTAGCGCGCTGCGCTCGCGCTCGGTTATGCAGGCTCAATCGATCTGAGCAATGCTGTAAAACTGTCGGGCGGTCGGACGGCAAACTGTCAGACTGCTCGCCAGTTAACTGTCAGGCTGTAACAAGAAGGCATACCATGAGTGCTCGGGTGTTAATTCTTTCGGCCAGCGTCGGCTCCGGCCACGTCAGTGCCGCTCGGGCCGTCGAGACGGCTTTTCAAGGTGTGCCCGGCGTGGCCGAAGTACGCCACGAGGACGCCCTCGACTTTGCCAACCCGGCCTACCGCGCCGCGACAGCGGAAGCGTTTCTACGGCTCACCAAAAGCGCCGACCTCGCCCATGTCTTAGGTTGGCTCTACGACTACAACGACTCGCCGTGGCGCGATGACGGCATGCGGATTCTGCTCGAACGGGTCAGCCTCGCGCCGCTGGAGCGCGCAATCATCAACTACGCGCCCGATATTGTGGTCTGCACGCACTACATGCCCGCCGGGATCACCGCGCATTTGCTGGTGGATCGCAGCATCAACGCCCTTACGGCCACAATCACTACCGACTACGATTTTCAAGGCATGTGGCTCGTGCGCCGCTTCCATCGCTACTTTGTGGCCCTCGATGAGATGAAGGCGCACCTTTCGGCGTTGGGTGTGCCGCCCGGCCGCGTGACGGTGTCGGGCATTCCGGTGAACCCGGTACTGGGTAAGCCGGTGGATCGCGCCGCCGTCTTTGCCGCGCATAAGCTTGATCCCGACAAGCCGGTTCTGGTCTATTCGGCGGGCGCCGCCGGCGGTGGCCCGGCCAAGGCGATTGTGGAACAGTTGATGCAGTTGCGCCAACCCGCGCAGATTATTGCGATCTGTGGGCGGAATGAAGAGTTGCGCCAGCAAATCGAAGCCATGGTCGCCCCCCAGGCCGAGCGGTTCCGGGTGTTGGGGTTCACCGATGCCATGCCCGACCTCTTGCGCATCGCGACGCTGTTCATCGGCAAGCCGGGCGGTTTGAGCACCGCCGAGTGTATGGCCGCCGGCACGCCAATGGTGATCGGCTCGGCCATCCCCGGCCAGGAAGACCGCAACAACGACCATCTGCTGGAACAGGGCGCGGCGATCTGTTATCACCACCTGACTGTGCTTGCCTTTAAGATCGACCGAGTGCTTGCCGATCCGGAGCACCTTGAACGCCTGCGCGTCGGCGCCCAACGCATGGGTCGCCCGAATGCAGCCCATGTCGTTATGCAGACGCTCCTCAAAGACCGTGAAGAGGGGCTGATGCCGATGGACATTACCGCCGCCGATCGCAAATATATGGAGTGGGTTTCGCGCGATAACGACAGCACGCTCAAGGCGCCACCCGGCGCTGTGGGCCAGGCAACGCTCCACGATAAGCGTGATGGGCGCGAGATCGGCGTCGTTAGCCCCAGCCAGTTACGCCTCCTGGCTACCACGCTGGTGGATGAGCACCCCGACGACCGCGATTATTACATCAATACGGCGACGATCGATCTGCTGCGCCGCGCCGGAGCCGATCAGGAACTGCTCGCCATCCTCGCCGAAGTGCTCGACGCAAACGGCGAGGGCGAAGTCATGTATCGCCCAGTGGGCGGCGAGGCTCCGACCAGCACCTCAGCACGCTAGAGCACTAAGCAAAACGATTGAGCCGCTGCGGGCACTGAACTGGGTGGCGCGCTGCGCTCGCGCCGCCCGGATGCTGGATCAATGGATCTGCCCAGCGCTATAGCGGCAGGCGGCAGGGCGCAATACGCAGTACGGAGTACCTATGCATCCTCAGCGCGACTTGCGCATGGGCTTAACGCTGGTTGCCCTGGCAGCCTTGATCTGGGGCACGACCGGCATTGCCGTAAGTTTGCTTTATCGCATGGCCGACACGAACGCCCTGGCCGTCGGTTTCGGGCGGCTGCTGCTCGCGGCGCCGGCGCTGGCTTTATTGGCGCGGATCCTCGTGGGGCCGAACTTCTGGCGGGTGCAGCGCGCTCATCTGGGGCCGATTGGGCTGATTGGGATGGCCTTTGCAGGGTATCAGGTAGCCTATTTTGCCGCGATCCCGCGCCTGGGTGTAGCGGCGGCCGTGCTGATCAACATTTGTAGCGCGCCGATCTTCACCGCGCTGCTGGCGCGGATCTTCCTGCGCGAACGGCTCGGCCCGGCAACCCTGGCAGCCATGGCGGGGGCGATTGGCGGCACAGTTCTGCTCGTCGGCGGCGCGCCCGAAGCTGCGAGTTCGGCCGATCTGTTGCTTGGCGCAGCCCTAGCGCTGACCGCCGGCGCGTGTTACAGCCTGGTGGTGCTTGGCTCGCGGGTTGTGGCGCCGCATTACCACCCGCTCCAGCCGATCACGCTCGCCTTTAGCCTGGGTGCGTTGCTGCTGCTGCCGATTGCGCTGAACGCCGGGTTCGGCAGCGGTTATGGCGCCCAGGGTTGGGGCCTGTTGCTCTACCTCGGCCTCTTCCCGACCGCCCTGGCCTATGGCCTGTACCTACGTGGTATGCGCACCGTCACCGCCACAACCGCCGCGACGCTCACCCTGCTCGAACCGCTTGGCTCGGCGACGCTGGCCGTACTCTTCCTGGGCGAACGCCTCGCCCCGGCCGGGTTATTTGGCGCCGCATTGCTGCTCGGCAGCATGGCCTTGCTCTTCGTGCGCCCGGCAGAACGCATGCCGAATGCGGAATTGCGTGTGCCGAATGAGGGCTGAGGGCTGCGGCAAGCTATGCGATGGGATTTGCCTACACGCCAGAACTGTAAGCTCGATCCCGCCCGAACTTAGGCCGTTGTTAGGCTCGTCGGCTATCATCGCTTCGCTGTAGCCGAACCTGGAGCGCTCTACAGCATTGCTCAGATCGATTGAGCCTGCACAACCAGGCGCGAGCGCAGCCAGCTACCCGGTTCAGTGGTCTCAGCGGCTCAGTCATGCTGCTCAGTGCTCTAAGCTTATGAATCGCAAACCAAATGTCGCCATCCACCCGACCGCCGCCGTCGATCCGCAGGCCGAACTAGGCGCCAATGTGCGGGTATGGCACTGGACGCAGGTGCGCGAAGGCGTCAGCATCGGCGCCGAGAGCATTATCGGCAAGGGCTGTTATATCGACGCCGACGTACAGATCGGCAGCCGGGTGAAGATCCAGAGCAATGTCTCGGTTTTTCACGGCGCAACGATCGAAGACGGCGTTTTTATCGGGCCGCACGTCTGCTTTACCAACGACAAAACGCCGCGCGCGATCAACCCCGACGGCAATTTGCAGGGCGCAAACGACTGGACGGTGACGCCAACCTTAATCCGTTACGGCGCAAGCATCGGCGCCAACGCAACGATCATCTGCGGCGTAACGGTGGGGCGCTGGGCGATGGTGGCCGCCGGCGCCATCGTAACCCGAGACGTACCCGACTATGGCTTGGTCGTGGGCAACCCGGCGCGCCTGATCGGCTATGTGTGCCCGTGCGGCCAGCGGCTCCCCAACGCAGAAGAAAGCCATCCCGCAGGCCAGGCCGAGCGGGTCTGTGCAACCTGCGGGCGAGTGACGGTATTATGCGGGGCGTGAGGAGCGTGCGTTCTGGCTGTACGGCTCGCGCTCCTCACCGTGAACAACTGATCCGCGCAGCACCCTTAAACGCTAACTGAACGCCGGATCACGGTTCGACGACCCGCGCAATCACCTCGATTTCGGCAAGGCCGGCGACGCGCATGCCGTAGAATGTCCCGCTCGTCTGGTCAATAATGACCCGCACCGCCCGCGCATCGACCTCAGGAAAAGCCACATCAGTGCCCACGGTGGCAAGTTTTCCAATGCTGACGCGGGCCACTTCCTGAGTTGCGGCAGCGTCGGCATAAAGCACAACCGTTGCCCGCTCAACTTGCAGACTCGCATCGGCTTCGTCACCGAAGCGCGGGTTGTACAGCCGCACCGTGCGCACCGTAATCGGCACCGGGAAGGTTAACTGAGCCCATTCGCCGGCTGTCTTGCCATTCTGGCTCGTCCAGTAGGCATAGATCGGCCCGCTCATTGCACGTCGATCATTAAGGCCACTGTTCGCCTCAGCATCACGGCTCGAGGAGACGGAAACCGTGGCGCCGGTGGCCAGGTTTGTCCACAGCGCCTCGTCCGGGTCATCCGGAACCGGCAGCATCGAGTGGCCGGCGTGGCAGCCGACACAGCGCGTATGTTCACCCGGCCGACCGAAGTTCATACCGGCGACATGGGCCGAGCCGCCCTCCAAAATCAGCGGCACTTCACCCGACGCACTACGCACCTGCTCAAAGAGCGGCACATTGGCCGGTAACTGATCATTGCGCACGGCACCGGCAGGCGAGATCAGCAACTCGTCGAGCAGGATCGGCCAATCGAGATTCGGGAACGAACCGGGGCTGGTCCGCTGCTGATCGAGGAAGAAGCGCAGCGTATGCGCCGAGCCAACCGGTGGCGCACTGACGATCCCGGAATCCACCGGGCCGTTCGCGTAGATATTGAGCACATCAAAGCTGAAGGTCCCATCCTGGTCGTAGGGGCCGCTTGCCGGCGGCGGCAGCAAACTCGCCGGCGCAGTGACGGTATCGCGAATCACCGGGGGTACCGTGCGGGCAACCACCGGCCGCGCCCGGAGTTCCGACGTCCCCTCCTGATTATAGAGCGGCTTCAGCCCCGCACCGTTGATATTGACCGTGTAGAGCCCGTAGTCCTGCTGAATGTTAGCCGCCCACGAGATCACGAGCAGATTATTCGTAACTGCCATCGGCTCGGAGGCGTAAGCTCCATTTAGGACGCCGTAGGAGGTAGGGTTCTCCTCACTCACGTAGTCCTGGGTTGCCCTGGTCACGCCGATAATCGGCACATAGGGTTCAAAGCCGTTCTTGTAGAGGCGCAGCCCACCAAATCCGGCGGCTTCCGTCATGTTGTACATCGGGAAAAAGTTTGCCACAAGGTTGCCATTCGGGAGGAACGTACCACCGTAGATATGGTTCGCTTCTTCCTGGCCCAGGCGTCCGGTCCACATGCGCAGATCGGTCCCATCAGGGTTGATGCTGGCTGCTTGCCAGCCGTTGCGGAACATGCTGTCGGGGCCGCCAACGTGGTCGTCACGGTTCGCCGTGAGGCCGTCTTTCTGCACGAAACCGCCTGCCGGATCGGTGATTGTAGCCATACTGGCGCTGGGAAAACGATGGTTACGCCACCAGCGCGCATAGACAATGCGCCCGGTCGCTGGTTCGACAAGCGGGCGATCGGCGCCGTTGCGCTCAGACGTAATCCGATGCAGATCGGTTCCGTCGGCACTCACGACGTGCAGATTCGTCGTGCGCACACCACTGTACTGCGCATAACTCGGCCAGCGCGTAGACGAGAAAACAATCCGGCCATCCGGCAACCAGACCGGATCGCCGTCATCATAATCGGCTAGTGACGCACCGGTTGGGCCGAATTGGCGCATGTCCAGCCGCTGATTGCTCCGTGTAATCTGGCGTAACCCGTGCCCATCGACGCCGATCGCATAGATCCGCCACGCACCGGGATGCGTTCCGGGGCTCTGATCGTAGTCACCGGCCGGCAAGCCGGCAAAAACGATCGTCTTTCCATCGTAAGAGACGTCGGGCGCATTTACGTCGATCAGGTTTAGCGTTGCCACCGTAGGCCGCGCACCGTCGATGAGGGTGACAATCGCGCCGCTCGACGTACGGATGAGCAGCTTCCCGGGCGCTGCCGGCCGAAAACGCGAATACGTGCCGACGCCGGGCATATCCTTGGGCACGTCCCAGTAAATCGACCCTTCATCGGGGATCTGACGCGAAACAAAAACCAGATCCGGTACACCGCCGGCGCCGACCTGCGGCAGGTAGAGCCGGGAGTCGCCGTTGTTTTGGGCCTGATTACGTTGAGGAACGCTGAGCGTGAAGATCAGCAGGAGCGGAAGAAGCAGGCCACCACGCCACATTATTCTTGGCCAAGCCATAGCATCTCCTTGTTTTGGGCACAGTTGGCCCTCGAGTTGCTCGCACGGCATGGCTAGAGTATAGGCGGTGGCGCTTGGGATCACTATAGGCCGCTAGTCCCTTCTTAACTAATTTTATACTACTACGGTCAGCAAGGCGCGCTTAGCTGCGGCTCCCCTCTTCAACATAAATAATTTTACTCCCCTGCGGTTCCAGCGCGATCGGCACTGGGCGTAGATCGGGCAGGGCGCGAATGATCGCCGGATGGCGTTCAGGCGGTGCAAAAAGCAGCAAGAAGCCACCGCCGCCGGCGCCAAGGATCTTGCCGCCTGAAGCGCCTTCAGCGCGCCCGCGTTCGTACCAGGTATCAATGCGTGGATTACTGATCCCCGAGGCCAATTCGCGCTTGAGCATCCAGCCCTCGTGGAGGATCTCGCCGAACGCGTCCAGGTTATCGCGCAAGAGTTCGGCCCGCAGCGCGTGGGCCAATTGCACCATCCGACACAGGTTCTGGCGCTTCGCGGCATCACGCTCAGTATTGGTGCGTTGTTCCCGCAGCACGTTGCCGGTCTGACGGGTGGCGCCGGTATAGAGCATTAGCAGATGTTGTTGCAGATCGCGGCGGATCTGCGGGCTACAGATCACCGGATCAACATAAACCGTCTCGTCGGGATTGAACTGGATCATTTGGAGCCCGCCATAGGCGGCGATATACTGATCTTGCTTTCCAATCGGCTCGCCGCAGCGCTCAATCTCGATCTGGCAGGCCTCGCGGGCCAGGCGTTCGGCGCCGGCAAAGTGGCCGCTGAAGGCGTAGAGTGCGTTGAGCAAGCCAACCGTATAGGTGCTGGACGAACCGAGGCCGGTGCCTTGCGAGGGAATATCGGAGATTGAAGTGATCTCGATACCGCGTTCACGCCCGACCTGCCGTAGCGCCTCGCGAATCAACTGGTGCTGAAGTTCATCGAGTCGATCGACGATCTCGGTTACGGAATAGCTAGCCCGGATTTGATCATCAAACTTTTTGTTAACCGTGATATAGATGTATTTATCGATCGTCATGCTCACCACAGCGCCCGGTTCCTGGCGATAATAAGCGGCCAGATCGCTGCCGCCGCCGGCAAAACTGATCCGTAGCGGGGTGCGTGAAATGATCATACGGCTTCCTACCTGCCTGTGCGCCCATCACAAAGCGCTGGACGTGCGCCGCTGCGTGTGACGTGCAGAATTGTCATGCGAACTACCTAGTACGCTAAAGCGTACGTCCGCCTCCGGCGGACACCGCACTGTGGCGGGCGCAAACCCGCGTACAACCCCTGGCGAACTTCCGCCGAGTTGTACTAGCACTCTAGTAAGTTGGCGTAAATAGGCTGTAAATTGAAGCGAGAGGCGGATGAGAATAGGTTTATCGGCCCCGGCGCCGACAACAGATAGGGTATAATGCTGCTCACTCCGACGCATATCGAGTTCTGTGGCCTTACGCCATGCAGATACAAATCTCCTGGAAAATGATCGTTGCCACGCTGATCTTCGCGCTTAGCATTGCCTTATTGCTCCGGCTTAGCCTGAACCTGTTGAACCCGGCGCCCCAAACGGCAGATCAGCCACCACCAATCGAAAGTGTCGCCCCGGCCGACCCCACCGGTAGCACATCGGAAGCCACACCCGGCAGCGGTTCACCAGCGCCGGAGGCACACACGGCGGTGCCGACGGCTCTGCCGACTGCAACACCCGCAAGCGAAATCGCGCCGACAGCCACGGCAACCCCCGCGCCGACAACGATCACGCCGACCCTGGAACCAACGCCAGAGCCGACGGTGCCGGCGCCGACCCCAACCCTGGCGCCGCCGCCGACCCGCGTGCCAACCCCGGTGCCCGCCCAGTTGCTCCTTGTCGAGCAGGGCTTCGGCCAGAGTCAGACTGAGATGAGCTACGCCTTTGTCATCAACAATCCAAACCCGGATCTGCTGGCCCAAACCGTACGCTACCAGGTTGCCGCCTATGACGCCAGTGGCGTGGTGCTGGCCACTGATACCGACACAATTGCCCAGATTGGCCCCGGCCAGGAACTCGGCGTGGCCAAAGCACTGACCCTGGCGCCCAATCTGGTTGTCGATCGGATCGATGTCTTGCTGCGGCCGGGGCAATTCGTCCGCTCGCCGGCACTACAAAACCTGAGTGTAAGCAATAACGCCTTTGTCGTCGGTGATCCGCCTAATGCGACGGGGATTATTACAAATAGTTTTGACCGCGATCTGATCGATGTGAATGTGATCGGCATTGTCTACGATGAGGGCGGGATCATCGGCGGCGGCAACAGCATTGTGCCGTTTGTGCCGGCGCAAGGCCAGGCAGCGGTCAGCGTGCCTGTAGCTACCAGCTTAACTGCAACCCGCGTCGCCTTCTGGGTGATCCTCGTTAGCGCTCCCACCTCCCCCTGAGATCAGTGCGACGTTCAGGCTGCCGCCTGATCCTCACACAGCAACACAACACAATTAACAGGAATGTAAACCACTTACCAGGGTGATTTAGCCACGATTTAAGCGTGACTCCTACCTTGGAGGGGCGCCGCAGCACAACCAGGCACCGATTAGTGTTGTGTACCGTTTACCCAGGTTATTACGATGACCGGCTCTACTAAACTACACCCTCAGCAAGACATTTTTCTTGATCGCGACGGCGTGATCAACGCAAATCGGGCCGATCATGTTACGGCGTGGGCGCAGTTTCGCTTTTTGCCGGGCGCACTTGAAGCGCTGCGCTTGCTTACCGCACGCAACTATCGGATCTTCGTCGTAACCAATCAGGCGGCCGTCGAGCGCGGATTGATGACCGCAGCAACGCTTGAGGCGATCCACGCGCGCATGGTGGCTGTTGCCGCGTTACATGGGGCATGGATCAGCGCCATTCGGGCCTGCCCACATCGGCCTGAAGCGCATTGCGCCTGCCGCAAACCACAGCCGGGAATGCTGCTCAGCCTGGCCACCGAACTGAAGATTGACCTGCCTACTACCTATTTTGTCGGCGACGCATTAACTGATGTTATGGCAGGCAAGGCAGCCGGATGCCGCACCCTGCTGGTGCACACCGGTCGCGGCGCTGAGCAGATAATCCATCCGGACTGGGCGCAGCACAAACCGGATCGAGTGGCGGCTAATCTGCTGGCGGCAGTCCACCTGATTGAGCACGAACGCCAGGCGACCGGTACTCCAGGAGCGGCACCGCTGCGGCCCGAGCGCACAGATAATTGCTCTAGCTACGAAATTTCGGGGGCACCCTAAATGCTTACCTGGCACGATGTTTTTTATTACATCAAACTCTTTCTGCGCTGGTGGTTTGTGTTGGCGCTGGCGGTGCTTTTGGCTACCGGCACAGCCTGGTATGTTATGGGCCGGCAGCCGGATATGTATACCGCGCAGACGACGCTTTCGGTCGGCACCAACTTCTCAGTCGCGGCGCCCGATCAGGCGCAGGTTGCCTTGAGTAATGTGCTCGCCGACTACTATGCGGCGCTGGCCAAGCGCGAAGTTATTCTCGGCCCGGTGATTGAAGAGTTGCAATTGAGCTTCCCCTGGGGGATCATCCGCGACCGGATGCTAACCCTGCGCGTTGATCGCGGCGCAAACCTGCTTGAAGTGCGGATCAGCGATACGAGTCCGGAGCGCGCCGCCGCCATTGCCAATGCGATCGGCGCTTCGCTGATCGCCTTTACGCCCAATTCGCCGGAGAAGATCGAAGCCCAGCAGAGCGAGATTAATCGGCAACTGCAAGAGGCGCAACGCAACCTTCAGGCCGTCGAGACGCGGATCACCGAACTTCAAACTCGCCTGAGCACGCTGAGTTCGGCGATCGATATTGCCGATATTCAGAACCAACTTCAGGTGCTGCAGGCCACCCGTGATCAGTATCTCGACAACTACAGCAAGCTGGTTGGGCTCAGCAATCAGACTCTGGTTAACAGTCTGGCCGTCTTCGAGGCGGCGGCACCGTCGCCGTTCCCGGTTCCCAAGAAAACAACGCTGACAATGGCGATGGCGGGCGCCGGCGGGATGGTGTTGGCGGTGCTGGCCATTCTGGTGCTCGATATGCTCGACGAGCGCTGGCGCACCGGCAACGAGCTCCAGAGCCGCACCGGCATCAAGAGCCTCGGGGAGGTTCCCGAAACGCCGCCGACGGTTGCAGCGCCGCCAGCGTTGGCCGCACGACGTGAACGGGCAGTCAGTACCACCTACGCTAATATGGTGCTTGCGGCGCGGAGTCGGCTGCCGCGTTCGTTACTCGTCAGCAGCGCCCAGACCAGCGCGTCGCGCAGCTCGGTAGCGATCGATCTAGCGGGCATGTATGCGCGCACCGGCCATCGGGTGATCCTGGTGGACGCCGAAAGCGGCCCGAGCAATTTGCTCGAACAGCTTGATCGCGCCGCCGAACAGGTTGCCCAGAGCGACTGGAGCCGCCCAAGTTATGCGCAACCGCCGCCTGGCGATGCGGCAAATGGCATGCTGGCCCATCTTAAGCCGACGGCTTTGCACAATGTGCTGGTCTTCTCGGGGCGCGCAGCCGGGCACGAGCGCCTCTCTACGCTCATACCCCTCGCCTATTGGCCGGAAATGGTCGATCATCTGCATAAGGTCGCCGATGTGGTGATCTTCGACGGCCCGGCGGCGCTCAACGGCCCCGATGCCGGCATTCTGGCGCCACTCGTCGATGGCGCATTGCTGGTGCTCGATGGTCGCCAGGACTCGCGGTCGGTAGCGATCAAGGCGCGCAAACACCTGGGCAGCGACCCAAATAATGGGTTTCTCGGCGCGATTGTGGTTGGCCGTGCGCCGGGCGGGTTGCCCAAGGCCCAGCCGACCCAACCACAACTCGGCACGGGAAAGGGCCTGCGCTTTGCGGTGAGCCGGCAGGGAATTACGATCACGATGGGAGCGCCAAACAATCGGCAACCGGCCACAACTAGCGCGGCCGCAAGCAGTACCGCCCCGCGCTTGCTGAACCCGCCGTATGCTGAGGCGCAACCTGCTCCGGCAAATAATACCGCCGACGAGGTGCTGCGTTGGGAGGATCTGGTTAAGATCGGCAAGACGGCCGAAGAAGCGCGGGCGCCGATTGTGGCAGCGGCAGATGTTCCGCCCAGATCCAGCGTTATTATCACTCCGCCTCCAGCAGAGGCTGCGCAGCCGGCCCCGAGTTCCGGGGGGTGGAAGGTGTCGCATATACCGACCCAGGGCGTAAAGGCTGCGGCGGAAAGCCCAGCGCCGCCGCTCCGCGCCCGCAGCGTCGGCCAGCACGATTCAGGCCTGGATGCTGTTGAAGCGCCGAGCACACCGCAGCCGCGCCGCGCCCGCAACGTCGGCCAGCGGGTTCAGCGGACCCGCGTTACCCGTGCCCGCCGCAAGGTTGGATTTGACGGATGAGCCAGATGGCCCGCTCACGATGGGCAGCTTCAACCACAGTGCTGCTGATCATGATCCTGATCAGCAGCTTCAGTGTCGGCGCCCCGCGCCGGGCGGTTGCGCAGGGCGACTGGACGCCGCCGAGCGAAATCTCCAACGACCAATTCGGCTGGTTCCCCGACCTTGCCGCCGACCAGAACGGCACCATCCATGTGATCTGGGGCAGCGGCGCGATCGACCCGAATGTGCCTGATCCCAGCGCGCCGGAAGCGTCGCTTGATTTACTGCGCTATCGTTCGCTGCGCGACGGCGCCTGGACGCCGATGAACGACATCGCCTTCACCTGCACCGGCGGCTACACGGTTCGGAATAGCCTGGCGGTGAATGCCGATGGCCGGCTCCAGGCATTAGTGCGCACATGCTTTGATCTCAGTACCGTAAGCGCTACGACTCAGGAAGCCTGGTCGGCGTTGAACTGGACGGCGCCGCTGCGCCTCGGCAGTAGTTACTACAACGCCCTGGCCGCCGACAGTCAGGGCCGGCTCCACGCCATCTACAACGAGATGGTCTTCGGCGACGAAGAACAGTCGAAACTGGCCAGCGAGATCTTCTACCGCCGCTCCGATGACGGCGGCCAGGACTGGTCGGTACGCACGAACCTGGCCAATCTATCCGGCGGCGATGAGCGGATGCAGATCGATGTTGATGCCCAGGATCGGATCCACGTCGTCTGGGATCACGGGAGCGATTGGTATCTCGGCCTTGACCGACCTGAGTATGGGATCTACCGCCGTTCCGATGATGGCGGTGATACGTGGCAATCCCAGATTGTGCTTGGTATCCCGGGCGAACCGATCGTGCAAACTACACTCGGTCTCACCCTGGAAGGCAATCCGCTGGTAGTCTACCGTAGCGCCAATCAACGCCAGATCTTTTTTCAGTCCTCGCCCGACGGCGGCGCAAACTGGATGGCCGCCGAGCCGATTCCGGGCATTCAGGCGCGTGATCCGCTTGAGCGCGGGCTGGACAGTTACAGCCTGACGGTTGACAGCGCCAATCGGATGCACCTGTTAATTGTAGGCTTCCCCGAGGCAAGCAATGCCAGCATCCCAATGCTGATGCATCTGGTGTGGGATGGCCAGCGCTGGTCGGCGCCGGAGATTGTGGCCCAGGGGCCGAACTACCCAATGTGGCCGCGCGCCGTGGTAGCTCTGGGCAACCAACTGCATGCAACCTGGTTTACCTATACGCAGGCAAACGACTGGGGCGATCGACGGGTCTGGCATAGCAGTAAACAACTCGACAGCCCGGCGGTTGCGCCGGCACCGCTGATCGACCTGCCGACGCCGATCTTCACGGCGAACCTTCCTGACGATGCACCGATCACGATCAATGCGCCGGTTACGGAACAGGTTGTTGCGCATCCCGCGCCGACAAACCCGATCGCATTTCGCGATCTGCCGCCGCCCGGCGCTGTCGGCAGTCGCGGCGACATTATCGTTGTCGTCCTGGCCCTCGCGGCTGTGCTTGGCCTGCTCGTCGTTGTTGTGATGCTGACGCTCTGGCGCCGCGCCAACTGATAACCCGCCATCAATGCCGGTTCGGCAGCGCATGACCCTCCACGATGTGCGCGCCCCGAGGCCTTTTTTATGCCAGGTCGGATGATCATTTTGCTGCTGCTGCTGGGGTGCGCCCTGGCATTGCTGCCGACCCAAGCCGTAAACGCGCAACCCCGTTGGAGTGAGCCGCTGCAGATCTCTGAGCAACCAGCAGACGCAGGCGTGATCGCCAGCGCACCCGACCTGGCCGTTGACGCACGCGGCGAGTTGCATGTCGTCTGGTATAGCGTGGCGAGTTCGGCCTCGTCGGAAGCGCAACAATCGAGTTTTAACGATCAGTTGCGCTATCGGGCGCGCATCGCCGGAACCTGGACAGCGAGTCAATCGATCTTCAACCAGGAACGGCCCTTCGTCGGTGATGCCTTCGCGACGAGCACCGGCGGCGCAGGGGTGCGCAATGCGAGTTTTGAATTACAGGCCAACCTGTTGGCCGGCAACGATAACCACCTACATATGGTGATGGGCAACCCGACGATACAGTGGTTTTTGAATGCGCCGCTCGCCGATGTCGTACGTACAATGGCGATCTTTCCACCCTGGCAGCTTGGCGAGGGTACCGCCAGTCAGATCGCCGGCAACCGCGACGGCACGCTACATACTCTGTTCAGCGCCATTCCACCGGGCCTGGAAACGGCGGATGCTCCCGACATCTGCGCGACCTGCACCGACATTTTCCATCGCCGTTCCGAGGACGGCGGCGTTACCTGGTCGCGGCCGGAGAACCTCTCGCGCCGGGAAGAATTTGATCTGGAGCCGCGGATTACCGTCGACAGTCTTGATCGGCTGCATGTCATCTGGGAGCGTCAGAGCACGATTGCAGGCGATCAGAGTGCCGGCACGATCATCTATCAGCGCTCCGATGATCAGGGCCAGAACTGGCGTGAACCCTACAGCTTGAGTGTATCCGGCGAGGGTGCCGCTGGCGGCGCCCTAGCAGTAACCCAC
>JBBRUG010000143.1:0-14372 GCA_038247995.1 Chloroflexales bacterium | reverse complement strand
CGGGTTTGCCGATGACCTTCACCATTGAGATTCGGAATGACAGCCTGATCGACATTACTAACCTGCCGCTGCGCGATGTCTACAACCCGGCTGCGATTGGCTTTGTCTCCGCCGATCCGCCGCCGATCAGCGTTGATGCCGCTGCCGGTGTGCTGGTGTGGGATGACCTGTTGGCGATCACCGGACGCGGCGTGCTGCGGCCCGGCGAGACGATTCGGATCACAACCGTTTATACCGCCCTGCGCGATATCGAAGCCGCCGTAAACACGGCTGAGGTGAGCGGCGCCCGCGACCGCTACGGGAATGCCGTTGCGCCGCGTCAGGCTCAGGCGCCTATTCGCGTTGTCGAACCAGACGCAACGCCGACCGACCCGGTTGATGAGGCGCCCGCACCGACTTCGCGCCCGCGGCCTTCCTCTACGCCAACCAATACGCCTTTCCCGACGAACACACCGGCGCCGCGCCGCACGGTGGTGATTGTGCAGACGGCCACGGCTGATGCACAGATGACGCCAACAGCCACAACTGAACCAGCGGGCGTTTCGCCGACAGAGCCGGCGCCCACGGCGGTAGTGCCGACAAGCCTGCCGAACACGAGCGCGTCGGGCGGCGGCGCGTGGTTGTGGTTATTGCTGTTCGGCGGGTTGCTGCTTGGTGGGGCGTATGTGATGCGGCGGAGAGTATAGGGCAGGGCGCAGCATGCTGCAGCTGAGGGGTTGGCGGGGGCGGACACGTGGGTCCGCCCTTACATCGTCCATCAGTTCGGCGCAGTGCCGCTTCGAGCCTGTCATTGCGGTTGATCAGCGGTACCTGCGGCGGCAGATCCCCTCCGGCGAACCTGGTCGGCGCAGTAGGCATAGAGCGCCTCAAACACGCGCCCGCCTTGATCGAGCACCACCTGATCGGCCGCTTCCACAAACAACAAGCCATCGATTATGGCACGTAAACCGGGGCCTTCGGGCTCCTGGGTTGGGCCGCGCGGAATATCGGCAGTGTTGACGATCCGGCACAACAATACCAGTGCCGGGTCACGCTCGGTTAATCCATACTCCTGGCAGGTCACCTCAAACGACGCCGAGTCGCCTCGTCGGCTCAGGGTTGAGCCGGGAACATGATAGATAGTTGCACCGATTCTGGCCGCTTCCGCTTCAAGCTGCGCACCAGAGGCAAAGTGAAATTGGGCCTCGGAGTCGATGAAGCGTCGGATCACCCAGGCGCAACCTACGCGCCCCACCTTCGGTCGTTCTCGCGTTAGCCAATCCATGGTTGCTGCTCCAGAAAAAGAAATCTGCTGCACGATCGGTCCCGGTTAGGATCACTGAGCCGCACCGAGTTTTCCAAACGGTACGCATCGCCCGGCACGCGCAGGGGCCGCGACTCGCGCAACCTGCGATCCAAGCGCGGCGCTACTCCGGCCGTTCGGCTGAACTTACGATGAAACCTGAGCTGGGATGAAGGCTCGCGGTGCGGGATTATAGTAAACCACAACAGAAGTGTACCATTACCGAACCAGCCGGCGTTGCGCCCAGCGAATTCCGACGAGTTTGCCGAAGACTTGCTTGGCGTGCTGCCAGAACGTTGAACCTAGAGGCTGTTATGCACTTTCGAGCATGAGGTGGACAAAGCGGGCGACGACGCGGGTCGCCCGTACGCTATTTCAGTGCCTCAGTGCCTCAGTGGTTCAGTGGTTCAGTGCTTCAGCATTTCAGTGCCTCAGTGTGCTCAGGTTTGACGCGCTCATGGCTCCGACGTAGAATAGAGTTCAACCATGAGGCATAAAGAGTTTTGCTTGTAAGGAGCCAAGTCGATGCAGATCAGCGTAGCGCCTGGGGACGTCTTGCAAGAGGCTGCCGACCTGGCCGTTCTGGTGGTATTTGAGGGTGAGCCGTTGCCCGTAACAGTCGCTGAACTGCTTGAAGCCGATGATTTTCGGGCACGGGCGAAGGAGACGCTGCTGCTCTACCCGCGGGGTGCGGTGGCGCCGCGGCGTCTGCTGCTGATTGGCCTGGGTAAACCCGATGCAGTGAGCCTCGACCTAGTGCGTCAGGTGGCGGCGCTGGCTGCCCAAAAAGCGCACAAGTTGCAGGTTGCAGGTTTTGTAATGGGCCTTCACGGTGGTCTGCCGTTTCCTGCCGCTCAGGCCGGCCAGGCCTTTGCTGAGGGGTTGGAGTTGGGCCTCTATCGTTACCTGGACTATAAGAGCAACCCCAGTAGCGCGCAAACCTTCGATGTTGAGCGCGTCAGCGTGTTGGTGCTTGGCGAAGCCGACGCGATTACCGCCGGCGTAGCGCAGGGTCAGGCGATTGCCCGTGGCGTAGCTGTGGCGCGTGATCTGGCGAATGCGCCGGGCAATGCGGTTGTTCCGGCAACGCTGGGCGCGAAAGCCGAGGAAATGGGTGCGCAGTTGGGTTTGCAGGTAACCGTGCTCGACAAAGCCGGCCTTGAGGCGCAGGGCTTCGGCGGCATTCTGGCGGTGGGCCAGGGTTCGGCCAACGAGCCGCGCTTTATTGTGATGGAGTATGGTCAGGCCGCTGAAGGCACGCCGACGATCTGCCTGGTGGGCAAGGGCATTACCTTCGATACCGGCGGCATCAGCATTAAGCCTGCCGCAAACATGGACAATATGAAGATGGACATGGGCGGTGCGGCGGCGGTGTTTGGCGCAATGCACGCAACTGCCGAGTTGCAGTTGCCGCTCCATGTCGTCGGGATTGTCTGCGCCGCAGAGAATATGCCCAGTTCAACGGCTTATAAGCCGGGCGATATCATCAAGACGCTGAGCGGGAAAACCGTTGAGGTGATCAACACCGACGCCGAGGGGCGGATTGTGCTGGCCGATGGCCTGTTTTATGCGCAGCGCTACAATCCGGCGGCGGTTGTCGATCTGGCCACGCTCACCGGCGCAATTATGGTTGCGCTTGGCCCGCATGCGATCGGGTTGATGGGCACGAGCCAGGATCTGGCCGATCGCCTAATGCGCGCCGGCGAAACGACGGCGGAGCGGGCCTGGCAATTGCCCTTGTGGACTGAGTACCGCGATATGATGAAGAGCGATATTGCCGATCTGAAGAATACCGGCGGGCGCTCTGGCGGCGCGATTACCGCCGGCGGTTTCCTTGCCGCATTCGCCGGCGAGATGCCCTGGGTGCACCTTGATATTGCCGGCACGGCTTGGGTGGAACGAGCGACGAAGCCGTATCTGAGCCGGGGCGCTACCGGCATCGGTGTGCGCTTGCTCGTGGAATTGCTGCGCGGGTATGTCCAATAATACCGCTACGTCGTTTCGGGTGCGCTTCTGGGGTACGCGCGGCAGTTATCCGATGCCCGGCCCCACTACGCTGCGCTTTGGCGGCAATACGACCTGCGTTGAGGTTCAGGTTGGCTCGGTGTTGTTGATTATCGACGCCGGCACCGGGATTATCAACCTGGGGCGTGATCTGTTGCACCGCGCACAGGTGAACGGTGGAACGCCGATCGCCGCAACGCTGCTGCTCACGCATACGCATCACGACCATACGCAGGGCCTGCCCTATTTTGGGCCGGCCTATTTTGGCAGCAGTAGGTTGCATATCTTTGGGCCACGCGCCTTCGAGGCCGAACTGGATCAGACGCTGCGCCATGCCGTTTTACCCCCCAGCTTTCCGATCAGCCTCGACGAGATGCCCTCGGTGATTACGGTACGCAGCCTTGGTGAAAATGAGGCGATCTTTTTTGATGCGCCGCACCCTGAGCCGCATGTGCTGAATCTGCATCACGATCCGATCGACCCCAGCCCCGACACGGTCCATGTGCGGATCTTCCGCACCTTCGCCCATCCGCGTCACGGCGCATTGCTCTATCGGATCGCCTGGCGCGGTAAGTCGCTGGTTTTCGCGAGTGATACTGAAGGTTATGTGGACACCGACCGACGCTTAGTGCAGTTCGCCCGCGACACCGACATGCTCATCCACGATGCGCAATACAGCCATGCCGACTACTTGAAGGGTAAACAGGGTTGGGGCCATAGTACACCGCAGATGGCCTGTGCCGTGGCGCAGCAGTGCGGCGCGAAACAGTTAGTGCTCACCCATCACGAACCACTCTACGACGACGCGATGATTGCGGCGCTGGAGCAGGAGGCGCAACAGATCTTCCCGGCGACACAGGCAGCCTATGAAGGTCTGGAGATTCTGCTCTGAACACCCCATCGCACCTGATCATCAATGCCGCGCTGCGCAAAGTCCTGCGCAATACGATCGCCATTCCTGCCGGCCCATTCTTGTGGGGCAGTATTGCCCCCGATTTGCCGCTATACTTGCTGAGTATCGGCGGTTTTGTCTATTACCGGTTTGGCCAGGGTTGGGAAGTTGGGCGAACGTTTGAGTACATGTTCGATACGCTCTTCTTCAGCGACCCGTTCTGGATCGCGACGCACAACATGTTCCACGCGCCGCTGGTATTGTTGAGTATGTTGGCGGCAACCTGGACGGCACGTACAATAGCGGGCCATTGGCGGCATGCAGTGTTCTGGTTTGCTGCCGGCTGCCTCATCCACACGGCGATCGATATTGTTACCCATGTTGATGACGGCCCGTTGCTCTTCTTCCCGCTTGAGTGGACGAGCCGCTTTCGGGCGCCGCTGAGCTACTGGGATGCGCGCTATTTTGGGCGCGAGTTCGCAATCTTTGAGATCGCATTGAACCTGATATTGTTGGCGTATTTATTGATCCCGGTGATGCGTAGGAGATGGAGCGCAATGCAAAGTGCAAAAGGAAAAATGCAACCTTGAAAACCGTCCTCATCACCGGCGCGACGGATGGGATCGGGTTGGCGTTGGCCCGGATCTATGCGGCGCAGGGTGCGCGATTGTTATTGCTGGGGCGGCGCGCACCGCGCGAACTTGATGCAAGCTTTTTTACGCCCGAGCGCTACCTGCGCGCCGATCTCGCCGACCCTGAAGCTGCGGCAGTTACGTTGCGCAGCGTGCTGGCAGAACGGGGCGTCACCCAGATCGACCGCCTGATTCATAATGCGGCGCTGGGCGCGTTCGGGCCGGCGGGAAGTGTAGTGCCTGCAGCAATTGTTGATCTGCTGGCCGTAAATGTGGCCGCCCCGATCGCCCTGACCCACGCGGCCCTGCCGGAAGTGCTGGCGGCGCGCGGCGCGCTTGTGTTTATTAGTTCGGTGGCCGTGGCGTTGCCAACGCCGGATTATGCGCTCTACACGGCCAGTAAGGCCGCCCTGGAGGGTTTTGCGCGTTCGCTGCGGGTTGAACTTGGCCGGCGGGCGCGTGTGCAGGTGATCCGCCCCGGCGCGACGCGAACTGGTTTTCATGCCAAGAGCGGCATCCCCGCCGGGCGCCTGCGCACTGAACGCTTTCCTCCACCTGAGCGGGTTGCGGCAGCGATCTACCGCGCTATCGAAGCCGGGCATAGCACGGCGACGATCGGGTGGCTGAACCGGGTCGTGTGGGCGGTGGGGCGGGGGGCAGTCTGACAGTCTGGCAGTCGCTCAACGACCAACGACGAAGGACAAAAGATGAAGATAAGGCATTAAATATCGGCTTTGGTCGTTGGTCTTTCAACTTTCGTCTGCACTCATCACTCGTCACTCGTCACTTATAGGCATATCTCATGACTCATATCGTAATTACCGGCGCGGCGGACGGCATCGGGCGAGCGTTGGCGCTGCATTATGCGCAGCTTGGCGCAGCGGTGACCGGCGTTGATTTTGATCCGGAGCGGGCCGAGGCGACGCGCAGCGATCTTGCGGCGCTTGGGGCTGCGGCAGGCTTTGTGTTGGCCGATCTGGCTGTGCCGCAGGACGTTGCGCGTGTCGCCGCTACATTGGCCGCCGGGCCGCCGATCGACCTGCTCGTGCATAGCGCAGGCATTAGCGCCGTGGGGCGTTTCGCCGAGGTTGATCCGGCCCGGCAGCGGGCTGTGCTGGCCGTAAATTTCACTGCGCCGCTTTTGCTCAGTGAAGCGCTGCTTGGAAAGCAACGGATCGCGCGCGGCGGCACATTGGTGTTTCTCGCCTCACTATCGGTGTTTACCGGCTACCCCGGTGCGCTGGGGTATGCGGCGAGTAAAGACGGCCTGACTGCCTATGCCCGTTCGTTACGGCCGGCCGTGCGGAAGCGCGGGATCAATGTGCTTACGGTTTTCCCCGGCCCGACGCGCACCGCCCACGCCCGGCGTTACGCGCCTAACAATGCCAATGAGGCGCGGCGGATGGCCCCCGCACAGCTTGCCGCCTTGATCGCCGGCGCCGTTGCCACGCGTCGGCGCCATCTCGTGCCGGGTTTACCTAACCAGGTCTTTGCCCTACTTGGGCGCAGCTTCCCCCGCTTGACCGAATTTGCCATGCGCAAAACGCTTTACGATCAATTACCATAGTACTATCGAAGGCGCCAGAAGCATCCGCAGATTACGCAGATTGCGCAGATGCGCCAGGGGCAATTCTAGTTGGGCAGAAGTATCCGCAGATTACGCAGATTGCGCAGATGCGCCGGAGGCCATTCCATGGGTTTCCTTGGATTGATCGTGCTGCTCGCCACTTTGATGGTCGTTCCGGTTGGGCCTGCCATCAGCGCCGATCCGCCGCCTGCACTCACCTTGCTCGATCGGATTGGCGGGGCGAGTGCGGATGTGGCAGCAGGTAACGGTTATGCGTATGTCGGTGATGGCTATGGGATCGTGACCTTCGATGTGCGCGGCGCCGCTCCGGCGGGCCTGGGCCGGATCGTGTTGCCTGCTCCGGTGCGGCGTTTACACCTCGACGGTACAACGCTTGTGGCTGTGATGGGCAATGATCAGGTGGCGTTGGTGGACCTACGTGATCCGGCGTTACCAACATTGCGCAGCACATATCGCGGCGACGCAGCTGTGGTTGATGCACAGGTGGCCGGCAACCTGTTGGCGCTGGCGACCAATGTGGGCGTGGAGACGCTGGACATCAGCGATCTACGCAACCCTGAACCGCTCGATCAACTGACCCTGAATGGTGGGGCGCGCAATCTGGTGATCACGCCGGGGCGGCTGGTTGTCGAAAAGCTTTGTTCAGGGGGTGGAGGCATATCGTTCAGTTACTGCATTTTTGTCATCGACGCGACGGATCCGGCGGCGCTGGCGCTCGACGGCTCCGGGGTGACCTATGAGTCGCTTACGTTGAGCAGTTTTCGCGATGCGCGGCTGGCCGTCAGCGGCGATCTGGCCGTGGTGAGCGGCGCGGTGTGCTGCCGGTTCGCCCTGGCAACCGGCCGGATCGCTGTGATTAACCTGGCGACGCGCGAACTGGTCGGCGGCGCAGGTTGGCTGGACGAACCGGATCCGGTTGGGAATATCCAGCCATACGATGTTGTGATTGTCGGCGGCGCGGCACTCGTCTCCAGTGATGTACGTGGATTTACGGTCTTCAGCCTGAGTGCGACAGAGCCGCCGGCGCGCCTGCGCGATGTGGCGGTGCCGTTGCCGCTGACGAGCCTGGCAGTGCAGGGTACGCAGGGGTATGTTGGCCTGGCCGATGGCGGGTTGATGGCGATCAATCTGAGCGATCCGCTCCAGCCGCAGCCGGGCGGATTTGTGCGCCTGCTCGGGCCGGCGACGGGGGTTGCCGCTGCCGGTGCAGACCGCAACGATCTGCTGGTGGCGAGCGGGATCGGCGCGCAGGCGCAACTGACGCGCTTCCGCCTGCTGCCTACCGGTGGTTGGAGCGCCGATCCGCCGGTGAGCTTCCCCCACGGCAACCTAGTTGCCGGGCCGGCGAATGTCCACGCGCTGGTACGCGGTAACGAGCCGCCTTACAGCCTGCGTTTGATCGACGCGAGCGGCATTGCTACGCCAACGTTAAGTACAGCCTTAGAGTCTTCGCTCGCCCCGCAGACGGTTGCGTTCAATCTGCCGTATCTCTACTTCAGCACGTATGAACCGGAGACGGAAGCGACCGAGCCAATCAATCAAATTCAGGTCGCGCGGTTTGCTGCCGACGCAGCGCCGGAGCTTGTTATCAGCCTTCCGGTGGAAGAGATCGCGGTAGCGTTGACCGTTGAGGACGAGTTGCTCTACCGGCTCAGTACAACGGCGTTTGAAGTGTACGATCTGGCCAACCCGGCAGCCCCCGCGTTCCTTGGCAGCGTACCGTTGCCGACGCCGGCCTATGTCGCGCCGACCCTGGCCATTACCGATGGAGTTGCCTATATTGGGTTTCGCGAAGGTGATGCTGAGCGATTGCAAGTGATCGACGCCCGCGATCCGGCGAATCCGACGCTCGGTGGCGTGATCGCCGATGATCTCAGAATTTCAACCCTGCTCGTCGCCGGTGAGCGACTGTTTGTAGGCGGTGAACTGTCGAATACGAACATCCCGGCGCGCTACCGGGTGCGTCAGTACGATTTGAGTGACCCGCTTGTACCTGTGCTGGTTGCCGAAGCTAGCCTGTATGATCTGCCGCAACAGATTGTTGTCAGCGGGGTTGGTGTGGCCGTCACCGCACGCGACAGCGGCGTGATCAGACTGGCGCTGCTGAATGAGCGGCTGTGGCTGCCCCTGGCGGCGCGGTAGGTGATGCGTGACGAGTGATGCGTGATGAGTTAAACTGAGTAGCGTGAATTGCGGACTGCGGACGCCGGAACTAACTTGCGCCAAACGTATCCGTGTTGCGTGTTGCGTATGTTTTACCTGGATGCGGGAATACATAATGCGCAACACGGATACTATTTGTAAGGCTTGCGCGCACTTCTGATCCATCCAAATTCCTGCCTTCTGCCGCCTGCCGCCTGCTCATTAAATCCTCGCTTTGGAACAAGAGCGCAGCAGTGTGCGTTCTAGCTATAGGTTCCTGGTTCTTGCTCAGCAGTATCGAGCGATGGTGATCATGGCATAGTTGCTCAACCATCGGCCCGCAAGGTTTTTTATGAAACAGACCGACCGTTTCCTGCTCGCGATTATCGCCGGGATTGTTGTGCTGGTCGTCGTCGCCCTTACGCTGGCCTTCACCCGTACGGCCCAGGAATATCTGCCCGAAACCACACCCGGTGGCGTGGCCTACAACTACCTGTTGGCGATCAAAGAGCGCGACGACGTGCGGGCTTATGGCTATCTCGCCCCCGAAATCGCGGGTTACCCGGCTTCTGTGGATACGTTCACCGCTGATAGTGACCGCTATGCCTGGAACTTTAGCCGCGACTCGGCGTCAATCAGCGTTGGCAACGAACGGATTACCGACGACCGCGCCGTTGTCACACTGAACGAAACGCGCTTTGATGCGGGTGGGCTGTTCAATAGCAGCCAATACACGAACTCGTTCACCATAACGTTGCGCCGCCAGGGTGATACCTGGAAGATTATCAGCGCCGATGCGTACTGGGTGCCCTGCTGGACTGAGAGTGAGCCCTGCCCGTAACTGTAGCCTGGGGTATGGATCATCCATACCGATTGCCTAACCAATGAGAAACCCAATGAGTAGTGTACGGCGCTGGTATATCTTTCTGGTCGCAACGATCAGCTTGCAAGCCGTTACGTGGGCGGTGATTGCGCTGCTCCGCAATGTGTTGGGCGTTTGGGGTGAGCGCTCCACCGAAGCAATCGCCTTCCAGATTGCGGTGATCGTGATCGGCCTGCCGGTTTTTTTGATCCATTGGTTCTGGGCGCAACGGTTAGCCGCCGGCGATCCTGAGGAGCGCAGTGCAGTGCTGCGCCGACTCTATCTTTACGGGAACATGGCGGCACTGTTGGCGCCGGCGCTCAATAATGGTTACAACTTGGGCCGCGGGCTATTGGGGTTGCTGCTCGATCCGGGCGGCGGCTGGTACGGCGGCTTTCAGTTTGGCGCCGAGCAGAATGTCGTTCAGGGGTTGCTCAATCCACTCACGCCTATTCTGGTGCTGGGGTTGCTCTGGTTCTACCATCGCCAGGTAGCTCTCGCCGACGATTTTATTGTGCCGCCGATGGGCAATAACGCCTTGATCCGCCGGCTCTACCTTCTGGGCTTCAGCCTGGTGGGGTTGATCATGGTTGCCGAATGGTCGGTTGCCGCGCTGCGCTGGGTACTCTACCAATTCGGCGACAACATCATCGGCGACAGGCTTGCCCTGATCGACCCACTCGCCGGCCTGCTGGTGGGCCTGCCGCTCTGGGTGCTCGCCTGGCGACTGGCCCAGCAACTCTTCCATGGCCCCGACAGCGCCGAGCGTGAGTCGGCGCTGCGCAAGTTCTACCTGCACGCCGTGGTGTTCTTCAGCGCCCTGGCCGCGGTTAGCGGAACAACGCTGATGCTGGCCGGGCTGTTACGCCAGGCGTTTGGTCTCGCACCGCAGGGCGACATCCGGGGCCCGCTGCCGGTGGTGCTTGTGGCGGCGGTGATCTGGGCGTACCATAGCCGAATTCTGCGCGCCGATGCAGCCCTAATCGCCGAGGCGCCGCGTCAGGCCGGCGTGCGTCGCCTCTCCTGGTATCTGGTGGCGAGCATCGGTCTGGCCGCCACGCTGATCGGCCTGGGTTTCATCGCCAGCGTCCTGATTCGTGCGCTTGGCGCGCCGAGCTTCGGCGACGATCTGCGTGAGCAGTTGGCCTGGGCGCTATCGGCGGTGATTGCCGGCCTGCCGGTGTGGGCGCTGATCTGGCGCAAAGCACAGGGCATGGCCGAACTCGACGGCCCTGCGGGCGAAGACGAGCGTGGCTCGCTGGCGCGCCGGATCTACCTCTACGGCTTCATCTTTGCCGCGACGCTGACCATTCTGAGCGGACTCGTTTATATCGTCTTCGAGTTGTTGCGCCTCGCCCTTGGCGAGCCGTCGCAAGGTAATCTGGTGGCCGATCTGGCGCAGGCAATTGCCTTCAGCGTGATCGCCGCCGGCGTGTTGGTCTATCATGGCCGCATTTTGCGCGCCGAGGGGCGGCGGCGGCATGCCGCCGAGGCAACCCGAGCCGCCGAGTTGCAGGTGGCGGTACTCGATCTGGCCGACGGCGCGTTTGGGCGGGCAGTCGTCGATCGCTTGCGCCACGAGTTGCCCGGCCTGGCGTTAAAACCGGTTGGTTTGACGCCCGCCGCCGCCGCTGGAATGGGCGTTGAGGCTGATCCGCGCGGCCTCACGGCGCAACTGGCCGAGGCGGGTCTGATCATCGGCCCCTGGCAAATCGCCGTCGCCCAGACTGCCGGCGCTGAGGTGGCCCAGGCTGTCGGAGCTAGCCCGGCGCGCAAGTTATTGTTGCCCATGCCTATCGAGGGTTGGGATTGGGCCGGGGTTGAACCCTGGAACAGCGAGGATGCGCTCGGCCAGATCGTACAGGCCGTACGGCAGACGCTCAGCGGCGAGCCGATTCGGCCTGTACGTCCAATGGCGCCGTTGGCGATCGTCGGCACGGTGATCGGGGTAATTGTGCTGTTGATCATTGTGATGATTATTATTGTGGGGGTCGCGGGCATTTTTTGATGATCCGCCATTGCAACAGGAAGCAGGCGTCTAATGAGCCCACGGTACCTGTGTCGCAGCGCCATGGTTATGCTGATCGCGTTCGTTACTGCGGCGCTGTTTCCCGCCGCCACGCTGGCGCAATCTACCGGCTCCGATGGTTTCGCTGATGCGGCGTTTCGCCAACTCTGGATGCGCACTGATAGCGCGGTGGCGGCGGGCGGCGTCAATCGGTCGTGGACATGGGGCGCGGCGCCGGGTGAGCGGCGATATGAGCGCTACGATCCGGTGCCGGGCGCGGCGCGGCTGGTACAGTACTTCGACAAGGCGCGCATGGAGATCAGCGATCCGGCGGGTGATCGGCGCTCGCCCTGGTTCGTTACCGGCGGCTTGCTCGTTGTGGAGCTGATCACCGGGCGCGTTCAGGTGGGCGCAACCAGCTTTGTAAGCGGCGATTCGGCGACGATCTCTGTGGCGGGCGACCCGGTCAATAATCCCGAAGCACCAACCTACGCCATGCTGGCGCCGCTGGCTGCAATCGATGGCGGCAACCGCGTGCCGGCGCGGATCGGCGGGCGGGTGAGTGCAACGTTCGGCCCAGCCGGCAGCGGCAGCGATCCGGCGCTCGCTACACCTGAGACGGTGATTGTGCGCTACGACGACGTGACTGGGCGCAACATCCCGCAGGTCTTCCAGCAGTTTCTCGATCAGCAACGCCCAAGGCTTGATCCACTCTTCGCCTTTGGGCGGCCGATCACCGAGCCGTACTGGGCGCGGGTGAGCGTGGCCGGCCGCACGGTACCGGTGCTGTTCCAGGCGTTCGAACGCCGTCTGCTCACCTACAACCCGGCCAACCCCGACCCCTGGAAAGTCGAGATGGGCAACGTGGGCCGGCACTACTCCGCTTGGCGGCACGGCCATGAACTGCGGTATGCGCGCCCGCCGCAGCCGCTCAGTGTGCGTGAGACAACGCTGAGCATTCCGACCTACAATTTTGCGCCGGCACTCCGTCCGACGCAGCCCGGCGACCCAATCTACCCCTATGAGCGGCTCGACCCGGCGCAGGTCGGCTCACCGCAGCCGCGCAACTATCGCGCGCTCATTGTGGAGAACCGCTTTCTCATGCTGACCTTCCTACCGGAGCTGGGCGGGCGCTTGTTGCAGGTGGTTGATCGTACGACGGGCCGGCCGATCTTCTACCAGAACCCGGTGATCAAGCCCAGCCCGTTCGGTCAACGTGGTTGGTGGGTGGGCGTGGGCGGGTTGGAGTGGGCCGCGCCGACAGAAGAGCACGGCTTCCTGGAAAACGTGCCCTGGGAGCCGGCGATCAGCCGGGAGGCTGCCGCCGTGACCGTGACGATGACGACGACCGAGCGGCGCTATGGCTTTGCGCTGACCGGCAGCGTAACGCTGCGCGCCGACGAAGCGCGCTTTGCGGTGCGCCTGGCGGCGCAGAACCCTACCAACCGGGCGCAGCCGTTGCAGATGTGGACGAACGCGATGCTGAGCCCGGCGGGCGACAACCGGGTGGGGCCAGGCTTGCGCTTTGGGGCACCCACGGAGCGGATGATCGTGCATGCCACGGCGGATCGGGCGCTGCCGGGGCCGCGCGAGTGGATTGTCTGGCCGGAGCACAATGGCCGTGATCTGAGCAACCCGACGAATTGGACGGGCTACCTGGGCGTGTTCACCCCGGCACCGGTGCCATTCCTGGGCGCGTACGACGTACAGGCCGATAGTGGTACGGCGGTGATCCATGGTTCCGGCACGATTGGCGGGAAGTTATTTGGCTTTAGCTCGGCGGTGGAGCGCAACCTCTACACCGACAGCGATAGTGAATATGTCGAGGTTTGGAGCGGCGCGCAGCCGACCTTCTGGGACAACCCGCCGCTGGCGCCCGGCGCGACCCGGGCGATCGAGAGTAGTTGGCTGCCGTTGTGGGGGTTGGGCGAGTTGGCTGTAGCCGCGCCCGACGGCGCGTTGGGCCTGAAGCGGCGCAGTGACGGCGGGTTGACGGTGACACTTGCCACACCGCAGATTATAGCGAATACGACGGTCGTGGTGCGTCTCGATGGGCGCGAAGTATTCCGCAGTGCAGCGCTGACGCTGCGCCCGGATCAGCCGCTGGCGATTGAGTTGGCACCGGGTGCTACGGGACAGGTGCAGGTGGAGGCGGGCGGGGTGATGCTTGAGGCGGTGGTGCGGGATTGAGGCAGGGAAGGCAAAAGGCAAAAGGCTGCGGGCGTGTGGGTACGCGGCCAGGGCTTCAGCCCGCAGCTGCGTGAGACAGCGGCAACTCCCTGAAGAAATCGGAGCTCGCGCCGGTTTGTGGCTCAACGCTCACGCTTAGCCGCCCCGCTGGCAAGCGTCGGAAGCGAGACGCGCATAAGCACGAGATGGGCATCCCGACTCGCGCCCAGTTCGCGCCCGCGCCAGCGGGGTCGGCTACACGGCATGTTGGGCCACCCCAGCCCGTAACGCAGCGCCGGAGCAGCCGTATCGTTTGTCCCTCTTGCGACGGTATAGAGACAGCGTTCCTGTACCGCCGTCAAAGGAGGTCGCCATGCGGATTCGGTTAGTGCGTCGTCCAGGCCAGTTCGGAACAAAACCGTTCGTCGCGGAGTATGGAAAAAACTTGGTCTGCGTGCGCTATCGGTATGACCGACAGACGAAAAAGCGCTATAAGACGGCGGAGATCATCGTCGAAACGGTCGAATGGATGCCGACCTACCCCGCCGACACCGTGGTGATGGTGAAAATCGCGCGCACGGAGCGACACCTGCAAAAGCAACTTCGTGACGCGGGCGCGACGTGGAATCCACGGATTCTGCTATGGGAAGTCTCCTATGAGCTGGCGGTCGCGCTTCAGATGATGGATCGGATCATTGCATCAGCCGAGGAGTTGACAGACTAACCGCCAGCGGGTACGATCTACGGGTAGATCGCTCAGCGATCTACCCGTAGATCGATCCAGCTCATTTCG
>JBBRUG010000142.1:0-14521 GCA_038247995.1 Chloroflexales bacterium | reverse complement strand
TCATGGAAGACGGCGCCGGAGACGAGGGTGAGCGTATAAATTAACCCATCGTCGCTCACATCCCAACTGGTAGCCAGGCGCGGCGTAATAGTGTTCTCCCCATCGATATCAACCAGATAGTCGTAAATGGAGTGCAGAATCAAAATCTCCGCATCCGAGGAAGCCCCGGCGGGATCAAGATTGACCGGGATCTCACTGGCAACGCGCAGGGTTCCCTGAGTAGCAGCGGGCGCTTCAGGCGCGGGCGCAGCAGCTGTCGGTTCAGGAGCGGCGCCGGGTTGTACGCCACAGGCGGCGAGCACAGCCGTAACACCGGCGGAAAGGCCGAGTGCAGCAGCCAGGCGCACAAACTCACGACGGCTGAGCCGACCGGCAAACACTTCAGCGCGGGCGCGCTGAACGACATGAACAATCTCGTCTGAACGAGACATACAGACTCCTTATAGGCTCTATTAATGACCCAAGCGCACTAGGCAGATTCACCAATAATTGCGATACTTACCGCATCCTGATGCAATAATTCTGCCTCCTGACCCTACCATCCCCAACTACCGGGGCTGCCCTTAAATGGACCAACAATGTCTGCTGTTACCCAACCGCCATAAAAATCGCCAGCTTGCGGTTGCACCAACTCATCATCGACATAGCAGGCATCCATCGGCTCGGCGTAGCAGGCAAGATAGTCGCGGATTACAGTGAATTCGGGCGTTGGATCGGGGTAAAACCAAGCGCCGTCTTCAACCTGCCGCTCACCAACGGCGATCGTATAGTACGCCGCCCGACCCTTAAACTCACAAAATGTACTTCGCGAAGTGCGGGTCAAATACTGGAGGTTGAGATCGGCAGGGGGGATGTAGTAGACCGGGGGATGGCTTGTTTCCAGCACTCGATACGCCTGATGTGTATCGGCAATCGTAACCCCATTAAAGACCACGCGGATGCGCTTATGCGTTGGTTCGACCCGTGGCGGACGCGGATAATCCCAGACCGATTCCTGCCCTGGGCCGGGCTCAATCCGTCGTACCATACCTATTCCTTTCCTTCCGTATTTGGTAACTATACCACAGCTTTTTACGCACATCTTTGCGACTTTTTACTGAGCCATATCTTTTTGTCTGCGCTAATCGGTAGATGTTACATAGCAGGATGTAGACCAGGGAAACGGGCAACAAAAACTGGCTTGCACGCAAGCCAAAGCTTGCACATCCAAAACATGCGTGCTATAATCAGCACGCATGAGCGCTAACGCAGTAAGATTTGGGGCATGCACTACCCTGCCTCCTGGATCCTGCGTCCTGCCTCCTATTCTCGGGCCTGTCGCGTTGACAGCGCCCCTCCCCTATAGTAGAGTTAAGCACCAGGAGAACACACGTGAGCACGGTAAACGGAGGAGCGCCCGCGATGGCTATCGCCCCTGAGAAGGAGAAAGCGCTGGCTGCGGCCATGAGCCAGATTGACCGCAAGTTCGGCAAAGGCTCGATCATGAAGATGGGCGAGGCCAATACGCGCCTGGCTATTGAGGTGATCCCGACAGGCGCAATTGCCCTCGACATCGCCCTTGGCGTTGGCGGGCTACCGCGCGGTCGGGTCATCGAGATCTTCGGCCCGGAGAGCAGCGGTAAGACGACCTTAGCCCAACATATCATTGCCGAAGCCCAGAAGATGGGCGGTGTTTGCGCCTTTATCGACGCTGAACACGCTTTCGACCCAATTTATGGCGCCCGCTGCGGTATGAATATCGAGGAGCTCCTTGTCTCCCAGCCCGATACGGGCGAGCAGGCTCTTGAAATCTGTGAAACGCTGGTGCGCTCGAACGCAATCGACGTGATCGTCATCGACTCAGTGGCGGCCCTTGTGCCGCGCGCTGAAATCGAAGGCGACATGGGCGATTCGTTGCCCGGTCTTCAGGCCCGCCTGATGAGCCAGGCCCTACGCAAGCTCTCCGGCGCGATCAACAAGAGCCGCACGATCGTAGTCTTCCTAAACCAGTTGCGGATGAAGATCGGCGTGATGTTTGGCTCGCCGGAAACCACCACTGGTGGCCAGGCGCTCAAGTTCTATGCCTCAGTACGCCTCGATATTCGTCGCATCGAGACGCTCAAGCAGGGTACCGAGCCGATTGGCTCGCGCTCGCGGGTCAAGGTGATCAAGAACAAGGTCGCGCCGCCCTTCCGCCAGGCCGAGTTCGATATCCTTGCCAACAGCGGCATCTCGCGCGAAGGCAATATCATCGATGTCGGCGTCGATATGGGGATCATCCGCAAGAGCGGCGCGTGGTTCTACCTTGGCGAAGATCGCCTTGGCCAGGGCCGTGAAAATGTGCGCGAGTTCCTCAAGGAAAACACTGCACTCACCGATGAGATCGAACGGCTGGTCAAGGCCCAGGCACTGACCAATCCAATTGCCGCGGCGCTGCCGGCGGGCACCGCCGATAGCGACGATGACGATGACGGGCTGTTTGAAGAGTAATCTCAGCTTTAGCCGAATGTGAACATGGCCAACGGGGAGGGCAGTAGCTTGCTCTGCCCGTTGCTTGTTATCAGGGCGCACAAGGAGGCCTTATGTCACTCGTGCAACTCGGTCAAATTGCCTTCCCAGTCGCCGATGCAGATCGATCAGCAGCACAATAGCCAATGCCCACTGGAACAATCACCGCTCTCAAAGCGCAAATCAACGACAGCCAGCGCGTCAATGTCTTCATCGACGACGAATTTGCGCTCGGCGTAAGCCTGAAGACGCTCGCCGACGAAGGCTTGTACGTCGGCAAAGCGATCGACGATGCCGCTTGGGAACGCCTCGACGCGACGGAGCAGATAAGCAAAGCGCTGCGTGCGGCAGTCCGGTTGCTCGAAGTACGCCCGCGTTCGATCGCCGAAGTGCGCCAACGCCTGCGCCAAAAACAGTTTACCCCGCGCGCAATCGAGCAGGCCCTGCAGCGGCTCACCGAATTGGACATGCTCGATGATGACGCCTTTAGTCGAACATGGATTGAAAATCGTCGCACTTTCCGACCTCGTGGTACAATAGCACTGCGTGCGGAGTTACGACGTAAAGGCGTGAGTAACGATACAATTGCGCGTGTGCTTGCCGACACAGACGACGGCGCTGATGCTGAGAGTGCCCGCGCTCTACAACTGGCTCGTAATGCTCTTCCCCGCTATGCTAATGCCCCCGATCGCGCTACATTTACTCGGCGCCTCGGGGGCTTCCTACAGCGTCGCGGTTTCACGCTGGACGTTATTCGGCCGGTGATTGACCAACTGTGGAATGTCGCTCAAAATCAGGCGACTGATGAAGACTGATGCAGAACTACGGGCGGCGCCTGATATGTACACCAGGCTTTAAACAAACTGCTTGAAGTTGAATGTCGCGAATTACTGTCGGTTCAGGGGTCGAACCAGACATTATGATCGGCTCGATCACTATGATCGCAGCTATAATTGAGGAGCTATGCCTGATATTACCTATCTCGGTCACGCCTGCTTTCGGTTACGCGGTCGTGAGGGCGTTGTATTGTGCGACCCATACAGCCACGTGATCGGCCTCGATATTGGGCGCCCCACAGCCCATATTGTTACGGTTAGCCACGACCATCCCGATCATAACTATGTTGCCGGCGTCAAACCGCTCCGCGAAAAAGTATTCGTGATCGACGGCCCCGGCGACTATGAGGTCAGCGGCGTGCTGATCAGCGGCATTCGTACCGCCCATGACAAAAACAAAGGTCAGGAGCGCGGTTTTAATACCGTGTATGTCATTCACCTGGACGATGTCGTCTTCTGCCATCTTGGTGATCTCGGGCACGAACTAACCCAGGCTCAGGTGGAAGAGATCGGCGATGTTGATGTGCTCTTCGTGCCGGTAGGCGGCGGCGAAACAATCGGGCCTGCCGAGGCAGTTAGTGTGATCAGCCAGATCGGCCCGCGCATTGTGCTGCCGATGCACTATGCCACAGCGCAACTCTCGTTCGAGTATGAACTGGCGCCATTGGAGAAATTCATCCACGAGCTAGGGCGCAAAGAGATTGTCCCTGAAGAAAAATTGACGGTCACACCCTCTAATTTACCTGCTGAGGGCGAAGAGACACGGGTTGTGATCCTGAAGGCCGTTAATGACTAGATCATTACGCTCGTGAAGGAAGTGTAAAAGCCCCAGGCTGAAGCGTTTGTATCTATAATCAGAGCCGCTGAGCGCGGCGTTGCCCGGATCGTACGTAAGGCGCAATGTGTGCGCCGCCTGTTTATCAGTCCAGATATGTTGAGCACGTAGGAGCAAACCGCAGCATACGGCTCATCTTACGGAACTCGCGTGGTCTATTGCGCACTATGGGATCATGTTTTTTTACCATCAGTATGCGCTTTGTGGGTCGGTACAACCCTTCGGTTGACCGACCCACTCACTTTTTCAGACCTACCGTCTGTAGTGACGATCCGCTTTGCTCAGCGCAGGTTAATTCACGTAGGTCATTACCCGGGTCGGTATGTAGAGACGGCCGGCAAGCCAGCCGCACACTAGCACAAGGGGAACGGTGCGAATGACGAAGTACATTTTTGTTACTGGGGGTGTCGTCTCTTCGGTTGGGAAAGGAATCAGTGTTGCTTCGATCGGCCGCCTGCTCAAGAGTCGTGGGCTACATGTGTCGGTACTGAAGCTCGATCCTTACCTCAACGTCGATCCAGGGACAATGTCGCCCTATCAACACGGCGAGGTCTTCGTCACCGAAGATGGCGCCGAGACCGACCTCGACCTGGGGCACTATGAGCGTTTCATTGATGAAAATCTGACCCGGCTGAGCAATATCACCACTGGACAGATCTATTCGTCGGTGATCAGCAAGGAACGCCGCGGCGACTATCTGGGCGGCACGATCCAGGTGATCCCGCATATTACCGATGAGATCAAGGCGCGGATCCTGGCTGTGGCCACGCAGAGCAGCGCCGATGTTGTGATCGTCGAAATTGGCGGCACCGTGGGCGACATTGAGGGCTTGCCGTTTCTTGAGGCGATCCGCCAGATGCGCAAAGAAGTTGGCCGCGACAATGTGCTCTATATTCACGTCACGCTCCTACCACACATTGGCTCGACTGAAGAACTAAAGACGAAGCCGACCCAGCATTCGGTGATGGCGCTGCGCGGAGTGGGTATTAACGCCGACGTGATCCTCTGTCGGGCCGATTTTGCGATCTCCGACGAGATCCGCGATAAGGTAGCCTTCTTCGCCGACGTGGATACGCGGGCTGTGATCCCAGTCCAGACGGTCGACTCGATCTATGAAGTGCCGCTGGTGCTGGAGGAAGCCGGTCTTGGCGAGTATCTATGTGATCGGCTCGACCTGGGATGCAAGCAACCGGATCTGAATGAGTGGCAGGGTCTGGTTGAGCTGATCCGCCGGCCCAAGCGGGTGCTGCCAATCGCGCTCGTGGGCAAATACGTCGAGCTCCGTGACGCCTATATCAGCGTTGTGGAGGCGTTGCGCCACGCGGGGTTGCACCAGGAACTCGACATCGATATTCGCTGGGTCCACGCCGAGGAAGTCGAGCGTGAAGGTGCGGCCACGCTACTTGCCGATGTGTACGGCATTGTAGTGCCGGGCGGCTTCGGCGATCGCGGGGTCGAAGGGAAGATTATGGCCGCGAATTATGCACGCATCCATAAGATTCCTTACCTGGGCCTGTGCTTGGGCATGCAAGCGGCAACGATTATGTTTGCGCGCCATGTGCTGGATCTACATGGCGCCAATAGCACCGAGTTTGTGCCCGACGCCGCGCATCCGGTGATCGATCTGATGCCTGATCAGCGCGGGATCACGGAGAAGGGCGGCACAATGCGCCTCGGCATTTATCCCTGCGTCCTCAAGCCGGGTACGCTGGCCGCCGCAGCATACGGCGAGACAGAGGTGATGGAACGCCATCGGCACCGCTTCGAGTTCAACAACAATTACCGGACATTGCTCGAAGAAGCAGGTTTTGTGATCAGCGGTCATTCACCCGATCAGCGGCTTGTCGAGATTATTGAACTGCGCGATCACCCCTGGTTTGTGGCAAGTCAGTTCCATCCGGAATTTTTGTCGCGGCCCAGCAACCCACATCCACTCTTCCGCGACTTCGTAACGGCAGCCGCGCACACGTTGCGCGCCGACGAAACTCAGCAACTGCGGATCAACGATGCCGATGAGCGCCACGCCGTACGGGCATGGGTTGCAGTTGAACTCTAATTCGGGTTAACCCACAAATTCTCCAGTAGCAACAAAACGGTGCAGGCGGGTAACGCTTCCTGCACCGTTTTGCTGTAAAAAACCTATTGCCGATAGGTAAAAATGCCGTATAATAGCGTACACAATTGGTACACCTTTGGCGCACGCGAACGGCATATTCGGCACTTTCAGCTCCTACGCGGTGATGGAGCTCGGCGAACCTGCTCGCTACCCAGGTGCGCACCAATCGCGGTATTGGACGCTTGTGTTCAGGAGTGGCGAGCTATGAGCTTCGCTGACAAAACCATCACCTGTCGGGATTGTGGAACGCCGTTTGTTTTTACGGAAGGCGAGCAAGAGTTTTACGCCTCAAAAGGGTTCATCAACGAACCAACCCGCTGCCCGGCCTGTCGTCAGGCGCGCAAAGCCAATCAGTCAGCGGGAGGGTTCGCCCCCCGCGAACGTTCGCCACGCCCCACAAACTTCGATGGGGCGCCACGTGAACGGGTTGCGCATCAGGTGACATGCGCCAACTGCGGCCAGGAAACGACGGTTCCCTTTGTTCCACGCGGAACTAAACCCGTCTACTGCGCCGATTGCTTCGCCCAAATGCGTGATAGCCCGCGCGCACCACGCTACTGAAAGCATCAGGCACGGTACGACCGTGCGTACCGTGCCTGATTCAACGGAACAGCAAACGGGGCGCCAGTGGCGCCCCGTTTGACTTGCACTATTCGAGATAGTCGCGCAGATGCAACCCGACATCCGGCGAGCGCAGGCGTCGTAACGCCTCAGCCTCGATTTGGCGAGCACGCTCCCGAGTCATCCCGAGCGTACGCCCGACTTCTTCAAGCGTCCGTCGCTGCCCATCAACCAGCCCATAGCGCAGGTCGATAATTCGGCGCTCGCGCTCACTGAGGTGATCCAGCGCTGTGGCAAGGTCGCTGCGCAGCAGTTGCTGTGAGGCGAAATCGCTGGGTGTGGGCATCTCATCGTCGGGCAAGAAATCGCCGAGCGTGTGTTCGCCCTCATCGCCCACCGGCGTTTCCAGCGACACCGGACGTCGCGCAGCCTCAAGGACACGCTGGATCCGATCAACTGGCTGGCCAAGCGCGATGGCGATTTCCTCTGCCGTTGGCTGACGTTCCAGCGACTGCGATAGGCGCTCGGCGGCGCGCTTCACCTGACCAACCGACTCACTCATGTGCACCGGCAGGCGGATAGTACGGCCCTGCTCGGCCAATGCCCGCGTAACAGCCTGACGGATCCACCAGGTTGCATACGTCGAGAAGCGATTACCCTTACGATAATCGAATTTCTCAACGGCGCGCATCAAACCAATATTGCCCTCCTGGATCAGATCCAGCAGGGAGAGACCGCGACCGACATACTTTTTGGCGATACTCACGACGAGGCGCAAGTTCGCCTGGATCAAATGGCGCCGCGAATCCTGGCCGCGTTGGACATTTTGCAGCAGCGCCCGCCGCAACGGCACATTCACGTCTGCTTCCGTATTCAGGCGTTCCTGAGCTGCGTTAGCCCGTTCAATACTCTCGGCTAACTCCACTTCCTGGCCGGCGGTAAGTAATGCTACCCGCCCGATCTCCTGAAGGTAATGCTGTACGGCATCGGGGGTAGGCTCGACGGCGCGATGCTCTTCATGGCCGTCGTGAAGATCCTCCAATTCGCCTCCCTGATTACCAGCATGCTCCAGCGTCTGCGGCTCGGTCAACTCCCAGCGTGATGCGGTTCGCTTGAGCATTCGTTATCTGCTCCTCACCTAGGGATAACGACACAATAGAACCCCTCCCCCATGGAAAGGAGCCCCGCCCTCGCTATCTGTATAGAGCTGCACTCAACAAGACTGGGTTAAGCGCGTAGAACATCGTAAGAGGGTACAGCTAACAGCATGCGCTGGTAACTGCATAAACGAGTATACGAAAAATAACGCAACTTGTCAAGTATTTTCCTTATGTTGGGCCAACGCCACGGCCACCTGCGCAGCAATGATTGCATTGTTGCGCAGCAAGGCGACGTTTGTGGCAATACTCTCGCCGGCAGTCTCTTCGGCCATAGCCGCCAGCAGAAACGGAGTAACCGCCGGGCCGCGCACCGCCGCCGCGAGCGCCCGCTCAAGCGCACGGGCAATTGCAGTTTCGACTTCGTGACGCTCAAGCGCAACTTCCGGCGGTGGAGGTGCGCACAAGAGCATCCCGCCTGGGGCCGCAATTGCAGCATGTCGGCGCTGTGCGAGCCAGATCTGCGCCGCATCGGCAGGTGTTTCAGCCCGCGCCGGCACAGGCAAGCCGCTGGATCGGCTGTAAAACGCCGGCAGTTCATCAGTTCCCAGGCCAACCACGGGCACACCCAATGTCTCCAGATATTCCAATGTCGCCGGTAAATCGAGGATCGCCTTTGCCCCGGCGCAGACCACCAGGGTCGGCGTGCGCGCCAATTCGGTCAGATCCGCTGAGACATCCCACGACTGTTCGGCGCCCCGATGCACTCCGCCGATGCCACCAGTAGCAAACACGGCAATCTCGGCAGCGGCAGCGAACGCCATGGTAGCGGCAACTGTCGTTGCACCATCGGCGCCGCCAGCAATGGCAGCGCCGACATCACGCCGACTGAGCTTGCGCACCGATGCGGATCGCGTGGCAAAGCGTTCGAGGGTTGCAGCATCCATACCAATGGTAGGAATACCGGCGGCAACACCGATCGTAGCTGGCAGCGCGCCTGCAGCACGCACAGCAGCTTCGAGAGCCAGGGCAACTTCAAGATTCTGCGGGTAGGGCAAGCCATGGCTGATCAGCGTACTCTCAAGTGCGACAATCGGATAACCAGTTTCCAGAGCCGCAGCTACTTCTTCAGCAATCCGTAACATATGCAAAATCCTTTTACAAATAGCGTCGCGATCTGTCAGGCGCTACGCCAACGGCTCAGCCAGAGTTCGGCACAACCCGAAGCGGTAAAGAGATCGACGAGGGCTGTCAGCGACAACCGGGGCCGAGCACAGAGATAAACCGGCCGCCAACTCGGATGGAACTTAGCTTTGAAGCGCAGCAACCCGGCAGCATTATAGACGGAGTGCAACTGACGGCCGGCAAGGCTAATCATCTGCTCGATCGGGGTGAGATCAGCGCTCTGGTGATGAAACGGCACTTCGTTCAGGCTTAGCCAGCGCACACCTTCGCTGCCAAGCTGGGCGCCGGCATAGGCGATGAGGCTTTCGATTACGCCACCGGGCGCATGCGGCCGGCGCAGCATCAGTTCGGTCACCGCCAGGTCGGGCTGAGGCATTGAGCAGAGGACGGCGCCATGCCAAGCGCCGCCTGGGGCCACAAACGCAAAACAGCGCATGCCCGGCGTAAAGGTATGTCGAAAGAGGTAGCGGAGTTGTGGGCGAGCCGCAACCCGGGCATGGTACGCCAATACATTCAATTGCTGCGCAGCGCCGTCGCTCCAGGGCAACTCATGCACCGTGCCATGCCGTCGAGCGGCGTGAACCATCTTCTGCACGCTGCGACGCTGGAGACTGGAGCCGAACAGATCAATGCGGCCTTCAATCCCAACCCGCGCCGTAGCCCAACCACGGGCAGCCAACCAGGCGGCAAGTTCAGGTGAACATCCACGCAAGAGCAGGCCACCAGGCCAATCAAGCAACTGGTCATAATAGATCTGGGCAAATGTCAGCTCAGGCGGCAGATCGGCGTGGGCAAGCCAGGTCGTCCGGCTGAAGGGCAAGTATACATGCTGAAATTGCGGTTCAGCCACAGCACTACGGGCCCAACTGAGCGGTAATGCCGGTCCAGGATCATTAACTCTGGCGGAGCCAACTGCTAACGGCTTAGGCAAAAATTCACTGGAGAGCATGCTCTTTCCTTAGCGCACTAGAGCACTGCGCAAAACGACTGAGCCCCTGAGGGCACTGAACCGGGTGGCTCGCTGCGCTCGCGCCGCTTGTATGTCGGCTCAACGGATCTGCGATAAGCAAAATGATTGAGCCACTGCGGCACTCATTCTGTCAGTGTGGCGTGATTCAGGATGGCTGTCAATAACGTGTAGCTTGACACGCTAAAGGGGCGATGTTATGCTTTGCGTTATAAATGATCTTCGGGGCAGGGTGAAATTCCCGATCGGTGGTATAGCCCACGAGCGAGCTGCAAGGCGCGCATGATCCGGCGCAACTCCGGGGCCGACGGTTACAGTCCGGATGAAAGAAGATCCAGACGTTTGCAGAGCACGCAAAACGGTTGATCCGGCTTGCGTTGTTTCGGCGTTACACACGCAACGGCTTTGTGCTGCTGTGTCGTGTTGGTTGCGTCTGGCTCCCCCGAAGGTATTCCCTTCGGGTTTTTTGTTGGGCTTTTTTGGCGCATTGGAATGGTGAGGGGTTTATGCAACAATCGCTACCGCTTCCGCAAAGCAGTGCTTCGGCGCGTCGAACCCGCGCTGATCTGCGCTGGCTGGGGCTGCCGGCAACAATCCTGGGCACCCTGGCGCTCTGGCAACTGATCGTTAGTGTCGGCGGCTATCGAGCGTTTATTTTGCCCGGGCCGGGGCTGGTTTTGGAGCGCTGGATCGACACCGCCGCAAGCGGCCTGCTCTGGCAGCACACGCGAGTTACGCTCACTGAAGCGCTCGGCGGCTTCGGTATTGCGCTGATCCTCGGGCTGATGCTGGGCTATGTGCTGGCGCATTTGCCCTGGCTGGAACGGGCGCTGATGCCGGCCCTCGCGGCGAGTCAGGCGGTGCCGATTATTGCGATCGCGCCGCTGATCATCCTCTGGTCGGGGCCGGGGCTACGCTCAAAAATCCTGATTGCGGCGCTAATCACCTTCCTGCCAATTGTGATCAGCACCGTGGTGGCGCTGCGCGGCATTCCACGGGAACTGCGTGAGATGGCGCTGATCAGCGGGGCAAACCGCTGGCAGATGTTGCGCTATGTTGAAGCGCCACTATCGCTCACGGTCGTATTCGCCGGGGTACGCACCGGCTTGGCGCTGGCAACCACCGGCGCTGTTGTAGGTGAATTTGTGGCTGGGCGTGAAGGGCTGGGCGCGCTGATCAATATTGCACGCGGCCTGTTCGACACGCCGCTGATTTTTGTGGCACTGCTTACGCTAGCGGCGATCACGCTGGGTCTTTACAGCTCCGCTACGCTCCTGGAGCGCTTGCTGGTGCGTTGGGAGCAGTAGTGATCCAATCGGGCAGTCTGACAGTCTGACAGTTTGGCAGTTTGGCAGTTTGGCAGTTCGACAGAAGGAGTGCTGGGTGTTTACTGGAATTGTGGAAGAGATAGGACTGCTGCTCGCTGCTACGCAGGGGCAGGAGCACGACAACACACTTACCATCGGCTGCCAAACAGCGCTCGAAGGCGTGCGTTTAGGCGATAGCATTGCCGTCAACGGCGTGTGTTTAACGGTAACTGCTTTTGATGCGCGTAGTTTTACCGTTGGCACGGCGCCGGAAACGTTGCGCCGCACTAATCTGGGGCAGTTGAGCGCAGGCGATGCGGTAAATCTTGAACGTTCGCTGAGCTTTGGCGGGCGGATGGGCGGCCATTATGTGCAAGGCCATGTCGATGGTACTGGTGTGGTTGTTGCCGACGTACCCGACGGCGAAGCGCGCCTGGTAACGATCGAGGTGCCGCAAGAACTAGCGGTACACGTCGTCCAGAAAGGCTATATCGCGGTTGATGGGGTTAGCCTGACCGTAGCGAGCCGCACAGATACAAGCTTCACGATTTCACTGATCGCGCATACCCAGCAAGCGGTCATTCTCGGCCAGCAAACCGCCGGCGCCTTGGTGAACCTCGAAGTCGATATTATGGCCAAATATGTCGAACGTTTGCTCGGCGCTATGCAGTCGAAGTATGCCGACGGGCAAAAGTGATGAGCCGGGCCATCAATCGCGCGAATCCAGTGAGACACCCGACTTGGAAGCTGTCGGAAAAGGGGGGCGTGACGCCATCTGTATATCACGCCTGCGCAAGCGGGCGTCCACGGCGTTGCGCCGGCTCCGCTGGGCGCGGTTCCTGCCTGCGCAGGAACGCCACGGCGGGCGCCGCATCCGTGCGCTCGGCGGTGATAACACTTCTGTTCAGACAGTCGCTCACTGTCTCAGTCGGCCCAATTGTATTCCTCAGTGTTTACAGCATTGCTTAGATCGATTGAGCCTGCGTACAATGGCGCGAGCGCAGCGAGCCACTCGGTTCAGTGGCCTGAGTGGCTCAATCATTTTGCGCAGTGCTCTAGAAAGAGGACACCTGTGATTACGCGTTGGATTTCCCTATTCATGGCCCTGATGTTGATTACGGCGTGCGCCGGGCAGCCGGCAGCACCGGTTGCCCCGACTGCGGCCCTGGAAACGCCGGTTGCAGCAACGCCTGAAGCGCCGGCGGCAGAAACCTTACGCACCGTCACTCTAGCGATGTCGTACATCCCGAACATTCAGTTTGCGCCCTACTATGTGGCTATAGCCAATGGTTATTATGCCGAGGCAGGGCTGGATGTGAAGTTTGACTACAATTTTGAGAACGATGTTGTGGCGCGGGTGGCGACATGGCCGGACGGCGATGTCGCTTTTGCGACGGCCAGCGGCACATCGACGTTGTTGGCGCGCCAACAAGGTTTGCCGGTACAAACGGTGATGACGCTTTATCAGGAGTTCCCGATCGTCTTCTTCGGCAAGGCCGGCGTGGGCCTGAATAGTGCAGCCGACCTTGCCGGACAAACCGTCGGCATTCCAGGGCGGTTCGGCGAGAGTCTGTATGGCCTGCTGGCCACACTCGACGCGGCCGGACTCAGCGAGAGCGACCTCACAGTGCAAGAGATCGGATTCACGCAGGCGCAGGCAGTGCTGGAAGACAACGTGCCGGTGGCGATGGGCTACGCGATGAATGAACCGGTACTGCTCCGGCAGCAGGGCGTGGATGTTGAGGTATTGCGCGTGGCCGACATCTACAATCTGGCGGCGAACGGCATTATCGCCAGCGAGGAGTTGATCGCCAGCGACCCGGACCTGGTGCAACGCTTTATTACCGCATCGGTGCGCGGCCTACGCGCGACCCTCGACGATCCCGATGCAGCCTTTGATCTGAGCCTGGAGTTCATCCCTGAAGCGAATCTGGGCGATGTCGAATTGCAGCGCCAGGTGTTGCTGGAAAGCTTGCCGTACTGGTACAGCGAACTCACCACGGCGAACGGTCTTGGCTTTACTGATGCAGATCTTTGGGTTGCGTCCGAGGAGTTTATGCTTGAAGCGGGGCTGCTCACCGGGCCGGTTGATGTGAACGCGGCGTTCACCAATGAGTTTGTAGAGTAAGATCCGCCGATTGCGCAGCTTACGCCGAGATGCCGGCGCGGGTCATTTCCTCCTGGAAGGCGCGGAAGCGCTTATATTCAGTGCGAAAGTGGGCAATAGCAGCCTGCGCTTCGGCGACCTGCTCGTGGCGCTGATGCAGATCGCGCAGGCGACAGATAAGCTTGGCGGCCTCGGCGTAGCTAGGGCGATTCTGCCGTGCGATCAGCAATTCTGCAATGCGGTTGTACAACCAGGCCGCATCGGCGGGAAATGCCTCCTCGGCAGCCTGAGCAACCGTAGTGAGAATTCCGGGATCAGGAACAGTTCCCGCAGCTATAGCGCCGGCAAGCTCAACGGCATCGCCGACGGCACCTTCAACCAGATAAAGCTGGACGAGCAGATTATAGTGGCTCGGCTCCTGGAGGCGCGCCAAGACCTCGGAGCGCAATTGCCCCCACTGACCTGTCGGCGCGGCCAGGCGCACGAGGCGCTTGTAGCGCTCGACGGTGGGCGCACGATTAAACGCCAGTTCGGCAAGTTGGATTGCCTGCGTCGAATTATCGATTTGTTCAAGATGTTCATCCAGCCATTGGTAGACCAGATAATGCGCACCCTGAAGCGCCCGATTATGGATCAATTCGAGCACCCGATCCTGATGGCCGGCATTCCAGAGCACATTGGCCACCTGCGGCAGCCGATAATCGGGCGTGCGTTGCGCTTCGGCGAGTGCTGCATCAACTTGATCGCGGCCCAACAACAACTCGACAACCAGTTCCGGTTGATCGCTCGCGCGGGCAATCCGAATTGCGGCGGTATCATCGAGGGGTTGGCCGCTCAGTGCCATGAGCTTGATCAGCCAGCGCCCAAGTGCCTCGCGCTTCCACGTACCATACTGATCGCCACGCGCAGCTTCGAGCGCTTTGGTGAGCCACTCGGCGACGATGCGCGACTCGGCGGGCGTGGCCTGCTCGTTGATCACATCTGCGGCCTCAGCGCCCATATCGATCCCGCCATAATCGAGAT
>JBBRUG010000141.1:0-14545 GCA_038247995.1 Chloroflexales bacterium | reverse complement strand
TGAATCACTGAACACACTGAGCACACTGAGCACACTGAGCACACTGAACCACTGAACACACTGAGCACACTGAACACACTGAACCACTGAGCACACTGAGCACACTGAGCACACTGAGCCACTGAGCCACTGAGCCACTGAGCCACTGAACCACTGAACACACTGAGCACACTGAGGGTGTAGAAACAGCGCTCAAGCTAGCCAATAGCCCACTACTTGCAACAACCCACTGCCGATCAGCAGCCCGATACTCCAAAAGCCCACTTGTTCAGCCACATTGGGTTGCCGCCACTTGCCGCGCAGCGCCTGCCCGGCCAGCCAAACCGCCAGTGGCGCACCAAGGAGTAAGCTGCCCGCAACGCGCAGCGGCAAGCCGCCGATCACAAGCAGCGGCAGGGCCAGATACGCCAGCGCCAGGGCACCGCTGTAGAAACGGGCCGCCCAGGCCTTACCCATCCGCACCACAAGGGTTCGCTTGCCGACGGCAGCGTCGCCCACGGCATCGGGCACGTTGGCCGCGATGAGCATAGCGAACTGCATGCACATGAGCGGAAAGGCGGCCAGCAGCGGGGCCAGGGTGATCGGCCCGGCCTGGAGCTGATAGCCGAGCAACAACGGTAAGCCCGGCACCACCAGCGCCCCGGTAAGCTCGCCCAGGCTGCGCCGGTTCAGCCAGAGCGGCGGCGCGCTGTAGCCCCAACTCAGCGCCAATGCCAGGCCGAGCAAGCCAAGCGTCAGTCCCGGCGCCGGGCTGAGCAGGGCGAGCGGAACAGTAACGGCCAGCGCCACAGTCAGCCACCCGAATGCGGCATATAACGCCACCTGCGGCGCCAGTACGCCCTTCGGCAGCACGCCGCTCCCACCTGCCCAGCGTGTGCGCGTTGGGTTGGCCGTGTCGGCGTCGAGGTCAAAATAGTCGTTGCTATAGTGGGTCATGAACTGCACTGCCGCCACGCCAATCAGCGCCCAGAGCAGCACCTCCAGGCGGAAGGCTGCACCCGCCATAACGGCGATCAGGGTGCCCAGGCCCAGAAAGAGCATCCCGCCCAGCAGGTGCAACGGCCGGCCCAGCACGATGAACTGGCGGATTGTGTTCACGCCATACTCCGCAGCAACTCGTAAATACTCAGGATAATGAATTCAGCATAAAACATGCGCCAGAGCAGTTGGTACAGCGCCACGACGTCGGCCTGGCGCTCCGGGTTCAGCGCCTGGCTGCGCTGCCAGAAGCCGAAGATAATGAGCGCGTGGCTGATCAGCAAGAAGAAAGCCGCCACTTGCGGCAGGCCCGCCAGACCCACACCAATCGGCAAGGCATAACATACACTAAGTAGCCAGCGCCCTAACCCGATCACCCGCGCCGGGCCGAGCCGCACTGTGAGCGTCTGGATCTGATGCATTTGGTCGCCGGCGAGGTCGGGCAGGTCTTTGTAGAGCGCAATCACAATCGCAAAGCCGAAGAAGAACGCCCCAACGATCAGTAGTGTCGCGCTGCGTACCGTCACCCCCAGCACAACCCCATAGTGCAGCAACAGGCCGACATTGGCGATCAGGCCGCGGGTTGCGGCAATGCTGAGCGCCGCCCAGCCGGCGTGGCCCTTCAGGCGCAATGGTGGTAACGAATAAGCTGTGCCCACCAATAAGACAACTGTGACAATCGTCAGCAGATATGGCCCGCCCAAAAAAGCCGTCGTCACACTCAGCAGCGCCGACCCGATCACGATCCGCCGCGCGGTAGGTGTGGTCATACTGCCGGCGGCGAGCGGCAATTCAGGCTTGTTGATCCGGTCGATCGCTACATCAGTAAGCTGGTTGAGGCCCACCACATAGATATTCGCAGCCAGACAACTCACCAGTGCAATCACCACAGCACGTAGTCCAACCAGATCTGAATAGCTCCAGCCGCCGGCGATCAGGAAAAGCGTGATCACCTGAAGTGTGGTGGCGATCACTGTATGTGGGCGGCTGAAGCCTACCAGCGGTAGAGATTGCACACTCATCTGGAGAGCGCCCTTTGTGTGATCTATATTATGTATTATGGGTTGCGGGTTGCGGGTTCGGACGCAGCATATGCAATAGGCAATACGCGACACCCCAGGGGTCGATCTGGCCTTGGCGATCGACAGCGTTGATCATAAACCCTCTGCATCGCCCACATAGATCGGGTTGGTAAACAGCCAGGGCTTGGCGCCTTTGTAGGCTTCCAGCCGGTAGACACCGCTCGCGGCGATGCTCTGGCGGATGCGCTGCACGCCGCTGGTCATTACCTCGCCGTCGGCGATCAGGCGTATATATGCGTCGCTACCGACATCGGCTTCGATCAGTAAGGGGCCGTCGCTCAGGTCGCACGTATCGCCCATCGTGAAGCGCGTATCGCCACGCTGCGCGCTGAAGCTAATTGCCGGCGCATCGCCGTCGAGCCGGTTCACGAAGTAACTGCGCCCGCTGGTGAGCGCAGCATAGACCTGATTGGTCGCCGTTGCCGCGTCGGTGTTGAACGGTTCGGCCAGGAGCAGATAGTTAGTCAGCGTGCCGAACATCCACTGGTAGGGAAAGATCGTCAGCGCGCCCCAGGGCACTTTGTGGTAAAACGCGTGTGCATCAACCCCGCCGATGCCGAAAGTGCGCCGCCCAACCATGTTCAGCCGATCCCACCAGGCCATGGTCGCCGGCGAGGGACCGCTCAGGCCAAGGCGCGGGTTGAGCACGTTGAGCATATTCGTGGGGCCATTCAGATGCTCGCCCCAATCGCTCATAAAATTCCACAACTCCAGGCCCACCGCACGCCCCTCGCGCGGCTGCGGCCCGTCCACAGTCCAATCGTCCCAGCGGTAAATGCCCTTAAAGCGGTTCTGCACCCGTTCGTCGGGGTGGGCAATAATGCCGAAACCGCCACGATCATACACTTCAGTCACAAACTGCTGCGGCGCCAACGCAGGGCTGATCAGTGTATCAACATTGAGCGCCAGCAAATGGTTCCGGTCGGGCGTGATTTCATACCCAACGATCACCAATACGCCATCGTGCCACCCGGCGTAGGGCAGGCCATCCAGATTATCGTGATCGGTAACGATGATCCAGCGTAAGCCCGCCGCGCGCGCAGCATCGATCACCTCGGGAAAACTCCCGGTGCCGTCCGAATACGACGTGTGCATATGGATCGCGCCGGGGTAGACAAATGGATAGGTCATATATGTAATATTCCGTCCAATAAATGTATGTGGTGTCAGTGTAACATAATCTCATGGTACAATCGCGCCGATGATGCACACCAATCCGTTCCCAATCGGGATCGATGCGAGCCGGGCGATGCTTGCCGAACGCACCGGTACGGAACGCTACAGCTACGAACTAATCGCCGCACTCGCACGGATCAACCGCCGCGACCCGATCACACTTTATACCAACGGCCTGCCCTCCGCGCTCCCGCCGCTCGGCCCGAATGTCACGCTGCGCGCACTTCCACTGCCGCGTTTGTGGACGCACGCCCGCCTCGGCCCGGCGGCCTGGCGCGATCACCCCGCCGTCCTCTTTGTGCCGGCCCATGTGATCCCGCTCATCCATCCGCCGGTGTGCGTGGTTACCCTCCACGATCTGGGCTACCTGCACTTCCCGGAAGCACATACCGCTCGGCGGCGCTTGGAGTTGCACCTCACCACCCGCTGGAGCCTGCACGCCGCGCGTCGGGTTATTGCCATTTCCGCAGCCACCCGCGACGACCTCGTGCGGCATTATAACGCCGACCCGACGCGGATCAGCGTAGTACATCACGGCCTGAGCAGTGACTTTCGCCCAAGCGATCCGCCAATCATCGCCGCTACTCGGGCGCGTTACCAATTGCCTGAAGCCTACCTGCTGTATGTCGGTACCATCCAGCCGCGCAAGAACCTCGCCCGCCTGATCGCCGCCTTTGCGCAGGCGCTGGCCGCGCCCACTACCCCGCCCGATCTGCAACTGGTGATCGCCGGTCGGCGGGGCTGGCTCACTACCGAGATTGAGCGCCAGGCCGCCACCCTCGGGATTGCCAATCGGGTGCGCTTTCTCGGGTATGTGCCCGACGCCGACCTGCCGGCGTTGCTCAGCGGCGCATGCGCTTTCACTTTCCCGTCGCTCTACGAAGGCTTCGGTATGCCCGTGCTCGAAGCGATGGCCTGCGGCACAGCGGTGCTCTGCGCCAACACATCAGCGCTACCTGAAGTGGTCGGCGCGGCGGCGCTCCTGGTTGATCCGCACGCCACCGACGCCATCGCCGCCGGGATCGTCCGCCTGGTTGCCGACCCCAATCTGCGCGCCGATCTGCGTGTGCGCGGACTGGCCCACGCCGCGACGTTCACCTGGGAGCGCTGCGCCCGCGCCACCCTCGAAGTGCTGCATGCCGCTACAATGCCGTAGCGTGGTATACTGACCTAATATTCCAGACGGCAAGCGGCGACGTAGCCCGAAGACCGAAGACCAAAGACCGAAGACCGAAGATCGGAGACCGAAGCCGGACACGTCATCGTCCGTCGTCCGTCGCCCATCGTTCGTCGTCCGTCGCCCATCGCCCATCGCCCATCGCCCATCGCCCATCGTTCGTCGTTCGTCGTCCGTCGTTCGTCGTCCGTCGTTCGTCGTTCGTCGTCCGTCGTCCGTCGTCATTCAGCCTTCAGCCTTCTAAGGAGCCCATCCTATGAGCGCACTCCGCGACGAGTTGACGCAGCTTACCTGTGACCTGATCCGCTTTACCAGCACCGCCGATCAACCCGATCAGCTTGAAGCTGCGATCGACTATGTCGCTGCGTACCTCAAAGATGTGCCCGGCATCTTTATCGAGCGGAGCACAGCCGTGGGCAAACCGGCGCTCGTAGCCACGCTTCACGACACGCACAACCCAACTCTGATGCTTAATGGTCACCTGGACGTGGTGGTCGCCCAGTCCGAACAGTTTACCCCTGAGGTGCGCAACGGGCGGATCTACGGGCGGGGCGCCCAGGACATGAAGGGCAGCGTCGCGGTTATGCTGCGCTTACTCAAAGATCTGGCCGCCCAACCCGAGCGGCCCAATGTCGGCTTCCAGTTTGTCACCGACGAAGAGATCGGCGGCATGAACGGCACCGGACGCCTGTTTGAAGAGGGTTGGGGCTGCGCAACGCACATCGCGCTGGAACCGACCGACCTGGCGATTCTCTATGCCCACAAGGGCGGTATGTGGGTTGAACTGCGCCTGCCCGGCAAGCCCGGCCACGCCTCGCGCCCGTGGGACAGCCATAACCCGGTGCATGATCTCACCCGCGGCTTATTGGCCATGGAGGAGCATTTCCCGACCCTGCGCGAAGAAGTGTGGCGCACCACCGTTACGCCCACTCGCGTTGCCATCGGCGGCGGATCGAGCAATCAGATCCCGCCCCAAGCGCTCGTCTCGTTTGACATTCGTTTCATTCCCGACGATCAGCCCGAGACGATTAGTGCCGCGCTGCGTACATGCTTCCCCACGGCCGAGGTGCTCACCGATCGCTCAGGGGTAGGGTTGTTCACCAACCCCGAGGATCCAAGTATCCTGCACATGGTCGACGCGATCGAGGCTCATCTGGGCGCGCAACCCCGGCTCTACCGCGAGCACTTCGCCACCGACGCGCGCTTCTACAGCGCCGCCGGCATCCCAGCCTTCTGCGTCGGCCCGATCGGCGCCGGCCTGCACTCGGATGAAGAATGGGTGGACATCGCCAGCCTGGAAGATTTATATGCGATCCTGACGAACTATATTAAGAATTGAGAAAGCTAGATTCGTATGGCGAGGGTTACCCGCTGCACGACTCCGAACCGTTATGCTGTATTTGTTGCAAACCATTCCCGGCCTGGCTGAAATGGCCTGGGCCGAAGCCGAAACCGCGCTGACGAAGGGCGATCGCCGTCCGCATCTGGTGGACACAAAAGCTGTGCCAGGGCGCGATGATCTGTTGCTGATCGACTACGACGGTAGCCCGCGCCCGCTCCTGAACCTGCGTATGAGCGAAGATGCCTTTGTGATCGCGGCGCGTGGGTTCCGCATCGTCCCTGATGAACGCGGCCTGCGCCAGATCCACGCCGCGGTGCGTACCAGCGAACTGACTGCCCTCGCCCTGGGCATCTGGCGGCAGATCGCCGGACGGCATACCGGCACCATCCCCTTCCGCGTGATCGCGCGCACCGTCGGGAAGCACCGCTTTATGCGCCGCGAACTCGGCCGCGCCGTCGCCGACGCCATCCGCGATAGCTGGCCCGGCCAGTGGCGTTATGTCGAAGACGGCGGCGAGATTGAGATCTGGGCGACTCTGATTGAAGACGACCTGACGGTAGGAATTCGGCTCTCCGACGCGAGCATGCGCCAGCGCGGCAAGCTGAAGCATCTGCCCGCATCACTGCGCCCGGCCCTCGCCGCCGCAATGGTGCATCTGAGCGACCCCGATCCCGACGACATCTTCGTCGACCCGATGGCCGGCGCCGGAACCATCCTCGCCGAGCGCGCTGCCGCCGGCCCGTACGCCGAGATCCATGGCGGCGATATTAGCGGCGAGGCCGTGGCGGCAATGCAAGCCAACCTGCGTACGGTCAAGGGCCGTTTTCACACCTCGCGGTGGGATGCGCGCCGGCTGCCTTTCGAGGACGGCGAAGTTGACAAGGTTGTGGTGAACTTGCCGTTCGGCAAGCAGATCAGCGACGAAGTGGTGATCCACGATCTCTACCGGGAATTCCTGGCCGAAGTGGCCCGCGTGATGCGCCCCGATGGGCGGCTCGTTATGCTGGCCGGCAGTATCAACGCAGTGGAACGCGCCCGCATCGCCGCCGCACGTTCGTTGCGCCCCGGCCCGCGCCATCGGGTCATTGTGCTTGGCCACCCGGCTATGCTGCTGGAATACACCCGCCAGAGCGGCCCGGTACATCCGTTGTCACGCTATGCCCGCAGCGCCCCGGCCCCCGAACAATCCGATCCTTCCCCCAATGCCACTGACGACGGCGATTATTATTAATGTTGCCTGGGTGCGGTTAACTACGCCAAACCGCACCCAGATGAATACGTTGTCTGTAAGCAGAGAGGACGCCCCGCAATGACCGATCTGACGGGCGAGCAATCAGCCGAAGGCAACCAACCGCTCCGCCCTGCCAGCGCGCCGCCACTGGAGACTCCGCCAACCGCTAACGCTTCACCTGCGGCCACACCAGACGCACCAGCACCTCCCGACGCGCCGCCAACGGCGCGTTTTCCTGTTGTGGGGATCGGCGCTTCCGCCGGCGGCCTGGCCGCATTTGAGGCCTTCTTTGGGGCGCTGTCGACCCGCACCGCACCGGGTATTGCAATTGTACTGGTGCAACACCTCGCCCCGGATCATAAGAGCATGCTCAGCGATTTGATCCGCCGCGCAACGAATCTCCCCGTCTTTGAGATTGAAGATGGCATGGTTCTACAGCCAAACTGCGTTTATATTATTCCGCCCAATCGCCGGCTCACGCTGCACCAGAATACGCTCCGCCTCAGCGAACCGCCTGAGCAACACGGCATGCGCTTGCCGATCGACGCCTTTTTTCAGTCGCTGGCCGAAGACCAGCACGAGTACGCCATTAGCATTGTGCTTTCGGGCACGGGCAGCGACGGCGCCTTGGGCGTGCGCGCCGTGAAGGCCGCTGGGGGGATGGTGATCGCCCAAGACCCCAACAGCGCCGCCTATGACGGCATGCCGCGCAGCGCCATCGCTACGGGCATTGTCGACCATGTGCTGCCGCCAACGGCCATCCCCGACCGCGTGCTCGCCTACACAGCCCAGACGTACAAACGGCCCGACGCGGCGGCGCTTGCCCCGCCGCATCCGGCCGAACGCTCGGCTTCAGTAGCTGATACGCTGGCGAACATCTGCGTTGTGCTCCGCGCACAAACCGGCCGCGACTTTGCCCAGTACAAAACAAATACCCTCATCCGGCGGATCGAACGGCGCATGGGCCTGCACCAGATCACGCACGCCGCTGATTACCTTGAATATCTCCAGCGCCAGCCGGCTGAAATTGAAAGCCTGTTCCACGATCTCCTGATCGGCGTAACCAGTTTCTTCCGCGACCCAGAAGCTTTTGTGCTGCTGCAGACGCAGATTATCCCCCGCTTACTCAGCCGGATCCGCAACGATCAACCGGTGCGCGTCTGGGTGTGCGGCTGCTCCACCGGCGAGGAAGCCTACTCGCTGGCGATCCTCTTCCAGGAGCAGATCGCAGCGCTGAAAGAACCGGTCAGAGTGCAGATTTTCGCCACCGACCTGGACGTGCATGCCGTCGATCAGGCCCGCAGCGGCATCTTCCCGGCCAGTATCGCCGCCAATGTTTCACCCGAGCGACTGGCACGCTGGTTTATCGATGAACCCGAGAGCGCCCGCTATCGGATCAACAAGACGATCCGCGACTGCATGATCTTCTCGGTGCAGGATGTGATCAGTGATCCGCCCTTCTCGCGGCTCGACTTCATTAGTTGTCGTAACCTCCTGATCTACCTGAACGCAGACCTGCAGAAGAAGCTCATCCCGTTGTTCCACTATGCCCTGCGCCCCAACGGAGTGCTCTTGCTTGGATCATCCGAGACAATTGGCGAATTTACAACCCTTTTTAGCGCTCTTGATCGCACCTGGAAGATTTACGCCCGCCAGGCAGAACTCGCCGGGAACCCGCCCGCGATGCCAAGTCCGGCGCACGCGATGCCCAACGCAGTGCTGACGCGCGCACCTCAGGCGCACAAGGCCCACCCGCCCGCCGACGAACGCAATCTGCGTACGCTTACCGAACAAGCGCTGCTGGCGCACTTCACTCCAGTCGGCATTCTGGTCACCGAGCGCGGCGAGATTGTCCATATTGTCGGGCGGACTGGTCAGTATCTGGAGCCGGCGACTGGCGATGCCGCGCTGAACATCCTGGCGATGGCGCGTGAAGGGCTACGCCGCGAATTAACGATCGCGCTGCACAAAGCGGTTGCCCAGGCGGAACCGCTGCACTATCGCGGGCTGTCCGTTAAGACGAATGGCAGCTTCACGCTGGTGAACCTCACCGTGCGCCCGCTTTGGCCCGCCGCCAACGAGCGCACCAAGCCTAACCTTTTCCTGGTAATTTTGGAAGCGGTTCCAGCCGAGCCAACTGCGCTCCCCCCGCCGAACTGCGCTGAGACCCAGCCGAAATCCGCAGCCGAGACGGATCGGCGCATTGCTGTCCTTGAGCAAGAGTTACGAGCCAAAGAAGAGTATCTGCAAACGACTCTGGAAGAGATGGAAACCGCCAACGAGGAGTTGCAGTCGGCTAATGAGGAATTGCAGTCGGTAAACGAAGAGTTGCAGTCGACCAACGAGGAACTGGAAACCTCAAAGGAAGAATTGCAATCGGTCAATGAAGAACTGGCGACCGTCAACGCCGAACTGCGTCACAAAGTTGGCGATATGATGCAGGTCAACAACGACATGAATAACCTGTTGGCCGGCACCGGCATCGGCACGCTTTTTATCGACTTTGAGCTGCGGATTGCGCGCTTTACGCCAGCCATTACCCAGGTGATCAACCTGATCCAGACTGATGTTGGTCGCCCGGTGAGCGATATTGGCTCCAAACTGGTAGCGTACGACCGCCTAGCCGAGGATGTGCAGGAAGTATTGGATAGCCTGGTGCCGCACGAAACCGAGGTGCAGGCGCGCACCGGCGCATGGTATCAACTGCGGATTCGGCCGTACCGCACGCTGGAGAATGTGATCATCGGCGCGGTGATCACCTTTGTCGACATTACGCAACTCAAAGCGACCGAAGCGGCGCTGCACAAAAGCGAAGCGCGCTTCGCCAAGGCATTCCACACCAGCCGCGACGGGCTGGCGATCTGTCGGCAGCGTGATGGACTCGTGCTCGATGTCAACCCGAGTTGGGAGGAACTGGCCGGCTATCTCCGGCAAGAAGCACAGGGGCGATCGCTGGAGACCCTGGCGTTCGTCGAGCCGGAAGCCTGGAAGCAAATCCTCGCGGTATTCGCCGCAGATGGCTTCGTGCGCAAGCGTGCGATCACCCTGCGCAACCGCAACGGCGTACGGCACGCGGCGTTGGTGTCGGTTGAATTGCTCGATAACGACCAGGATCCGGGGCTCCTCGTTGCGTTTCAGCTCCAGGCAGATCCGTCGGAGCAAGGCCGGCAGCAGGCGCAGCTCCAAAAGTAGTCAAACCATTACCGAATGTAACGGCGCTGATCCTTCATGGCGGGCCGTCGGATGTTATGCTACGGTTACTATCCAACGATTGCCGCCGTACACAAGGCCGTGCCGTGCTGGCGTTTTATTTGCATCCCCCCACCGTACGGTTAAACCTGGCGCAGTCACGGCGGCCCACGCAGGAGAAACGCCATGTCAGTCGAACGCTGGGAGCCCTTCCGTGAAGCGCTGTCGCTGCGCGACTCGTTCAATCGGCAGTTCGATGAGGCGCTGGTGCGCCCAGCTAGTACGCTAAAGCGTACGTCCGCCTACGGCGGACACCGCACTGTGACGGGCGCAAACCCGCCTACAACCCCTGGCGAACTTCCGCCGAGTTGTACTAGCTAGTTCAAGCATATGCGGTCTTCCCTCGCCCGCGGCTGGACGATCTGGCTGACTGGTCTGCCCGGCTCCGGCAAGACTACCCTCGCGCGTGCGCTTCAGGAGCACCTCGGTAGCCACGGCGTTGTGGTAGTCCTACTAGATTCCGACGCCGTGCGACCGATCCTGACCCCGACAGCGGGATACAGCGAGGCGGAGCGTGAGCAGTTCTATGGCCAACTCACTGCGCTGGCCGGGTTGCTCAACCAGGAGGGCGCCAATGTGCTGATTGCCGCGACTGCGCACCGGCGCGCCTATCGGGCGGCGGCGCGCACCACATTGGCGCCCTTCGCCGAGGTCTGGGTGCGCTGCCCACGCACTGTTTGCGCCGCCCGCGACCCAAAAGGGCTCTATGCACAGGCAGCGGCGGGCGCGATCAGCAGCCTGCCTGGCACGCACATCCCCTACGAGCCGCCGGATGCGCCTGAAGTCGTGGTTGATACGGATCAGATGCCGGTTGAGGCAGCGATCAATGACATTATGTCGAGTATAACATTTTTGATGAGCGCGCCGTAGGGGGAAAGCGCGCTTCGTCCCTACGGTGCCAAATAACGCCGCACGGCCGCTGGATCAAAAACGGCGATGTGGAGCATGTGGTCGATGAAACGAAAGAGTTGTCGCCGCACATCATCGGCGACCTGATACCAGACCGGGCTGGCAACGACGAGCGCCCGCCAGACGAAGAAGGGTTGGACGACACAGAGGAGCATGTCGTCGCCGCTGCGTTCAAGGTAGGTTTGCCAGAAGGTTGTCCAGAGCATCAGGAACGGCTCGGCAAACCCATGCGGCGCTTGCTGAAGGCCGAAGAAGAGATAGTTGATCGCCATTGCGCTGACATCGTCGGCAGGTTCGCCCCAGGGGCCGCGGCTGCGATCAAGCAGCGCGAAGTTCGCCCCATCGGCGAAGAGCACATTAAATGGGTGAAAATCGCCGTGGATCTGTGCGAGCCGTTCGGGATGCCGCTTCAGCCGCGAGCGCCAGGCTACCAGGCGCGTTTCGACCCGCTCCAGCCAGGCCGCATCGGCGAGCGGATAATCGGGCGGGTAACTATCGATTAGGCCGACAATGCCTTCACCGCTGCCGAACACATCGCGCAGATGGCGGCGATATAGCACCGGATCACTGTGGCGAGTCGTGTGGATCTCAGCCAGATAGACGGCCAGGGCACGGGCGCGATCCAGATCCAGCTCAGTCGCCGTGCCGGTAGCGGCGATCCGCTGGAGATCGTCGGCGTACAGACTGCCCGGCGCATAGTCGGTGAGCAGGAAGAACTCGCCAGGGCCGACCGTAGTCAGTTGCCCATCGGGGGCAAGCACGCCGACATCGAGGGCGGGGACGTGGCGCGGCAGATCGTTGAAGGAGTCGTAGCTCAGGATCATGCCCGCCGCCCGGTCGGCGCGGCGCTCGTGGCCGAACGGATTCGGCGCCATCGTGCGCAGCACGGCGCGCTCTTCGCGCCCGTGAAGACGATACTGAACGAGCACCGGCAAGCCGTAGCCCTGGGTCTTGAGGGTATCCAACGCGGGGGTGCCTGGATCAACCGGCTCGGCAGCGCCAAGCGGCGCGAGGCGCAGGATCTCCACCGGAGCGCCGAAACGCCGACTGAGGTATATGCCGACAGCAGATGGATCAAGTTCCATGGCGCCCTCCGTAAAAGGTAGCAGGGACAAGGGGACAAGGGGACAAACGTCGATCGTCGTCTTACGTCTTTCTTACTGAACCAGTCTACCGCGGCGCGGATGGCCCGCGCGAAAATAAATCAGCACTCTATACGCAGGCTTCTTCACCGACGTGCCAGGGAACGATCCCCTACTAACCGGCAAGATCGTGCCTACCACAGTATAATCAAAAGGAGACCGTCATGACTGAGAGCGTCTACAAAGTGATCGAGGTCGTCGGTTCAAGCACGGAGTCATGGGAAAAAGCGGCCACGCTGGCCATGACGACGGCGGCCCGCAGGTTGCACGACATTCGGGTCGCTGAGGTTGTGAGTATGGACATCCATCTCGACGGCGAGATCCCCGTCTACCGCACGAAGGTCAAACTTTCGTTCAAGTACCACGACGAGGACTAAACTGTTTTGGCGGTTGGCCAGGTTGACGGCTTCGCGTCAGCCCGGCCAACCGCCAAGTCGTTCCATCTTGTACAAGGTAGGCTATGAGCATCCCAACAGAACTGATTGAAATGCTCTACCACCAGGAAGAACGCTTCGCCGATCGGATGGCGGCAGGGCGGGCGCTGGCTGAACGGTTGACAGCCTACGCCGCTGAGCCGGATCTGATCGTGCTGGCGCTTCCGCGCGGCGGCGTTCCAGTAGGGTTTGCCGTTGCCGAGGCGCTAGATGCGCCGCTCGACCTGGTGCTAGTGCGGAAACTCGGCGTGCCCGATCAGCCGGAACTGGCGATGGGCGCGATCGCCGAGGGCGACGTTACTGTGCTGAATGAGGATGTTGTTGCGGCATTGCAGATCACGCCGACCGAACTGACCCGCGTCGCCGCAGCCGAGCGCCGCGAACTCCAACGCCGCGCCCTGGTCTATCGCGGTGAGCAACCTCCACCTGATTTGCGTGATCGCACGGTCATCCTCATCGACGACGGTCTAGCCACCGGCACCACGATGCGCGCCGCCATCCAGGCCGTACGCGCCCAACATCCCGGCAAGCTGATCATTGCTGTGCCGGTTGCCGCGACAGAAACGGTGGCTGCGCTCAAACCCACCGTCGATGAGATGATCACGCTGATGCAACCCGAAAACTTCGGCGCGGTGGGGTTCTGGTACAGCGACTTCCGACAGACGAGCGACGCCGAGGTGTGTGGATTGCTGCGGCGGCGTGCGTAAGGGCGCAGCGGGCGTGTAACATTTTGCGCCCTGTGCAGACAACAGGAGCAGAAGCACGAACTCAGTATTCAGGAGCACGCCCGCTATGCAATCTCGGCCTTCTACACTCAATGCCCGCCCATCTTTTCTTGCCCAGCATTGGCAAAAACTGGTTGCCGCATGCATTTGGATCGCGCTCGTCGGCGGCTTCCTCGCCTACAGCACGATCAGCGGCCGCAGCCCCACCGAAGCCCTCGCTGATCTGGTTGAACTGTTGCGCACCCCGATTGGGCCCCTCGTCTACATCCTGATCTACACCCTACGCCCACTGGCCTTCTTCTCGGCAATTGTGGTCACACTGCTCGGCGGCGCCATTTGGGGGCCGGTGTGGGGCACAGTTTTTGTGGTCATCGGCTCGAACATGTCGGCGAGCCTAGCCTATGCCTTCGGGCGCGTCTTCGGCCAGGGTTCATTGCCTGAAAACGCCGCCAACACCCAGGGCGTCGTAGCGCAATACGCCGACCGGATGCGGCGCAGCGCCTTCTCGACCATCCTGATCATGCGCCTGATCTACCTGCCCTACGATCTGGTAAATTATCTCGCCGGCTTTTTGCGCATTGCCTATCGGCCCTTCATTCTGGCCACCATCCTCGGCTCACTCCCCGGTACGGCTACCTTCGTGCTTGCCGGCGCCTCGATCAACATCGACGACATTTTCGCCGGCAACTTCAACGTATCGCTGTTCAACCCATGGACGCTGGCCGCATCAGCCATCCTGTTCGTGGGCGGGATCGTCGTTTCACGGATGTTGCGTAACCGCGAAGTTCAGTCGGACAGTTCGACAGTTTGACAGTCGGACAGTCGGACAGTTCGCAGTCGGACAGTCTGACAGTTCGCAGTCGGACAGTCTGACAGTTCGCAGTCGGACAGTCGGACAGTCTGACAGTCTGACAGTTCGCAGTCGGACAGCTTATGAGACATGCCTTTTGTTAGTTCAATGAACTTACAAAAGCGGCTATCGGCTATCGGCTATCGGCTATCGGCTATCGGCTATCGGCTATCGGCTATCGGCTATCGGCTATCGGCTATCGGCTATCGGCTATCGGCTATCGGCTATCGGCTATCGGCTATCGGCTATC
>JBBRUG010000140.1:0-14551 GCA_038247995.1 Chloroflexales bacterium | reverse complement strand
TGGGTTTTTTTTTTTATCAAATTTTTTAATTTTCTTTATGCTGGGCCCGCGTTGCGCGGTTTGGGCCCCCCGGCGTCCCCTTGCCCTTACAAACCCCTTACGTAGCTCTTGTGCGCGCCTTACACTGCTCCGCTATCCTACGGTCATACGACGTTGGGTTCTTCACCCGGAACAAGGAAGACCTGTATGACTATCGCCGATGTTCAATCGACTGCTACGACCGTCACAGCGGCCGAACTGTATACCAAATTGCTGGCGAACGAGCCGCTCTTCATTCTTGATGTGCGCAACGAGCAGGATTTCGCGCGCTGGAATATCGAAGGCCGCAGCGAACTGAAGTCGCTGAATCTGCCTTACTACGCTTTCATCGAGGCCGAAGATGATGCCGTCGCTCAGGTGCCGACCGACCGCGAAGTGCTGGTTGTCTGCGCCAAGGAAGGCTCGTCGGAATATGTCGCCGGCGTGCTCCGCGAGCGCGGGATCGTTGCCAATTACCTTGCAGGCGGGATCGTTAGTTGGGGCAACCTCTACGATGTGCGCGATGTCGTAAGCGCGGAGTGGGGCCGGATCGTGCAGATCGCCCGCCCGGCGCGCGGCGACATTAGCTTTGCCCTGATCAGCGACGGCAAGGCCGCCCTGATCGACCCGCTGCGCAATGTGCAGGCGTACACCGACGTGATTGACGCTGCCGGCGCGCAACTCCAGTACATTTTTGATACCCACGTCCACGCCGATCATATCAGCGGCGGCCCGGCGCTGTCTGCGGCAACCGGCGCGCCCTACTACGTCCATCCCTACGACGCCATCCACCCGATCGATATGCTGCCCGCCGTGATCGCCTATCAGCCGCTTCAGGATGCGCAGCAGTTCACCCTTGGCCGGCTCACGATCAGCACAATCTGGTATCCCGGCCACACGCTTGGCCAGGTCAACTTCTTGGCGACGGCGCCCGATGGCAGCCGTTACATGTTCACCGGCGACGGGATCTTCCTGCGCTCGTTCGGCCGCCCCGACCTGGGCGGGAAGGGCGAGGCCTGGACACCAATGCTCTATGAGAGCATGTTCCACCGCTTGCCGCCGCACCTCACCGACACGACGCTGATCCTGCCGGCCCACTTCAGCAGCCTCGATGAGGACGCGGGCAACGGGATCTTTGCTGCTCCCTATGCTCAGGTGCGCGCTCAAAACGACGGTTTGCAACCACGCTCACTGGAAGAATTCACCGCGTTCGTACTCAGTCACCTGCCCGTCTTCCCGCCAGAGTATGTCGAGATCAAGCGCGTTAACATCGGCCTGAGCGAAGCATGCGCCGGCAAAGCGAGCGAACTCGAACTCGGTAAGAACATCTGCGCCCTGAGCGGCGCGTAAGTCGCCCAGGCACGATCCACAGATTGCGCAGATTGCGCAGATGCTGCCAATGAAATCGTCCGGCGGCCAGAGCTTCAGCAAGAATATCTGCGCCCTGAGCGGCGCGTACGTCGCCCGGCGGCCAGAGCTTCAGCAAGAACATCTGCGCCCTGAGCGGCGCGTACGTCGCCCGGCGGCCAGAGCTTCGGTAAGAACATCTGCGCCCTGAGCGGCGCGTACGTCGCCCGGCGGCCAGAGCTTCAGCTCGCCGGCCGCCAACCCACCCGAGCAAGCGGCGCTTCAGCGCCGGTACCTAAAGGAAACCACCATGAGCACCACTTTCGACCAGACTCTCGACGTGATCGGCGCCAAGTGCCCCATGCCCCTCGTGAAGAGCCGCAAGGCCATCGGCGAACTACAGGTTGGCCAGGTACTCAAAGTTGTCGCCAGCGACCGCGGCTCCGTCGCCGACTTCCAGGGCTGGGCTAAGACAGCTAAGAATGTCGAACTGCTCGCCCAGGAAACCGATCAGGCCAATGGCCAGGATCTCTACATTCACTACTTGCGCCGCAGCGCGTAACGCATCTCCCGCTAATGTAAGGCCGCAGCATTTGCTTCAGCCCTATGAGGAACGATAATGACCCTGACCCTGCCCGAAACCAACCCTACCGAAACGCTGCTCGACCGGATCGTTACGCTGGAGGCGCGCGTCGCTCAACTTGAAGCTGCGCCGGCCCAGGGCATCGAGGATCGCCTGTCGATGGTGGTCTTTTCCGGCGAGCTCGATAAAGCGATTGCCGCCTTCATTATCGCCACCGGCGCCGCTTCAATGGGCCTGGAGGTGAGCATGTTCTTCACCTTCTGGGGCCTTGGCGCCGTGAAGAAACGCAAGGTCTACGCCGGCAAGAACCTGCTGGAGCAAGGTTTTACCGCGCTGCTGCCCGGCGGCACCCAGCAGCTTGGCCTCTCGCAGATGAACTTCTTCGGCGCCGGCGCGCAGATCATTCGTAAGCTGATGCGCGATCACGATGTCGCTTCCGTCGAAGAGCTCTTCGACCTCGCTCGTGAACTCGGCGTGCGGATGACCGTCTGCGACATGTCGCGTGAACTACTCGGCATCCACGAAAATGAACTGGTCGATGGCCTGGAGACCGGCGGCGTCGCTTCCTTTATGGGCGATGCGGCGCGTTCCAAAGTAACGCTCTTTATTTAACCTCGATCGGCGCGTGCGTGCCGCAGGCATGCACACGCTCAGGAGCATCGTTATGTTACGCAACCTCTTTGCTTCCGCTCGGCCCGTGTCTGCTATAGCTACCATACACCCGGCCGAGTTGCAGCAGCGCCTGGCCGATCACGATCAGCTCTTTATGCTCGACGTGCGCTCGGCCGAGGAGTATGCCCACGATGGCCACATCGTCGGGGCGCGCCTGATCCCGCTGCCGGCGCTCAGTGCCCGCCTCGACGAGTTGCCCAAAGATACGCCGATCGTCTGCATTTGCCGCTCAGGCAGCCGCAGCCAGGTCGCTGCCGAAATGCTCGCCCGGCACGGCTTCAGCAATCTGTTCAATCTTACTGGTGGCATGATTGGCTGGCAGCAAGCCGATCTGCCCGCCAAGCGCGGGTAGAGAGGATCACAACGAGCACACGTATGAGCAATTCCCAACTGCCCTGTGCAGCGCTTCAGGAGCGCATGGCAACGGCGGCGCTACAGAGTTATGCTGTTACCCCCACGGTGGTGCTGGCGGCTCAGCCGCAGCCCGCCGACTGGCGCTTACTTGCCGACGCAGGTATTCACACGGTGCTGAATATCCGCAGCGACCCGGCGCGAGCGGCCATTCAGGGCGCCAATGCTGAAGCCGCCGGTCTGCGCTACATTCACGCCCCCTGGCCGGCCTACGAGCTAAGCCCGCAGCATCTGGCCGAGTTTGCCGCGCTGGTGGAAGCGCCCGCAACCGGCGCCGTGTGCATCCACTGCCGCAGCGCCACCCGCGTCGGTCTGTTCTGGCTGCTCTACCGCATGGAACACTGCGGCTGGAGCCGCGCCGATGCCGAAGCCGAACTGCGCGCCGCCGGCTACGACGACGACGCGCTGGAGACGTTCACTTTCTGCGCCGATGATTACTTCGATCGGGTTCATGCCTGAGAAGCTGTCTGCAAGCGGACGACACCCCTTTTCAGACCGTCTCTGAGGGAGGGCGCATGCCGTAGCAATCAACATAGCGGAGCGATCTGGCAAGCAGCGGAATGGTGATCGTAACTGATTATCGGCAACCCCGCGGCTTGCCATTTGCCTTCTGCGACGCATTCCTGCCGCGTCGCCTCGTAATAAAGGATCTGCTTGTGGCTGCTACATCAACCCTCAAACCCGGCCCGCCCTCACGGAGCGGCATACGCCGGTATTTGCCATTTTTGAATTGGCTCGGCCACTACCGCCGGGCCGATTTGCCGAGCGACCTGGTGGCCGGCATCGTGACGGCAATTATGCTCATCCCGCAGAGCATGGCCTATGCCCAACTCGCCGGCCTGCCGCCGCAGATCGGCCTGTACGCCTCAGTAGTGCCGCTGGCGATCTATGCGCTGCTCGGCACCTCGGGCCAGCTTTCCGTCGGGCCGGTCGCGATTACCTCGCTACTCGTTGCGAGCAGTGTCGGCGCTCTGGCCGCTGTGGGAAGCGAGCGCTATCTGGTGCTCGTCTTTGTGTTGGCGCTGATCGTGGGTGGGTTGAAGTTGGCGCTCGGGTTTTTGCGCCTCGGCGTGTTACTCAACTTCCTCTCCCACCCGGTGCTGGCCGCGTTCACCAGCGCTGCGGCGGTGATCATCGCCGCCGGCCAGTTGAAGCATATCCTTGGCTACCCGATCGGCGGCGAGCATTTTTACACAACGGTGCTGCAGGCGCTCGGCGGCCTCGGTAACACGCAGCCGGTGACCTTCGCGATCGGGATCAGTAGCGTCGCCCTGCTGCTTTTCTTCCGCAAGGGCCTGCGGCCTTTATTGCAGCGTGCCGGTTTGCCGGCGCTCGCCGTAACCCTGATCGTCAGCGGCGCACCACTTGTCACAGTGATCGCGGGAACGCTGATCGTCTGGCGGTTAGCCCTAAATACGACCGCTGGTGTAGCGATCGTCGGCGCGATTCCAGCCGGCCTGGCGCCGTTTGCCGTTCCGTCGATCAGCCTGACCGATGTGCAGGCGTTGCTGCCGGCGGCCCTGATCATTGTCGCTGTGAGTGTGGTTGAGTCGATTGCTGTGGCGCGAGCGCTAGCTTCAAAGCGTCGTCAGGCGATCGATCCGAACCAGGAGTTGATCGCGCTTGGCGCAGCGAATGTTGCGGCAGGACTCTTCAGCGGCTACCCGGTAACGGGCGGCTTTGCGCGTTCGGTCGTGAATGATCAGGCCGGCGCGGTTACCGGCCTGGCGTCGCTGATCACTGCCGGCATGATCGCGCTGATCTTGCTCTTCTTCACGCCGCTGTTCTTTTATTTGCCGCAGGCCGTGCTCGCCGCAACGGTGCTGGTGGCAGTCAGCGGGCTGATCGATCTGCGCGAGCCGCTGCGGATTGCCCGTACCAATCGCGGCGATGCAGCCACCTGGCTGATTACCTTTGTTGCGGTACTGGCCCTGGGCATCGAGGGCGGTATTCTGGTGGGTGTGGCCGTCTCGCTGGCGCTGTTCCTCTGGCGTTCCAGCCGCCCGCATATTGCGATCGTCGGTCGCCTGGGTGCCAGCGAAACCTACCGCAACATTCTGCGCCACGAGGTGCAGACCTGGCCGCAGGTGGTGGCGGTGCGCGTCGATGAGAGCCTGTACTTTGCCAACACGCGCTATCTGGAGGATGCGCTGCTGCGGATTGTCGCCGAACGGCAAGCGGTGCGCCATCTGGTGCTGATCGGCTCGGCGATCAACTTTATCGACAGTAGCGCGCTGCACACGCTCGAACAGCTCACCGAAGCGCTGCGCGAGGCAGGCGTCGAACTCCATCTGGCCGAGATCAAAGGCCCGGTGATGGATCGGCTGCGCCGCTCGCACCTGCTCGAACAACTTGGTCCCGGCCATGTACACCTCAGCACCCACGACGCAATGCGCGCATTGGGGTGCGTTGCATAGGAGTGCATCGCAACGTCGCGGCGCGCTGCGACGTTGCGACTTCCCTGGATGCGCTTCTACACCGCCACGTTCACCACAAAAACGGCCTCATGGCTGTTCGCGCCAACCTCCACCAGCACGGTCACGCGCCATTCGCCCGCCATCTGATAGACCGTCAGCACGTCATAGACCCCTTGGCCTGCTGGATCACCGACGGGCGTCATCCCGCTCAGGCAGAGCATATCCATCTCCAGATCAACCGACACAGCGGCATCGTTAATCGGGCGGCCTTGTGCATCGTGGAGGGTAATGCGCAAGGTTTCGGTGTGGTCAACTTGCGGCGCTTTGCTGCTGTCGAGGGTGATCGTCACGCCGTCGATCTGCTGCTGAAAGCGCTGCTGATCGGCCCCAAGCGGCGGTAGCGCCGGCCCGCCGCAGGCCGTGAGGAAGAGCGCGCCCAACACCATTCCATACGCCAGCAGCCCGACAATAATGGCGTGACGCCTCTGGGCCCCTTGTACCCTTGCCCCCTTAGCCGTCAGCCGGCGATCGTATAAGCAATGCCTGGTCTGCATGGCTACTGCTCCCGCAGCAACCGTTGCACACCACGCGCGATCACGTCCGGCGCTGTGCCATACGAATAGACCACCCGAAGCTGCCCATCACCGTCGATCAGGTACGTCGCCGAGCTATGATCCACCAGGTAGCTGGCGCTGGTATTCTGGACCTGGCTTTTGGCGTAGTAGAGGCCGTACTCCTTGCCGATTCGGCGCAGGGTCGCCTCGTCGCCTTGCAAACCGACAAACGCGGGATCGAAACTGCTTACATAACGTGCCAGTACATCAGGCGTATCGCGCTCGCCATCCACGCTCACAAACACCACGTTGAGTTGCTCGCCCTCGGCGCCGAGTTCTGCCTTGACCCGTTTCATCTCAGTCAGGGTAAGTGGGCAGACATCGGGGCAGAACGTATACCCAAAGAAGATCACCGTCGGCTGGCCGGCGAAGCTGCTTAGGCTTACCGGCTCGCCGCGACTGCTGGCCATCGTGAAGTCGCTGAGCTGTACGGGCGGCTCGATGATCGTGCCCTCGGCGCCGCTGGAATCGGGTGCGCCGGTTGGCCATGGCGCCGCGCATGCCGCCAGCATGAACATAAAGATGGTCAGGAGTGTAAAGCGTTTCATTAGCTTTCCTTGGCGTACTGCAGCGATCGAGCCGCAGCACGCCGCTATATCAACTAGGGGCCGCGCACCGGCGCTTCAACAACAACATCGCCGGCATTGGCGAAGGTGAGCGTCAGGCGGACATTTTCACCGGCTTGCAGATCACGCCGCAGACCGATTAACATAATGTGAAGACCGCCTGGTTCAAGCGTAGTATTACCGCCGGCCGGTACCTCGATCTGGGTTACCGGGCGCATACGCATAATGTCGCCATCGCGCTCGACTGTATGTAACTCTACCACTTCCGCCACGTCCGTCGCCACGCCAAGCAGCGTATCGGCGCCGCCCCGGCTACGCAACACCATATAGGCCGCGCTGGTGCTGCCCATGGCCATGTTCATCGGTGCCGCATCAGCGTCAGGTTCCATCGTAGCTTCAGCCGCAGGCATCGCGGCGCCGGTTACAACGGCAGCGCGCACCCACGGGTCGGACACTTGCACCGTAGCGCCGCTTGCGCCACAGGCAACGAGGAGCAGCACGCCAAGCGCGCTGATTAAAAAGCCGAACATTCGCATAGAACGCGCATCCTTTCGCGCAATGAGTAGGTGATGCTAAAGGTTTATGGTCGCGGTAATAAAGTCAGCAATGCTGCATGCTCAGTCAGCGTGGCGGCGGTGTGGGCGGTTGATAACGCAGGAGCGCCGGTTGAAGCGCCGGGCGTAGCATGAGAACGAGCATCAGCACGAGGGTAAGTGGTGCGAAAATTGCTAGGCTAGGGAGCAGTTCGTAGAAGGCGCGCGGCAACTGGGTCGGCGGCATTTCGGCGGAGTAACCAACGCTTGGCTCGCCGTGATCGCAAAGAAAAAAAGCAAGTTGGGCAGCTTCCTGACGCGCATCCATAACCGCGCAGTGGATCAAGCAACTTGCCGGATTCAGCACGGCCAGCATCAGCGCAACCAGGCTCGCCACGATGCGTTGCAGCAACCATGTAGAGATAAAACTGCTCACATGTGGAATTATACCAAGCTGTGTCGCAATTGCAAAAACTTGACACTCGTGCTATACTAGGCGCAGGATTAGTGCAGAAGCGCTAACACCCTCTTCGAGTCGCGCCAGTCTAAACGTATGTCCTGCTGGCGGTAACTCCCCAAACTTCATTTCCAAAACACGGAATCATTGTCGGAGCCACGCGGCGCGTCTGAGCGTACGGTGCCATTAAAGGCCACCCAGGCCTTTACCCATGTCTTTTCCACACTACATGCTGTCTCAGGGGCTAATGGCTCCACATTGGATCTGATTGGTCCGCTGACACCCCGTGGTATCGGTGTATGTTTCCGATCATTTGGTCGGAGCTTCGATCATTATTGCGCCCATGGTCGGGTACAGAGTGGCTGTGCCAAACCAGAGCGCCCCAGAAAATTATGCCTGTTGTCCATAAGGAGAGTTCCGTTGTGAACGTCGCGGAATTGGAGTCGATGACTCTGAACGACCTGCGCGAGATGGCCCGTAAACTTGATATCACTGGCGTTAGCGGGCTGAAGAAGCAGGATCTGGTCTTTAAGTTGCTCCAGGCTCAATCGGAAGAGCAGGGCAACACGTTTAGCGATGGTATTCTTGATATTGTCTCGGATGGTTTTGGTTTTTTGCGCGGCGATCGCATGTTGCCCGGCCCCGATGATGTGTATGTGTCGCAGTCGCAAATTCGGCGCTTCGGCCTGCGCACCGGTGATCGGATTTGGGGTCAGATCCGCCCTCCCAAGGAGTCGGAGCGTTTCTACTCGCTTCTGCGCGTTGAGTTAATCAATGGCGTCGATCCAGAGACGGCGCGCAAGCGTCCTTCGTTCGATCAGTTGACGCCGATCTTCCCCAATGAGCAGTTGAAACTAGAGACGGAGCCAAATTTGCTCCATACTCGGCTCGTTGATTTGGTTGCGCCGATCGGGCGCGGCCAGCGTGGTCTGATTGTCTCGCCGCCCAAAGCCGGTAAGACGATGCTGCTCAAGGCGATCGCCAATGGTATTGCAACTAATCATCCCGACTGCTACATGATGGTGCTGTTGATCGGTGAGCGCCCCGAAGAGGTCACCGATATGCGTCGCTCGGTGAAGGGTGATGTGGTCTCTTCGACTTTTGATGAGCCGGTGGAGGATCATACCAAGGTCGCCGAGATGACCCTGGAGCGGGCCAAGCGCCTTGTCGAGGGCGGTCTGGATGTCGTCATCCTGATGGACTCGATCACGCGCCTTGCGCGCGCCTACAACCTCGATATGCCGCCCAGTGGCCGTACGCTCTCCGGTGGTATCGATCCCGTGGCGCTCTACCCGCCCAAGCGCTTCTTCGGCGCCGCGCGTAACATCGAGGGCGGCGGCTCACTCACGATCATCGCTACCTGCTTGGTCGATACCGGCTCGCGCATGGACGATGTAATCTACGAGGAGTTCAAGGGCACCGGCAATATGGAATTGCACCTTGATCGCAAGCTTGCTGAAAAGCGGATCTTCCCTGCGCTCGATATTCAGCGCTCCGGCACGCGTCGCGAAGAGTTGCTGCTCTCGTCCGATGCGCTGCGTCAGGTCTGGACGCTGCGCCGGATGGTCAGCATGCTCGGCGACAACGAAGGCACTGAACTGATGCTCACCCGCATGGCCAAGACGAAGACCAACGTCGATTTCCTGGCGACGCTCAGCAAAGGTGGGAACTAGCCGCTTAGCTCAGGGGTTGGCGGTAGGGCCTTAACCCTTAAGCCGCTGTAACGCCACCTGAAGCCTTGTCCAAGCGCGGTTCTGGCGCCGATTGTAGAACGGGCCGTGTCGACCATCAGCGTCGGCGCGGCCCTTTGCTTTACGTTGGAACATTCAGCGCCGCGCTTGCGTATTATGTTTTGGTCAAGGCATTACCCCGGTACTGTTCAATGCGGGCCGGATGCGTGATTAACCTGCTGATTTTCATCCGTAACGGCTGTCTTTTTACAAGCCTACCCTAAGGAGTACAACACATGCGCTGTACAAGCTGTGACGCACAACTCGCCCCCAATGCGCGGTTCTGCACGACGTGCGGTACGCCGGTTGCTGCGCCCGCCGGAGCGCCGTCGGATGCGCAAGTCTTTGATCGTGGCGTCGCGCAGACAATGGCCGATGTCTATGACAACCAGCCGGGGGAGCGGATCGATCTCCCTGAACCGCCGGTTGTGGGCACTGGGAGTGGGCCAAGCGGCTTGCGCTACAAGATCATTGGTTCAACGTTGCAGGCCGTGGTGATCGAACTGCCGGCGGGCCAAGAGCTCTATTCGGAGCGCGGCGGCATGAGCTGGATGAGCGCCAATGTGCAGATGGAGACGAACATGGAAGGCGGCCTCGGCGGCGCCTTTAAGCGCGTCTTCTCGGGCGAGTCGCTCTTTATGGTCAGCTTCAAGGCCCAGGGTGGCACCGGCATCATCGGGTTTGCCGGTGAGTTTCCGGGCAAGGTCGTGCCGCTTAACCTCGGGCCGGGCCAGCAGTTGATCTGCCAGAAAGAAGCCTTTATGGTCGCCGAGCGAAGTGTTCAGCTTGATATTCACTTCCGGCGCAAGCTCGGGGCTGGTCTGTTCGGCGGTGAAGGATTTATTATGCAAAAGCTCACCGGGCCGGGGTTGGCATTTGTGGAATTCGATGGAGAGATTGTTGAGTATACGCTTGGTGAAGGTCAAGTGCTGAAGGTTGATACTGGCCACGTGGCGATGTTCGAGCCGACAGTGCAGTTTGATGTAGAGATGGTGCGCGGCTTTAAGAACATGCTTTTTGGCGGTGAGGGCCTTTTCCTAACCACCTTACGCGGCCCGGGGCGCGTCTGGCTTCAGACAATGCCGATCATTAACCTGGCGCGCAAACTGGCTCAGTATATGCCCGCGTCGGGGAACAGCAGTTCCGGCAACAACAACTCAGGGATCAACCTGGGGAACCTGTTCAACAATTCGTAGGCCGATCGCCCGAAGCAAAGAACCTCTCAGGGGCAATGCGTTGCTCCCGATAGGTTTGTAACCTACAGCAAAAGCCGGAAGACAACTTCCGGCTTACGCGATGGGTGACGGCCCAGAGGCAATCCGTGGAATCTGGCGCTAAACGAGATTAACGAGTTCGTTGGCCGTGCGGCGCATATCAAGGAAAACCAGACCCAACTTGGCACGACTCTGCGCCAGTGCGGTAAGCACGGCCTCTTCCCCAATAGCCATCAGGATCACATAACCATCTTCGCCACGAACAAAGACTTGATCGAGTTGGCCGCGGCGCAACTCGTTTGCAATTCGTTCACCGAGCGAGAGCATAGCAGCGCTCATCGCCGAAACCCGATCCTCTTCCACGTCAGCCGGCAACGCCGAAGCCATGATGAGGCCATCAACACTCACAACTGCCGACGCCTCAATGTCGGGCGTATTCATGGACAGGGCCTTCAGATGCCGCACCATCTCTTCGGTTCTGCTTGCCATTCGTATCCTCCTTGAGGCCGTCAGCCAGGTTTGGAACAGGGGCGAAAGCGGGCCGGCGGGCGCGAACTAGTGCGCAGGCCATCGCGACGGCCACCCGCGCTTATTCTACTACATCTTTTCAGCCAGGGCAACTAGTTTGCTTCGTGCTAATCGGTAGAGACGCGCCCGAGCGATAAAGAAGTGTAATAGGTACTCGGAGAAATGACACTCATTCCAATACGTTCGACACTAGCGCACATAGTACAGTTTACCACGGTGTTGTTACCAAAGTGCAGGCATGCGCAGTTCTATGGCTCTGCCTGAAGGCCTAAACGTAGCCGCAGCGCCGTATCGGCGTTTTCAACCGCTTGCTCCGGCGTCAGCAACCCGCGCAGGGCGCTGGTGTGCATCTCATTCAGGATCGGCCAGACGATCTCGTTGGCCGCACGGCTGTTGGGCATTGGTTGGCCGGCCTCGCCCTGACGGCGAAAGGCTTCGGCGGCGGCGCGTATGTCGGCGGGCAGATCAAGCTCAGTCGCATTCAGATCCAGGCTTAGTAGCACTGGTTGGCGTCCGCTACGGAGTAGTTCGCGCTGGGCCGGTTCGCTGACCATATAGGCCAGGAAGTCGGTTGCGGCGCGCTGTTCTACCGGGCTGATGTGGGCGTTCAGCACCAACACATCGCTTTGAACATACGGGCGCGGCGGCGCGTCTGCGCCGCTAAGGCGCGGCAACGGCGCCACGCCCAGGCTCTCCGGCCAGAGGCCGCGATAGTTGCCCAGAGCATGCGACCAGTCGATCGTCATTGCGGCCTGCCGCGCCATGAGCGCGCCGTCAACCGTTACACCGTCGAGGCTGGCAAGCAGGCCTTCGTCGCGGCGCAGGTCGATCAGCCAGTTTAACCAGGCCTCGGCGCCGCTGCGCCCATCCAGGCCCAAGACCAGATTCTGCTGATCGTCGAATAGTTGACCGCCAAAGGCATAAAAATAACTCAAGCTCCGATCAAGATTGAGGTTGTAGGCCATGCCCCAGAAGGGCGGTTCGCTTTGTGGCGCCGTCAGGCCGCGCGCGGCGTCGAGCATCGCGGCTGTATCGCCTGGCGGGCGCAGCACCACCTGGCGGTTAAAATAGAGCGCCAGTGTGTCGAAGGTAACCGGCAGGCCATAGAGCGTTTGGCCCACGCCGAGATCGACCTGCGCGCTGCCTACCGCTGTAGGCAGTAAGCGCTCCACCGTAGCCGCCGAAAGTAAGCCCTCAATGGGCAGCAACCGACCATCTTCGGCCATACCACCGATCACGTGGCTTTGCAGCAACGCCAGGTGCGGGCCGGTGCCCTCGCCCATCGCCGCGCTTACGTCGCCGGCTAGGCTCGGAATCGAACGCGTCTGCGGAATAATCTGCACACCGGGATTAGCCTGGTTGTAGCGCTCGATCAGCGCGGTCAAACTGCGCTGTTCGGGAGCCGGCCAGGCGTGCCAGAGAACCAGAATCGTTGTGAAATTATCGGTAGTAACTGCAGGAGCCGGGGTTGGGCTGGGGTTGGCGGCAGCACAGGCGGTGAGCAGCAACACCAGACAGGCCAGAACCAGACGCCGGATGGGTTGCAGTGCGGTCACCAGGGCCTCGCTTTCTGCGCACAGCATCTCCGATTATAGCACACTCATTTGCGTCGCAAGGCTGATTGACACGCGGATCTATGATAGATTACCCTGAGGAGATAGTGAGTCGGTGGAGCGGGGACGACGGGCGTGGGGGCGGAGGAAGCGGGGCGTGGAGACGGAGGAAGCGGGGCGTGGGACGATCCCATGGCCCACGGTAGGTCCGAAGCAGCGCTCCTTGATCAAGTACTGGATCCAGGCAAATGTCCCGGTGGCGCCGCTTCGGCCTTACGGACGGGCGACAGACGCGGGGGCGTGGGGACGACAGACGGCCAATGTAAGGCCGCAGCAGTCGTACGCAAATCAGTGATGCGCCCAGAATAAGATCCTCAAGTGACGACTGCTGCGGCCCTGCGATGGTCGGTGGTCGAACTGCGAACTGGCAGACTGGCAGACTGGCAGACTGTAACCACGGAGGGAAGCAATGCGGGTTGGGCTCGATTTTGGCACCACGAACTCCAGCGCGGCGATTTATGACGGTCAACAGCTTCGCTTGCTGCCGCTCGATCAGGTAAGTACGAGTACCAGCATTCTTCGTTCGACGCTGTTTATGACTCGCGAGGGCGCGGCGTATATCGGCCGTGAGGCGATTAACCGTTTTACCGAGAGCAATGTGGGGCGCGAGATCGAGTATGAGTGGAAGTATATCGGCGACGCCGAAGTAACCTTCGCCGAGCTTGGCACGATGCAGCAGGCGCTGTATGTGAAGGTGGATGCGAATGCGCCGGGGCGGCTCTTTCAATCGCTCAAAACCGGCCTGCGCGATCGCAGTTTCCGCCACACGAACGTCTTCGGTACCTACTACACTCTCGAAGAACTGATTGCGATTGTATTGCGCCTGATGTATGAGCGTATTCAAGCCAGCATCGGCGGCCCAGTGACGGGCATGGTGATCGGCCGGCCGGTCCACTATGCCGCCAATGCGCAGGCCGACGCATTGGCCTTTGAGCGTATGCAGGCGGCGTGCAAGCTCGCCGAACTGCCCAATGTCACCTTCCTCGAAGAGCCGATGGCGGCTGCGCTCTCGTATGCCAACAGCGCGATTGGCGCCCAGAACGTGCTGGTGTTCGACTTTGGCGGCGGTACGCTCGACGTAACGATCATGCGCCTGGACGGGCGCGGCGGGCGCGCCTTCCTGGCCACCGACGGTGTGCCTGTCGGCGGGGACCTGCTTGACCAGCGGATTGTGATGGGGCGCCTGCTGCCCTACTTCGGTGAGGGTACGACGCTCGGCAAGCGCCGCCTGCCCTTTCCGGTGCATGTGCTGGAGCATCTTAGCGAGTGGCAGACAATCACCGACCTGACCCAACCCAAATATCTGGACATTATCGAGGAAGCGATTGCAATCGGCGATAAGCCCGAACAGCTCAAGGCGCTACGCTCACTGGTGCGCCAGAATTACGGCCTGCCAATGTATGAAGAAGTCGAACGGGCCAAAGTCCGCCTGAGCGAGAACGAATCAACCGTGTTGAGTATGCATATGGGCGAGATCGCCTTTGATGAGCGTATCCCACGTTGGGATTTCGAGCGCCTGATCGGCCCCGATGTGCGTGAGGTTGAGGGATGCATCAATACGGCGTTGCAGCAAGCCAACCTTGCCCCCGCTGATATCGACGTGGTTCTGCGCACCGGCGGCTCATCGCGGGTGCCGCGCTTTGTGAGGATGCTGAGTGATAAGTTCGGCGCCGAAAAACTGCAAGAGATGGATGTTTTCACCGGCGTGGCGTCCGGGTTGGCGGTCGCGGCGTGGGAGCGAGAATGAAGGCAAACGGCACAGGCGGGGACGAGCAGAGCGGCCGCGGGGGCGAGCAGAGCGGCCGCGGGGGCGAGCAGAGCGGCCGCGGGGGCGAGCAGAGCGGCCGC
>JBBRUG010000139.1:0-14554 GCA_038247995.1 Chloroflexales bacterium | reverse complement strand
CGTCTCCTCGGCGACGATCGTCCGACGCCCAAGCTGCCCTACGCCTCGCAACTCTTCGGCGACACGCCGCAGGAGACGCTGCGCAAGGCACAGCGCGTGCGCGCCCAGGGTTACCGGGCGGCGAAGTTTGGCTGGGGGCCATACGGCCTTGGCGCGCCCCAGGACGACGCCGCCCAGGTCTTCGCCGCCCGCGAGGGCCTCGGCGACGAGGGGGTGCTGCTGATCGACGCCGGCACGGTCTGGCTCGACGACGTTGCAGTGGCCGAGCAACGGCTTGCTGCGCTACAGGCCTGCCGGGTGGTCTGGCTGGAAGAGCCGTTCGTCTCAGGCGCCCTTGAAGCCTACCGCCGGCTAGCCGGGCTGGCCGGCCCCGTGCGTCTCGCCGCCGGCGAAGGCTGCCACACCTACCACATGGCCGAGCAACTGCTGGAGTACGCCGGTCTGGGTTACATCCAGATCGACGCCGGGCGGATCGGTGGGGTCTCGGTGGCGCGCAGGGTTGCCGAGGCGGCGCTGGCTCGCGGCGTGACCTACGTCAACCACACGTTCACGTCCCACCTGGCCCTCAGCGCCTCGCTGCAGCCCTATGCCGCGAGCGAGCCCGACGCGATCTGCGAGTACCCGGTGGAGCCACGGCAACTCGCGCTCGACATGACCGCCGAGCACATCCTACCGGATGCTGCGGGGCGCATCCACCTGCCTGATGGGCCGGGCCTCGGGGTGACGCCGAACCTGGCCGGGATCGCCCCCTACTTGGTGGACGTGGAGATTCGGGTGGCGGGAAAAACGCTGTACCGCACGCCGGCAATTACGCCGTAGGGCCGAAGCATGCTCCGGCCCTACAGCTTCGGCCCTACGGCCCCAACCGCACCCGCAGGGTCTTGACCTCGAACGGGCGCACCGCAACCTCGACGGTATCGCCGGCGACGGGGAGGGCGCCGGCTGGACGCTCAAGCAGGTCGGTCGCTTCGGCGCTTATAATCGGTCGTCCGAAACGCAATGCAACCCGACCGCGCTGGTTGTGGGCTTCGTAGAGCCGCACGATCAGTCCGTCGCCGTCGTCGGCGACCTTGATCGTCTCGACGACGACGTGGTCGCCGTCTACGCTCAGGAAGGAGCGCCCGCCCGCGGCTGCGCTGGACGGTGGTCCATCCAGGGGCGCGGCGATCAGTGGCGCGTTGAGCTCGTAGGCCCGCCGTACCACGCCGGCCGCACGCCAGTCGCCCGCGTGGGGTAGCAGGCTGTAGGTAAACCGGTGCCGGCCCAGGTCGGCCGCGCGGTCGGGGAAGATCGCGCCCTTCAGCAGCGAGAGGCCCAGCACATTGTCGTGCAGGCTATGGCCGTACTTGCCGTCGTTGAGCAGGGCCACGCCGTAGTCGCCTTCGCTCAGATCAACCCAGCGCTGCGCGCAGACCTCGAAGCGGGCCATGTCCCAACTGGTGTTGCGGTGGGTGGGCCGCTCTACGGCGCCGAACTGGATCTCGCAGGTGGCGCGGGCGGCGTTGAGGTCGAGCGGGAAGAGCGCGCGCAACAGCAACTGGCGCTCGTGCCAATCGACGCTTGTCACGAAGTCTACCCGGCGTGCGTCGTGCCCCAGGCAGATCCGCTGGCGGATCGTGCTCGCGCCGCAGCGCCGCGTAAGCTCTACCGCAGCCCGTAGCGGCCCGCTCTCCACCACCTGCCATGCGATGATGTCGTGTACCGGATACGCCTTCTCCGTGTAAAAGATGTCGATATCCCAGGCATCCCAGCGGAGCGGGCGATCCTCGTAGAGCACAAGCTGGTTGGCGTGTTGACCCGGGGCGACTACCTCACGCCCGGCCCGCTTGTCGTACAGCGACGCAATCTCGCCGTGTTCGTCAAACTCGATGCGCAGTTCGTCATTCTCCAGGGCGGCGCGTTCGGCACGCAGCATGCCGCTGCGAGGAGGCGGCGCAACGTTCGTCTGCGCCGGCTCCAGCAGACAGTAGCCGTAGGCCGGTGCTGTTACCTCGGCCAGCAAGCTATGTTCGCCGGGTTCTTCTTCGACGGCTTGAGTGAGGACGGCGGCGAGCGCAGGCGCTTCGGCGCTGCCGATGGGCAGGCGCACGCACTCGCGGCGCTCCCAGGGCAGGCTGTTGACGACGGCGTACAGCGACTTTGCCTGAGCGACGGGTGCGCCCGACCCCAGCACCGTCGCGGCGGACGCCCTCCAGACCGATCCAGCGACGCGGAAGGCCTCGGCGTACTGCTCGTCACTGTCCACGTAAACTTGATGCACGCTGCTGCCCGGCAAAATGTCGTGGAACTGGTTCAGGAGGACGGTGCGCCAGCCGGCATCCAGTTCGGCCTGGCGGTTCGCTGCGCCGCAGCTCACGGCCCAGGCATTGAGCCACTCGGCCTCGCGGTAGCGCAACTCAGCCTGGCGGTTGGCCTGCTTGGTGCGCGCCTGGCTGGTGTAGGTGCCGCGGTGGTACTCCAAGTAGAGCTCGCCGACCCAGGCGGGCAGACCAGGATCGGTCCAGACCCGCTCGTAGAGCCGTTGAAAGAAGCTGTCCACCCTGCCGAGTTTCACTTCGGGGAAGCCGGGCAACTCGCCGAAGACGCGCGCGGCCGCGAGCATCTCCTCGGTGGGGCCGCCGCCGCCGTCGCCCCAGCCATAGCTATAGAGCACTTCGTTATTGATCGGCTTCTGGCGGTAGTGGTTCCAGAGCCCGAACGCCTCGCCGCCGCTCATATTGCCCACGTAGGTGTAGAACTGCGCTTCTGAGAGGTGTTTCACCGGTTGCGCCGAGGCCGTGATGAAGTGGGTGAGCACCTCGCTGCCATCGATCCCGCGCCAGCGGAAGGTATCGTAGGGCATGCGGTTGAACTGGTTCCAGCTGATCTTGGTCGTCATGAAGCAGCTGATCCCGCAGCCGCGCATCAATTGGGGCAGGGCGGCGCTGTAGCCGAACACGTCCGGCAGCCAGACGACGTGGTGTTGCTCGCCGAACTCCTCGGCGAAGAAGCGCGCTCCGTGAACAAGTTGGCGCACCAGCGACTCGCCGCCGGTGACGTTGCAGTCGGGCTCCAGCCACATCATGCCCACCGGCTCAAAACGTCCCTCGGCGATGCGCTCCTTCATGCGCGCGTAGAGCGCGGGGTCGTCCTCCTTGAGGTAAGCGTAGACCTGAGGCTGCGACATGCTGAAGTGGTATTCGGGGTAGCGCTCCATCAGATGCAGGGCGTTGGCGACGGTGTGGGCGACTTTCTGACGGGTGCGCCAGAGCGGCCAGAGCCACGCTACGTCCAGGTGGGCGTGGCCGGTGGCGACGATTGTCGGGGAGTTGTCGCCGTCGGCATGCCGGCGCGGCAGCCCGGCCTTGAGCTCGGCGAGGGCGCGCCGCACGGACTCAGCGAAGCGCTCGCTCTGCCAGCCCTCGCGCAGATCCAGGGTGTTATAGGCTTCGTTCAGGCGGGCGAGCAGAGCGTGGCCGGTCGGGTCGCTCGCGGGGTAGGTGGGTACCGCCTCGCTTACAGCGCGCATCGTCTGGCCGAGTTGGAAGATCGTCTCGTCGCGGAGGCGCAGGTGCAGGCCGCCGAACGGCTTGTGGTAGGGCACGAAGCAGCGGATGAGCAGTTCGTGTTCATCATGGTGCGCCCGCTCAGGCAGCAGGAGGCTGCGGTGGAAGTCGTCAAGACCGGAGAGCGTCTCCCCGTCGAGGTAGACGATCGCCTCCAGGCTGGCCTGGTCGCGATCTTCCCATTCGAGGGCCAGCCAGACCGAGCGACCGCGCCACGCGGCGGGCACGGCGAAGCGGGCGCGCAGCCAATAGGTTCCGCCGCCCTGCTCAGGCACACCCCAGCCGAGGTCGGGCAGCAGGGTGTCGGCGGTGGCGCCGGGCGGGCCACCCCAGCGATCGCCGGGCCGGATCGGCATCCAGTCGGTTGCAGCAGGGAGCGGAGCCGGCGCCATTGCGCTCGTGGCGACAGGGCCGGGGGCGCCGCAGTACTGCACGTCGATGAGCGGTTGGCTGGCGCGCACGGCGGCGGCCACGATTTCCGGAATGCGGGCGTTCAGCTTTTCGAGGGTGAGCAGCATTAGTGTGGCTCGCTATGTAACTAGATCTGGCGTTCAGGAGCTGTCGGGGGGGCGCGCGAGCCGCCCGAACCGCCGGGTGGCGTAGCTGATTGGCCGCAGGCGATAGGCGAGGCGGTAGGCGCCGGCGCTCAGGCGGAAGCGCTCAGCAGTGTCGGGGCCGCAGCTGTTGGTGCCGAGGCCGCGGTGGGCTGCGTCGAGGCACAGCAACACCTCAGGGCGCGGCGTAAGCTCGTGGGTGTGCCGGGCCTGATAGAGATCAGCGGCGCTGTAGTGGCTCGCCGCGAAGGCCAGGTGGGGCTGCCCGGCCACTTCGAGGCCGCTCCCGTCGGCTCTTGTGAGGCTTAGTTCGCGCACGTCGGTTTTCAGGCCGTGCTCCTGCGGCATGATGTAGGGCACGTACTGCTCGCTCACGCTGCTGGTGTAGCGGCCGATCAGGGCGCTGGCGTTGCGGTCGGGGTAGTTTTCCCAGGGGCCGCGACCGTACCAACTCAGGCGCTCCAGGCCGGGCGCGAGCGTGAGCTTCACGCCGACCCGCGGCAGGTCAACCAGGTCGGGCGTCAGGGTTACGCGATGCTCAACCTCCAGTGCGCCGTCGGCCTCCAGCGCATACACCGAGTGAAGCAGCACGTCGTCCCACTGGCCGCGCCCGCTGGCCCGGTGCCACACCGCGATCACCGGCCCATCGCCCAACCCTGCGCCGAGTTCGATGCGCTCAAGCCGCTGCTCCAGCCGATCGAGGCCGAGGGCCAGCCAGCGCCCCAGCGCCTTCCACGGCTCGGGCGGGAACAGCTTAAGGCCGTCGTTGTCGATCGGTGCGCGCCAGAGGTTGAGCCGCGGCCCCTCGCGGAGCAGATTGTCGGCGCCCGCGCCGAACCAGGCGAGCCGGCCCGTGGCCCGGTCGATCATTGCCCGTACCGCTCCGGCGCTGAGGATGAGTGCGTCTGCGCGCTCAGCCACGATGCTTGTTTCCGCCGCTGTTGGGGCCGCTCGGGAGCCGCCCGTACGCCGGTTCGGATCGACTTCTGGACTTCCGTTGAACTCCAGTTGCGCCCAACCTACCTCGTGGCCGGCGTCGGCCCATGCCGTCGCCTCGCGCTGCGTGAAGCGGACGTTCAGCAGCCACGCGCCGGGATCACCCGCTTCCCTCCTGCCCCCTTCTTCTCCAAGGGGAGAAGGGGGAGACGTACCACATAGCGTGTCCTGAAGATCGAGCGTGATCGTCCGACTCTCACCGGGGGCGAGATCCAGGATCGGCAGTGCGCCCGCCTGCACCGGCTTGCCGTTGTGCAGCAGTTCCCATGCGCCCGCCAGGTCGGCGAGACTCTGGAAGTCGCGCCGATTGACGATCCGGATCGTGCCGGACGGCATATCGACCGGCTCGACGCACACGGGCTGGGCGAGGTACTTCAGTTCGGCCATGGCCGGGTGAGGCGTGCGGTCGGGCCAGACGAGGCCGTCGGCGCAGAAGTTCGCGTCGTTGGGCGTGTCGCCGAAGTCGCCGCCGTAGGCCCAGAAGGGTGTGCCGTCCGGCGTCTCGCGGCGCATCCCGTGGTCGATCCACTCCCAGACAAAACCGCCTTGCAACTGCGGGTAACGCTCGAAGGCGGCGAAGTAGTCGGCGAGGCCGCCGTTGCTGTTGCCCATGGCGTGCGAGAACTCGCAGAGGATCAGCGGCCGGTCGTGCCCGCCCGCCTCGGCCCATGCGCTGATCGCCTCGACAGGGGCGTACATCGGGCAGACGATGTCGGTCGCGTGGTGTCCGTTCCCCCAGTTCACCCCCGGCGGGCCGCCGATCGCACCCTCGTAGTGCAGCGGGCGCGAGGGATCCGCCCCGCGCACATAGCCGGCGGCTGCGTCGTGGTTCGGGCCGTAGCCGCTCTCGTTGCCCAGCGACCAGGCGATCACGCAGGGGTGGTTCTTGTCGCGCTCGACCATGGCCTGCACGCGGGCCACGAAGGCTGCCGTGTAGCGCGGGTCACGGCCCAGTTCGTGGTAGAAGCCGTGAGCTTCAATATTCGCCTCGTCCACCACATACACACCGTACCGGTCGCAGAGATCATAGAAGTGGGCGTCCTTGGGGTAGTGGGCGGTGCGGATCGCGTTCAGGTTGTGCTGCTTGAGCAGTTGAATGTCGCGCTCGACCAATTCCCGGCTCACGGCCCGACCCGTGCGCTCGTCGTGGTCGTGAAGGTTGACGCCCTTGATCAGCACGGGCGCGCCATTGACAAGCAATTGCCCACCGCGAATCTCTACCCGCCGAAAGCCGACCGTACAGCGCGTACTCTCTGCCCCTATCGGCGTGGTCAGGGTGACGACGAGGGTGTACAGCTCGGGCGTCTCGGCGGACCATTGGCGCGGGGCGAGGACGTGCGCCTCCAGCAGCGCTTCGCCGCGCCGTCCGGCATCGTCGGGGCCGAGGTACTGGCGTGGCACGAACGCGGCGCGGAGCGGCTCGGCGAAGACGGGTGCGCCGGCAGGGTCGAACAGTTGGGCCGCAAGGCTGCACCCGGCCAGGTCGTCGCCGGGCATGCCGACTCGGCACGTCACGCGGAGTACGCCATTGAGCAGATCGTCGTCGAGATCGCCGCGGGCGAAGATGTCCTGGATCTGGGGCGTACCGGTGCTGTAGAGGAAGACCTCGCGGCTGATTCCGGCGTGCCACCACTGATCCTGATCCTCAATGAAACTGGCGTCGGACCACTGGACAACCACTGCCAGCAGTTCGTTCGGTTGATCAAAGCGCAGCAGGGTACTCATGTCGAACTCTGCCGGCGTGCGAGCGTCCTTGCTCAGACCCACCGGATTGCCGTTGAGGTAGAGGTAGAGCGCGCCGTCGCAACCGCCCACGTGCAGGACGATGCGCCGCCCCGACCAGCCGGCGGGAACCGTGAAACTGCGCCGGTAAACACCGGTCGGATTAGCGGCGGGCACAGCCGGCGGCGTCTCGGGGAACGGCATCACAAGGTTGGTGTAGTGCGGTGTTCCGAAGCCCTGCATGGTCCAGACGCCGGGAACAATAATGGGCGACCAGTCATCGGCGTTGATCCGCGCCCAGGTGGCCTCCTCGGGCCGCGTGAGCAGCTTGAACTCCCAGGCTCCGTCGAGGGCGTGGAACCAGGGCGAGGCCTCGCGCGGGAGTGCGCGGGCAGCTTCAGGGGTTGGATAGGGCGTCAGGGTGGCGCGTGGGGGCAGAGTGTTGAGCCCGGTGAGCTGGGGCATCTGCCAGGTGGGCGTTCCGGCCAGGGTGAGCAGCGGCAGTATGGCGTCGGCGGGCATACGGTCAGCTCCAGGCGAACAATGTGCGGAAACGGTACGCTATTCTACCAGATGCCGAGCAGCGTCTGAGGAGCGAGCCGATTGTGTTAGTATATCTGGGTTTCTGCCTTCAATACGCGCTCTGAAGAGCGCTGCTCACGGTTGCGGAACATTAGGCCGCTGAAGCGGCTGATGTCAGATCAGATAGAAGGAACCTCCATGAGCGAGTCCATCCGCGTCATCGTCTGGAACGAGTACCGCCACGAGCGACACGATGAGCGTGTCGCCGCCATTTACCCCGCGGGAATCCACGCGGCGATCGCCGGTTCGCTGCGTGCAAACGCCGGAATTGAGGTACGCACCGCAACATTGGATGCGCCGGATCACGGGCTGACCGAGGCGGCGCTGGCCGCCACCGATGTGCTGATCTGGTGGGGCCACATGGCCCACGAGGAAGTACACGACGAGGTTGTTGCGCGCGTGGCGGCGCGGGTGCTGGAGGGGATGGGCCTGGTAGTGCTGCACTCGGGCCACTTCGCGAAGATCTTCAAGCGGTTGATGGGTACGAGTTGCGATTTGAAGTGGCGTGTCGGCGATGACCACGAGCGGATCTGGGTGGTTGATCCGGGGCATCCGATCGCCGCCGGACTCGGCGAGACAATCGAGATCGGCCCTGAGGAGATGTACGGCGAACTATTCGACATCCCCGCGCCTGAGGCGCTGGTCTTCATCAGTTGGTTCACCGGCGGCGAAGTGTTCCGCAGTGGGTGTTGCTACACCCGCGGGCGCGGCAAAATCTTCTACTTCCGTCCTGGTCACGAGACCTACCCGACCTACTACCACCCCGACGTACAGCGGGTGATCGCCAACGCCGTGGTCTGGGCCGCACCCGTCGCCGGCCCGCGCCCCGTGTTCGGCAACGCCCAGCCGCGAGAGCAGCGCGATGCTTGATGCTTGATTCGCGGTGGGGCGCGGGGCGGGCTTCGCCCTCACCGCAATCCTCTCCCCACGGAATTTTCCGGGGTTCTATTTAGCAAAGAAGTGAACCACCAATGACTACATCCCGTCTGCGGGTGGGTGTGATCGGCGCCGGGGTCGGCGCCCTGCACCTCAACGGGTACGCCCAGAATTCCGACGTCGACATTGTCGCGATCGCCGGCCTCGACAACGAGCGCGTCCGCTGGGCTGCCACGGAGTATAACGTCGCCAAAACCTATCGTCATTACGAGGAGTTACTCGCCGACCCGAATATCGCTGCGGTGAGCGTCTGCCTGCCGAACGTCCTCCACGCCCCGGTGACGATCGCGGCCCTTGAGGCCGGCAAGCATGTGCTGGTTGAAAAGCCGCTCGCGCGCAACACCGCCGAAGGTCAGGCCATGATCGCCGCCGCTGAGGCAAGCGGCAAGGTGCTGATGATCGCCTTCAACCGCCGCTTCCGCCAGGACGTACTCTGGTTGAAGCGGCAGATCGCCGCCGGCGCCCTGGGCGAAATCTATTATGCCAAAGCCTTCTGGATGCGTCGCGCCGGCATCCCCCGCCTCGGCAGTTGGTTTGTGAGCAAGGAGCAGGCCGGCGGTGGCCCGCTGGTCGATCTCGGCGTTCATGTGCTCGACATGGCGCTCTACATGCTCGGCGAACCTGCGGTGCGCACAGTAAGCGCCAGCACCTATGCCGCTTTCGGGCCGCGCGGCTTGAAGGGCTGGGAAGGTCGTGTGGCCTTCGGCGACGTCGGTCTCGCCTATGAGGTGGAGGATCTGGCGACGGCGTTTTTGCGCCTCGATAACGGCGCGACGCTGCACCTGGAGGCGAGTTGGGCCACCCACAGCGCTGCCGCCGATGACTTCGGTGTCACGCTCTACGGAACCGAGGGCGGCGCAGAGCTGTTCGTGCGCAACTACGCCACGGCGAACACCGTGCGCCTCTTCACCGACATCGACGGCGTCCCCACGGACATGGCCGTTGATGTGCGCTCTTCTGAGGGGCGCGCGGAGATGATCGACCGCTTCGTTGCTGCCGTGCTCGACTGCGGCCCCGCCGATCCCAGTGCGCTGGAGGGGCTGCGGCGCACAGCGGTGCTGGAGGCCTGCTATGCCTCAGCCGCCGCCGGCCATGAGTTGGCGCTGGATCCGCTGTAGCAATCTGCTGGAAGGTTGTTGCCGACTTCGCCAAGAACAACCTTCCAGCGAATCAGGTTAATCTCGGACGCGCGTGAGCATCTGTTCGCGGGCCCGGCGCACATCGTCGAGGGGGTCGGCGGGGTGATCCTGTTCGACGATGTACCACGCCGTCCCAGCGGCTCTGGCGGCGGCGAGAATGGCATCCCAGTCGAGGGCGCCCTCTCCGGCAGGTATGTCCGCCGTGCCGCCGGGAGCGATATCCTTGAGGTGGATCAGCGGAACGCCGGGGGCGTGCCGGGCGATCAGGGCCGCCGGGTCGTGACCGGCACGGGCGGCCCAGTAGACGTCGATCTCCAAGCCGACGAGGGCCGGGTCGATAGCGGCGGTAAGGACCTCCCACATCGTCGTGCCGTCCAGGGGCGCAAACTCGAAGTCGTGGTGATGGTAGGCCATGCGCAAGCCCTCGTCGCGGAGGCTGGCGGCCCAGCCATTCAGATTCGCGGCGAGTTCCTGCACCGCGGCAACCGAGTCGCGCCGTTCTGTCGGCGCCCACGGCACCACGACGAAGTCGCAGCCAAGGGTTTTCATATTGGCGACGACAGCGGCCAGGTCGGCCGCTAGTTCGGGCAGGGATACGTGGGCGGACACGGCGCGTATCCCTAGTTCGTCGAGGGTCTGCCGTACATGGGCCGGGGCTACGCCATGCAGGCCTGCTAATTCCACTGCGCCATAGCCCATGGCGGCTACTTTGCGCAGGGTGCCAAGGAAGTCCGCCTGGGCAGAGGCGCGAACGGTGTAGAGCTGCAGGGCAATCTGGTCGGTGCGCATTATGCGTCTCCCTCAGGCCAGCCCACCGGCAGAGCTGCGGGCCGCGCTGGGCCGCCGGTGAGGGCGATACGCCGGCCTGTCGCGGCCGACTCGTAGATGGCATGCATAGTGTCGAGGACGTGGTAAGCCAGTTCGCCCGCGGCGCGATGAGGTTGGCCTGAAGTCATGGCGAGCGCCATGTCGGCTACGCCGATGCCGCGGCTGTTCTCGGTGTAGCCGTGGGTGATCGCGATCTCCTCCCACGCGCCGTCCCGCCGCCGAAGCCGCACCGGGCCGCCACAGGTATTGGGGTCGGGCAGGGTCAGCGAGCCTGCGGTGCCGTAGATCTCCAGTTTGGGGCTGTAGCCCTCGGCGGTGTCGAAGCTGGCGGTGAGCGTAGCCACGGCTTCGGCGTACTCAACCAGCGCCGTCACGTGGGTTGGCGTGGTAACGGAGATGCGTTCACCGGTGCGCGCCCCCGATCCGATGGTGCGTTCGGCGTGGGTGATCCGGGTTGAGCCGCTAACGCTGTGTGCCGGCCCGAGCAGAGTTGCCAGGGCCGTAAGGTAGTACGGCCCCATATCAAAGAGCGGGCCTGCACCCTCGCGATAGAAGAAGTCGGGGTTAGGATGCCAACTCTCAGGCCCGCTGCCGAGAATGGCGGCGTGGGCGGCCACCGGCCGGCCAATCGCTCCCGCATCGATCAGGGCCCGGCAGGTCTGGAGGCCGCCGCCGAGGAAGGTGTCCGGCGCGCAGCCCACGCGCAGCCCCTGTGTCGCCGCCAGGTCAAGCATGCGGCGGGCATCCTCACGGCTGATCGCCAGCGGCTTCTCGTTATAGATCGACTTTCCCGCCTCAAGGGCGGCCAACCCGATCTCGGCGTGGGCGCTCGGCACAGTAAGATTGACGACAATGCTGATCGCTGGGTCGCGCAGCAGATCTGCCACTGAACAAGCCAGGGGAATGCCGTGTTGGGCGGCGAGGTCACGGGCGCGCTGATCGTCCAGGTCGGCGCAGGCGGCGACGGTGATGTTCGGGAAGGTTTGGCCAGCCTGGGCGTAGATTGTGCTGATGGTTCCGCAGCCGATGATACCGATAGATACGGGGGGCATAGGCTCCTCTATGAGCGTTGAAAGGCGGCGTCGAAGGCGCGGTCGCTGGAGGGGAAGGCGCTTCGCTTCACAAAGGCACAGGCATCCGCTGCGCCATACTCGCGATCCATGCCCATGTCCTCCCATTCAACCGAGAGCGGGCCGGTGTAGCCGATCCGGTTGAGGGCCCGGAAGATCGGCCCCCAGTCCATATCGCCGTGCCCTGGCGAAATAAACTCCCAGCCGCGCCGGTGGTCGCCGAAGTTCAGGTGTGAGCCGAGGATGCTGCTGTGCCCGTTCAGGGTGCGCTGGCTCTCTTTAACGTGGACATGATAAATCCGGTCGGCGAAGGTCTCCAGGAACCGTACCGGGTCGACGAACTGATGGTACAGGTGGCTCGGGTCGAAGTTGATGCCGAAGGCTGGCCGCCGCCCGATTGCCTCCAGGGTGGCCTCGGTGGTAACGATATCGTAGGCGATCTCGGTAGGATGCACCTCCAACCCGAAGCGCACGCCGGCGGCATCGAAGGCATCCATGATCGGATTCCAGCGCTCGGCGAACTCGCGATAGCCTGCGGCGATCGTCGCGGGGCTGTTGGGCGGGAACGAGTAGATCAGGTGCCAGATCGGGCTTCCGGTGAAGCCATTCACTTGCTTTACGCCAAAGGCAACTGCAGCCTGGGCCGTGCGGGCAACCTCGGCGGCGGCCCGTCGGCGCACCCCCTCAGGATCGCCGTCGCCCCAGAGCCGCGCGGGCAAAATGGCCTTGTGGCGCTCATCGATCAGCTTGTCGGCGACGCACTGGCCCACGAGGTGCGTGCTGATCGCCCAGCAACTCAGGCCGTGCCGTTCGAGCAACTCGCGCTTGCGCCTGATGTAGCCGTCGTCTTCAAGAGCCTTATCGACCTCAAAATGGTCGCCCCAACAGGCCAGTTCCAGTCCGTCGTAGCCCCACCCCTTCGCGAGTTCGGCCAATCGCTCCAGGGGCAGATCCGCCCATTGGCCGGTGAATAGCGTGACAGGACGCGCCATGTAGATACTCCTCGCTAAAATCGAGAACCGAGAACTCGGAACGAAGAACCTGGAACCGCCGGATTAGGCGCCTAGTACGCTAAAGCGTACGTCCGCCTACGGCGGACACCGCACTGTGGCGGGCGCAAACCCGCGTACAAACCCTGGCGAACTTCCGCCGAGTTGGACTAGTGCTTCGTTTTCACGCGTACTCCGGCTCCACCCACTGTTTGCTGCCTGCCGAGCGCTCTACCGCCTCCAGCACCGCCTGGCAACGCAGGCCATCCTCGAAGGTGGGCGCGGGCGCAACGCCCGCGGCAATGCCGTTGAGCAGATCACAGACCCCATGGGTGAAGGTGTGCTCCCAGCCGATGATATGCCCTGGGGGCCACCAGGCTCCGACGTAGGGGTGGTTCGCGCCGTCGGTGACAAGGATCGTGCGAAAGCCGGCAACGTCCGCTTGCTCGTCTGCGAGGAGTACCTGCAACTCGTTCATGCGCTCCAGGTTGAAGACGATGCTGCCCTTCGCGCCGTTGATCTCGAACGAGTTAAAATTGGCGCGCCCCTTGGCGAAGCGGGTGACCTCAAATGTGCCCACGGCGCCACCGGCGAAGCGGGCCAGAAAGAGCGCGGCGTCGTCCACCGTCACCTCGCCCATCGGATTGCCTGTAGTAGCGCCGAGACCAGCGTCGCTTGACCCCTCTATTGGTCGCTGTCGAATGAAGGTCTCGGTCAGGCCGGTCACCGCCGCGATCTCGCCGACCAGCATGCGCGCGAGATCGACGATGTGGGCGCCGAGGTCGCCCAGCGTGCCGGCGCCGGCTACGTCCTTCTGGAGGCGCCAGACCAGAGGAAAGCTCGGGTCCATGATCCAGTCCTGAAGGTAGACGGCTCGCCAGTGGTAGATGCGGCCGAGACGACCGTCGGCGATCAGGCGGCGGGCTAGCTCCACGGCGGGCACCCGCCGGTAGTTAAAGTTGACCATGCCGATGACGCCGGCCTGGGCTACGGCGTCGCGCATCTGCCGGGCCTCCAGCAGCGTGTTCGCGAGCGGCTTTTCACAGAAGACATGCTTGCCGGCCTCGGCAGCGGCCACGGCAATTGGGGCGTGGGTCTCGCCAGGGGTGGAAATATCCACGAGGCCGATCTCGTCGCGGGCGATCAGGCGCCGCCAGTCGGTCTCGTAGCTCTCCCAGCCCAGTTGAGCGGCGGCAGTGCGTACAGCAACCTCATCACGACCGCAGATGGCGCGCATCACGGGTCGCAGTTTCACATCGGGGAAGAAGTGGGTTACCTGCCGGTAGGCGTTCGAGTGGGCGCGGCCCATAAACTTATAGCCGACCATGCCGATATTGATCGTGTCTGCCAAATTACCTCCTTGTTGTGCTTGCTCGGGGCGTACGCAGCCCGCAGTCAGTTGGCGTCGTGCTTACCCTTGCTCATCACAGCATGCTGCTGCGCTCCACGGAGCTTGCTCCGGGTCGGGGCAATCACGAGGACATGCACATGAGCGCAGCACTGCGGCGGCGTGCCTGTGGCCCAGCGCAATAGCGTCGCGACGGCAGGCTCGTCACCGGCAGGCAGGCTCAAGATGCAGCGACCACGCACAGGCCCAGCGCTGCGGGACGGCAACATTGGATCGCGTGATGCGGTGCCACTCTAGCTCTATTATCGGAGCAGGGGGCAATGCGCCGGGTGGCATCCAAGGAGCCAGTGGCGGAGGCTTGTGGGGCGCGTGGGTTTGAAAGCGCTGTCGATTTAGCCAGAGTATACGATCAGGGCTAGTGCTTGTCAAGCGTTATGTCCGTTGCGTCCAGGGCACGAGCAACGTCGACGCACGGCAGCCGAACGCCCTCACCCCCGTCCCCGCTCCCTGAACAGGAGCGGGGAGATAGCGCATTGGAATGCTGTGACGGAGAGATCGGTTCAGCCTATGCCCGCGAGCAACTGGTTGCCGATAGCGAGGATGCAGCGTTGCGGGCGGCGACATGCGAGGTTGTGCCGATGCGCCAATTCCCCTGCATTGTCAGGGATACTACTGCGCCTTTGCCAGAATAACCACGCTACCAGTCGCGTGATTGCCCCGTTAGCATGGAGTTGTCACTGGTAGCAGAACATGAAGCGCATCCCCGCCAAACAGGGCGGGGATCGATCCTCTCAGGTGGAGGGTTTTTGCCGTTGCCCGCACCCCCAACCCCGCTCCCTGAGCGG
>JBBRUG010000138.1:0-14620 GCA_038247995.1 Chloroflexales bacterium | reverse complement strand
TTTACCGCGCTTTGATGGGCGCCGCCCACGAATCTGGGCGCGGCTGGTATTTAAGCCCTCTGCCGCACCCTTGGTGCGTGTGGCCTTGGGCCTTTATCCGACTCACCGCCCTCGTCGGGGGGGGTCGCGACCCGCCCGGACGAGGGCGGTGAGACGGATCAAGGCCAAAGGCAACACGCAACACGGGTGCGGCAGAGGGCTTCATTCCCTGCCGCGCCCTGATGCGTGGGCCGCGCCCTTCAAAGCGCGGTAATGGATGCCATCACGCCCACGCTGGTGAAGCCGAAGCAGCCCCAGATATACGGCGTGCGTAACACTTCTGGCGCTGTGGTGTCGGCGAGCAGGCGGCGCTGCATCATAGCCAGGGCCAACGCAGGATCGGCGTGGCGCGCCAGTTCGGCGTAAAAACCTTCGACCATCGGCAGGACTGTACGATCGTAGATCGGCCAGAAGCTGGCCAGCACGCCGGTTGCGCCCGCAGCCAGGAAGGCCCGCCCTACGCCGACGAGTTCATCGCCGGGGAGCACTTCACTGGCCGCACCGGCACAGGCGGCCAGTACAACCAGGCCGCCGTCGAGGTTCAGGCGGGTAATGTCATCGACCCAGAGGTTTGTGTCGGCGAGCATAACATGGGCCAACAGGCCGCTGAATTCGCCCGCAACGGCGTGGCTGGCGATATGCACCAGTTGGGTTGTGCGCAGGCGCCCTTGTTGTCCGTACTCCAGCACGGCCGACCGGGTAGCCTGCGCTGCTTCTATGCGCGTGGTAGGGCCATGCCAGTGCGCCTGGGCGACATCGAGGCAGGCGATTGCGCTTGGTAAGTCCGGTGCGCGCGCGCCAAACGTGGCGCACCCAAGCAGCAGCGCCGGGCCGTGGCGATCGAGTGCCGGCACCTGCGCCGGCATCAGCGTCGGCAAGTACTGGATGATCGCCTGTTCGGCGAGCCAGCCATCGGCGAGGCGCAGGGCCGCCCAGGGCAAGGCGTGGAACGGCCCGCCGGGCACAATCAGCAGGCGATGCGCGGGGTGCAGCCGTTCGCGCAACTGCGGCGGGAGCAACTGTTCCGCCAGGGTGCGAAGATCACGCCAGGCCCGCGGCGCCGCTCCACGCAGGAAGGTCAGATCGCGATAGACATCGCTGCGCAGGCGTTGCGTACGCGCCCGTGTGAGCAACCCGCGCAGCGCGGCGTCGTAGGGCTGCGTAGTGAGCGCAATCGTACTCGGGGTGATTAGCAACAGATACAACTCGGCGCCGACTGGAATCGGCGCGAGCAGGCTCCAGTCGTTGCCGTAGGCATGCGTCAACCGTTCGCGCAGGTACTGGAGGTCGAAGGGCTGATCGGGCAGATCGGTGGGCGGAGCCAGGTGACGCGCCTGGAGCAGCGCGTCGATATAGGCTTGCAGCGCGGTTTCCAGGCCGGCAGCATCGGTGGGCGTAGCTGCGGCAGCCTGAAGCTGTTCGCGGGCCTGTTCACGCCGCTGCTGAATGGCGGGCGGGGCAGCCAGGGGGCCGGCGAGGCGCTGTTGCACAAGCAAGGTGCGTTGCTGCTCGGCAAAAGCCGCTACCTGAACGGCATTTCCGGTGCGGGCGGCGAGCTGTAACGCATCGGTGTAGAGCCGGCGCGCCTGAGTGAATAACGCGCTTGAGGCATGCTCACTGGCGAAACGGCGGCGCATCGTTGCCACAGCAGCCCCAGCGGCGTAAAACTGATCGAGCGCGGCGGCACTATCGCCCTGCGCTGCGGCAACCAGGCCACGCCCGTGCGCCAACCGCCAGCGATGGGCCGGTCGGGTGAGCAATTCGGCCCCGATCGCCTGAAAATAGTTGTCCGCAGTTGGATGGTCGCCGCTATCAAGGGCGATCCAACCGGCGTTGAGCAAACACTCAGCGGCGGCGGCGACATTTCCCCGTTGGCGAAACTGTTGCTCGGCCGCAGTGAGTTCGGCCAGCGCTTCCGGCGTCCGCTCCAAGCCATGCAGCGCCCTGGCGCGTACCGCCATGACCTCGGCAATTTCGATCTGATCGGCGAGCGCCTGCACCGGCGCAATGATCGCATCAAGTAAAGCGAGGCTGTCGGCAAAACGCTGCTGCTCATTTAATACCATGGCCCGATTGCGCTCACACATCAGGCGCAGGCGCTCCTGGCCGCGCTCCCGGTAGATCGCCTGGGCGCGGGCGTAGGCAGCCAGGGCCAGATCCCAGAGCCCGCTGTAGTGGGCGATGATGCCGAGATTTTGTTCGCAATATGCCAGCACATCGCGGCGCTCAAATGCCATCGCCGCCGTACGGGCATGAGCAATATAGGCCAGGGCGGCGGAATAATCGGCGGAAAAACAGGCGATCGTGGCCAGGTCTTTCTGGCAGAGCGCCACCCGGATCGGCAGATCGAAGCGTCTGAAGGTCGCCAGGGCTTGTTCAAGTTCAAAGCGGGCTGCCACATGATTTTCGCGGCGCACATGCAGCCAGGCGCGTTCGAAGCGCACTCGCGCCACATCAACCGGGCGATGCAAAGCTCGATACGTGGCCGCGGCCTGGTCGAGCGCAGCGTGCGCCGCCGGAAGATCGCTGCGCCCGCCGGCGGCGACACCGAGCACATGCGCGTAGCGGGCCTGATCGGCCGGCGGTGCCTGCGCTTGCACCAATTCATCATGATCTATGGCGAGTTCGTAGGCTTCCTGATGCTGCCCCAGCACATTCAGATGCGCAATCTGCTCATTGAGGGCGCGGGCGGCTTCACTGAGCCGCCCAGCGTCCAACTGTGCGGCAATCAACTCGGCCCAGGCTACCTGAAGCGTTACGCCTTCGCCGCTGAGTTGGCGTACAACAAGCGCGGCATAACGCAGGCCCGGAATGAGCGCGCCAGAGGCAGCGGCAGTACTGATATGCGGCTCAGCCTGGCTGATCCTTTCCGAGCGCAGCAAAATCAGACCCAGGGTATAGTGCGCCCAGGGTGTTGCGTCTGCGGCCAGGATGCGCTGGGCAAGCTTGGCCGCCCGCCGTGGATCACGCTCAGACAGGCTGATCAGGCGCGCATAACGTGGGGGAAGATCAGGCCTCTGAGCCATGGTCGGGTCATTCGAACGGCTCATCAAGCTCCAGATCTAGGCAGAGGTCGGCGCCGGCACGCGCCGTGAGCATTGCGGCAGGCACATCGCGCACGAATGCCGTGCCATCGGCGGCAAGCGGCACGCGCACAAACAATGGATCAAGCCGAAGTTCGATTGCGCCCGGCGCCGGCGGATCGAGCTGAACCATGAGCGTAACCGTCGTGTCGTTATTTGGATAGGCGGCCAGAGCGAACTGGAAAGAACCCAGCGTTGCCTCGGCAATTTGTTGCGCGTCGTCGGCGCCCCAGCCAACCCCAAGCGCTAACTGCGGGGCCAGGGCGGCATGGAGATAGGTGCGCGGCAGTTGCAGCACCGGGTAGAGCTGCGGTAAGGGCATGGCCATCAGTTTGCCCGTTGCTTCAGCGCGCAAAAGCGCATGGACGCCAGCATACACCTCGGCGCACGCCCCACAATTGAGCACATGCCACCAGATCTGCGGGTAGCGTTGGGCGGCGGCGGCGAGATCGTAGCGCTCTTCCCAATCGATAAAAGCGTCAAGATCATGCTCACACTCGCTGCAAACAATCGACGCTGGCGGCGCGGAAGCGTTCAGAAAGGTAACGGCTGTGGTCATCAGTAGGCCGCGGCAAGCGGGACAGGTCGCAGCGTGGGCGACAAGATCCGGCGTGGGCAGCGCTCCGTGGGATGTGGCGGCTCCTTGCCGCGCAAGCCAATGCTGGACAGCCTGGCAGGAACGTTCAGGCATGGATCTTCTCCACACAACATCCAAATTCGCATCGGCCGGCTGCGTGCTGCCAGGCTTGGATCGTCGGATCGCCGTTGAGCACCCGGCGGGCCTGCCGCAATAATGTACGTACCTGGGCCGGGGGCAACTGCACATGCTCGCCAATGTCGATCAGGCGGCGGTCTTCAATATAGGCCAGATGAAAAATGTACCTGAGCCGCCGATCGGGTTGGGCGGCGAGCACGCCCTGGATCTGCGCATACAATGCCCGCGTCTGCGCATATTCCTCAACGTCATCGGCGGTGATGCCGCCGAGATCGGGATCGAGTGCCGTGAGATGATCGAGCGACTCCGGGCGTACAGCGCGGCGCAAACGCCGACTATCCCGAAAATAGCGCCAGATCGTCTGGACAACAACGCTATAGGTCCATACACTGAACTTGCTGCGGTAGGCATACCCAGCTAGGGCGCGCTGCAAGGCGAGCAGCGCGATCTGAGTCAGATCTTCAATATCGACGGCCACATCGGTCGACCAATTCAGGCCCTGATGCTGCAAAATGCTCTGCACCTGATCGATCCAGCGCTCCCAGCGCACCGAATACTCGGGAGATTGAGGATTGCGCAATGCCGTAACAATGCGCTGATCACGATGATAGTTTAGCGCAATTTGACGCAGCGTAGGTAACGCAAGATCCGGCGACCCGATTGCCGCAAGTTCAGTTGCGTAACGCTCACGCTGCTGAGCAGTCAGACGCCATCCTTCGGTAGCATCTCGCTCGGCAATAACCTCGCTCCAGCGAAGCAACAGTTTTTCGGCAGCCACGACACTGAACCTCCTAGACCAACCCGCCAACCGAGGGTACAGGCCGCTCTCATGCAAGTCTGGAAAGTTAAAAACAGAGCGTCCCAAGTATACGATCGATCCGGCGGGCTGCCATAGTGATCAGAGTCCCCCGGAGCACTGCGCACCATGATTGAGCCCCTGAGTCCGCTGAACCGGGTGGCGCGCTGCGCTCGCGCCCTTGGACGCATGCTCAATCGATCTGAGCAATGCTGTAGAGGCTTGGGTCACGCGTCGGCATCTGCTTGATCGCGATCAAGCCATTCTTGGCAGTGGGCCAGCGCAACAGCATCGGCGGGGAAATAGTAGATCACGCGGAAGCGCGTGTCGTTAGTGAATGGTTCGGAGGCGATGCGGAACGGCAGTGCAGCGCCGTTTGGCCCGGCGAAGACAATCGTCTCCAACGGGCGCGCCGGGATCGCGCGCAGCGCTTCGGGGTGGCTGAGCAGGTCGTCGAGGCCGGGCACACTATGGCGCAACTCGTCGTATAAACGCCGACCCCAGATCTCCTGCGTATAGGGGCGCAATTCATGGATGAGCACCGGCAACATATGGCGGCTCCACGCCTGAAGATTCAGCAGGCGTTGCCCAATCCCAAAGGCCGGGTCGTACAAGATCTGCGTGATCGGGCGGCCGAGCAGCGCCTCCATGAGCGGGTCGTCGGGTTCACGTCCAACCAACCGCGCCAGCAGGCGATTCCAGGCGAGCAGCCGCTGGGCGCAATCGAGCAGTTGCACCGGGATCGGGCTGTTGGCCAGGCTCTGCTTGAAGATTCGTTGCGCTACAGCGATCTCCGCCGCAGTAGGCAGGGGATTTTGCGCCGCATACCCATACGCCTCCAGCACCAGCCGCCGATCATCATATGAGGCATGCAGGGCATCAAGAATACGTTCGAGGGTGACTCGTTGCGGTCGCACCACCTGACCAAGTTCGATGCGCTTTAAATAGTGTTCACCAAGCCGGGCCGCAATTTCCAGTTCGGTCTGGGTACGCCTGGCTTGTACACGCAAATACCGAATGAGTTTTCCGCCAAACACCGTTGCCATAGCGTTCCACCATATTACATGTTGCGGGGTCTGCGCTGCCGTTGAGCAATACGCAACGTGTGATCCGCAACAAGACTGTGGGCCTACGTTTGCCAGGCTGTACCAGGTATACCACGTATCATAACATTGTTATGTTGTAACCCGACAAGCCAGGAGGCAAACTTGGAAACTGCGCAACACCGTCGAGGGCCGACGCGATCGCGACGTGCCGATGGCGTCATGCCCCCCGTTTCAGACAGCTTCTGAGCAGTCTCGGTTCGGTGATGCACTTCATTGGACTGCTGGGGTTACTTCGATCCACTCGATCTGCCGGCGCTCGGGCGCTGGGCCTGGAAGATCGGCGGGCAGTAGGTCGATCCGGCGGCCCATGATTGCGCACAGGCGTTGTTCCAACGCGAAGAAGCTCGGCAAGTCGGGCAGGCGTGCAAAGCGCACAAGTAGGCGGCCTTCATCGGCCGGGAGCTGGCCAAGCGCCGCAACGCCATAGGTCGCCAGTTCAGCGGCATGGGTTCGCAAGCGGCGGGCCAGCCCATCCGGTGGCGCATCCGGTAACGCCGGCCCCGCTTGAACCGGGATATACGCTGTCGCGCGGCCCTTACCTTGCTGGCGCAGTAGGCCGCGCTGGACTAACTCGGTAAGCCGGCGCGTGGCGGTGGCCTTACTCACCGTCGCCGCCGCCATCAGATCGCGCGGAGTGATCTGCCCGACGCGTGTGGCGAGCGCCAGCGCTACCTGGGCATCGGCGTCGAGTTGGAGCGCCAGATCGGGCTGACGCGGATCTGCGCCAAGGGTCGGAAAGCGCTGCCGTAGCTCCTCCAGATCGCGCAACTCGTCGTCGAACGCTGCGGTGGTGCTCAAGGCGTGGGCGGCGCGCCAATGTTCGGCCGCCGGAGTGAGATCGCCCAGTTCGGCCAGCGCCTCGGCCAGATTGTAGTGGGCGCGCACCGGCAACAGAGTATTGCCGCTCGCGGCAGCGTCGGCCAAGCACTCGCTATATGCCGCGACAGCCTCGGCTAAACGGCCCGCCAGATGATGGGCCATGCCACTATTGAGCAGTGTCGTTGCGGTGCGCTCGGCATTACCCATTCGCCGGTAGAGCGCGAGCGCCTCGCCGAAGGCACGCAACGCATGATCCTGATCGCCGCCGGCACTGTAGAGTAACCCCAGGTTATTGAACGAATCGGCCAGGCGGGTTGGGCTGCCGTTTAGCTCGCGCAGAGCCAGGGCGGCCTGCGCATATCCCACAGCCTGTTCGAGCGCGCCTTGCTGCCGGTGTAGGCTCGCCAGAGCGTCAAGAATGTCGGCCCGCGTGGCGTCGGCGGCAGGCGTGGCGGCCAACGCGGCAGCGAGATCAGCGGCGGCCTGGGGCCACTCGCGGCGGAGAATGTAGAGCCAGGCCCGATCTTTGTAGAGTGTTACCATTTCGGAATCGTCCGGCCCAAAGCGTTCGGCGGCCTGCTGATAGTAGGCGAGCGCATGGCGCTGATTGCGTTGTTCGTAGAGCTTGCCTAACCGACGGTAGAGCGGAGCTTGCTCGGCTGGCGTGGTGCTGAGCCGCAACGCCTGACGGCAGGCAGTCAGTGCTGCATCGCGCCGCCCCAGGCGCAACGCCAGATCGCTGGAGAGCAATTGCACCGCCCGTCCCTGTTGCTGCGGCAGCACTCGCGCCGGAAAGCGGGCCAGGGCTTCATACAATTCCTCAACCTGCTGTTCATCGACAAGATCGCCGGTAGCTTCCAACAGCGTTGTCGCGGCTTCCAGCCAGTGTTCGGCGCGCTGCCAATGCTCGGCGGCCCGCAGTGGTTCGCCTGCATCGGCATAGGCGCGGGCCACGCGTTGGTGGCGCGCCTGGCGCAACTCGGACGGCGTTTCGGCGTAGAGCCAGGACTGGATCGACGGCCCCAGCCACAACTCACTCGCCACCTGATCGGTGCGCAGCAGTCGATCGGCAACGAGCGCCGCCAGCGTGGATTCAGCTTCAGGGAGGTGTTCGGCAACGGCCAGCGCCAGCAGGAAGGTGCGCGGGAAAATGCCGGTGAAGGTTGCGGCCAACGCCAATAGTTGCCGTTCGCGGGAGCGATTCTGGAGCGGCGTCAACGCCTCCTGAAGCGCCATCTGCGCGATCGTCTGGTTCGCGCTGCCTGTACTGAGTTGCTGGCGCAACCAGGCTGCCACCTCGCGCACTGCCCGATTGCGCTCGTCGAAAAAACTGTCGCCGCTGGGAATACCGGTCAGGGCGATCAGCGTCTCGGTGTAGCGCCCACCTTCCACGAACTCATCGGGGTGCAGCGGTTCGAGGTAACGATGGCGCAGAATGGTGTAGCGCCACCAGCGCGAATCGCGCCAACTTGGGTCGGCGTATGGACGCGGCGTATCGAGCGGGTAGAGCGGCGGCTCCGGGGCCAGGCGGGTGACGGCCCAGCGCAACACAAGCCGCAGGGCGCCGCCGCGCTCGTCGGCGGTTGGCGATACGGTATCGCGCACGAGGGCCGGCGCCACAAGCGGCGAGTTAGCCAGCGGCGAACGCGAAAGCGCCAGCGTGCTCTGGTAGTTCTTGAACGCCTCATTCACCTGGCGGATGAAGGCTTCGTCGGGTTGTGGGTTGGTGGTGAGCATGGGTGATGACGAGTGATGAGTGACGAGCTCCTGTCGTCGGTCGTCGGTCGTCGGTCGTCGGTCGTCGGTCGTCGGTCGTCGGTCGTCGGTCGTCGGAAAGCTACGCTAATCGGCAGCGACGGGCGCCTTCGTCGGGTCGCCAATCGGCTGGCCCTCGCGCTTGCTCTGCCAGATCGCCCAGACCAGAGCGGCGCCGCAGATGGCCATAGAGATAAGCACGACCGGGTCGCCGGGCTGGGTCGTCACCACGATTGGGGCGATGATCAGGGCCACCAGGTTGATCACCTTGATCATCGGGTTGAGGGCAGGGCCAGCCGTGTCCTTCAGCGGGTCGCCCACGGTATCGCCAACCACGGCGGCCTTATGGGGCTCGCTGTGCTTGCCGCCGAAGTTGCCCTCCTCGATATACTTCTTGGCGTTGTCCCAGGCGCCGCCAGCGTTCGACTGGAAGACCGCCATCAGCTGGCCCACAAGGATGATGCCCGCCAGAAAGCCGCCGAGCGCCTCGACGCCGAGCAGGAAGCCCACCAGGATGGGCACCATCACGGCGATAATGCCAAGGCTGATCAGCTCCTTCTGGGCGGCGGTGGTGGAGATCAGCACGGCGCGCGCGTAATCCGGCGTTGTGGTGCCCTCCATAATGCCAGGGATGCGGAACTGGCGCCGCACCTCGTTCACGATCTGGGCCGCCGCCCGCGACACAGCGCGGATGGTGAGCGCCGAGAAGAGGAACGGCACCGTGCCGCCGATCAGCAGGCCGATAAAGACCTCGGGCGCCGCCACGTTGATCCCGCTCAGCAGCTTCACACCGGTCTGGCCCGCGTCGATCGCCTGCTGCTGCACCTTGTTCACGTCGGTGAGGTACGAGCCGAACAGCGCCACGGCCGCGATCACCGCCGAGCCGATCGCGATACCCTTTGTGACAGCCTTGGTCGTGTTGCCCACAGCGTCGAGGTCGTCCATCACGTTGCGGGCGTTCTTGTCGAGGCCGGCCATCTCGCCGATACCGTTGGCGTTGTCGGAGATCGGGCCGAAGCTGTCCATCGAGATGGTGTTGCCGGTGAGCAGCAGCATGCCGATGCCGGTGAGCGACACGCCGTAGAGGATGGCGGTAAAGGTCACGGCGGGGTCGGCCGAGAAGCCGGTGAAGATCAGCACCGAGCTGAGGATCGAGCCAGCGATCACCAGGGCCGCCCAAACACTCGACTCCATGCCCAGGGCTAGGCCGGAGAGAATATTGGTGGCCGCGCCGGTCTGCGAGGCCCGCGAGGTCTCCTTCACAGGGCCGAAATGCGTGCTGGTGAAGTACTCGGTAAGCTTGTCGAGCACAATCGCGAGCACGATGCCGGAGAAGACCGCGAGGAAGGGGCGCCAGTCCACGGCGCCGCTCGCATCACGCATGTAAAAGTAATTGATGACGGCGCCGGCCACCATGGCAACGGCAGCGGACAGGTAAAAGCCACGGTTCATGGCGGCCATAGCGTTGCGGCGGCGCTCGTCGGTGCGCACAATGCTGTTGCCGATCACCGAGGCGACCACGCCGACGGCGCGCAGGAGCAGGGGGAAGATGATGAAGCGCAGATCGTAGAGGCCGTCGCCAAGGACACCAGCCACCGCGTCGCCCAGCACCAGACCGAGGATCAGGGCGGCGACCAGCGTCACCTCGAAGCTCTCGAAGACATCGGCGGCCATACCGGCGCAGTCGCCCACATTGTCGCCCACGAGGTCGGCGATCACAGCGGCGTTGCGCGGGTCGTCCTCGGGGATACCGGCCTCGACCTTGCCCACCAGATCGGCGCCCACATCGGCGGCCTTGGTGAAGATGCCGCCGCCCACGCGCATAAACAGCGCGATCAGCGAGCCGCCGAAGCCGAAGCCGAGCAGCGCATCTGGGGCGGCGATGCCGAAGACGATAAAGATCAGGGTGCCACCCAGGAGGCCCAGGCCCACGGTGAGCATGCCCGTGACCGAGCCGGCCTTGTAGGCGATCTGGAGCGCCGGGTTGTAGCCCTTGCGTGAGGCAGCGGCCACGCGCACGTTGGCCTCGACTGCCACGCTCATGCCGACGAAGCCCACCGTGTACGAGAAGATCGAGCCCATCAGGAAGGCGACGGCGCGGCCGATCGCGACCCAGGTGACCGCCGCCTGCTCCGAGTCGAAGCGCTCGACCGCCTCGCGGGTGGGCGGGATCACAAACACACTGGCGCCGAGCACAAAAGTCAGAATAACGATCAGAATAGCGATCGTGCGAAACTGCTGGCTCAGGTAGGCGTTCGCACCATCCTTGATGAAGCCCCAGATCTCCTGCATCCGGGCGGTGCCTTTGTCTTGGGCCAGGATCTGGCCGCGCAGGATAAAGGCGTACACGATGCCGAGGATCGAGATCACAAGCACGGTCAGAATGGCAATGCGTTCAAAATCGTTCAGTCCCTCAAGCATGTACAACTCCTTCGTTGCGGGTGGCGGGCTGATGGCGATTGGGGCAGGGCGGATGCAGAGTCTACAAACTGGGCGTTTTTGTCCACAGATGACGCAGATTTTCGGCCTATTTCTGGCCTCAAGCGTGTGCTGGGCGCGGCGGCTCTGGACTTTGCATCCGCCCTGCGATTGGGGCGTTACTGTCGCGGAATTGGCTCTTGCAGGGCGCTATTCTAACATACCCTCTTTGCGATTGTAAAGCGCGGCACAATCTCGTGTATGGCCTCACGCAACTGTTGGGCAAATCATTTGCAACACAAAAGGGGCGCCCCTCGTGGGCGCCCTTACGATCCATCCGATGTTGTACGGTCGGCGTACTACCGCCGCAGGCCTGGCAGGAAGATCAGGTTGCGATTGACGGGCGGCTGGAAGCTGCCTTTGGCCGTGAAGTAGCTGGTGTTGCCAGCTCGATCCGTGACGCGCACAATGATCCGCACCGCGCTCTCATCCACGTTCAGGGTGGCCGCATAGAGTCGCGGCCCACGCTGGGTGAAGGTAACATTCTGCCAGGTGTTACCCGCTAGCACGTAGACGCCGCTGATGTCGCCCTGGCGCTCATCCAGGCCGCTGTTGACGCCGCCGTTGGGGGCGTCGCCCTCGTCGTAGGCGGTTACGAGCACTACGGCCTTGAGGTCTTGGGCCAGTTGCCCGCCCACTGCGGGCGGCGCAAACTCGATCCGCACCGACTCGATCACGGGCGGCTGGTCGTCGGCCCGCACCGCCACGGCGGCAGGAGTAACGCGGCCTGGGTCGTCGTAGATCACCTTGAAGACCATCTTGGTATAAGGCCGTAGCAGGCCCGTCTGCCCGCTGGCGTCGGCGCGAAACTGCGCGGCCGCCGCCGTGATCTGGTCACGCTCCTGCTCGCCCTCGCCCACGCTGCTGTAGCCGAAGAACTTGTCGGGGTACCAGCGACCCGCGCCCTTGGCGAAGCTCGGCTCCTGCGCTGTGTTCACGATTGGCGTGTCGGTCTCGGTGACAATCTGGGTGATCTGCGGGTTGAAGTTCTGCTGCTGCCCGTAGGTCCCGCCCATAAAGATCACGTCCTGCACCTCCAGGCGCACGGTCTCGCTGAGGGCGCTCTCCGCGCTGATGTCGTAGGCGAAGGTTGGCAGGCTTGGCGCAGAGGCCTGGTTGTTGTTAAACACGCGCACTTGCGAGCTGGGGAAGCGCCCGCCGCCTCGCTGAACGAACTCATCGTCCACAGTGAAGTCGTCCGGGCTCAGCGTAAAGATCGTGCTGCCCGTGCGGCCCACGGTGGCCGTGTCGTCGGGGTCGTTGATGTCGAGCGTGAAGGTGATCGTGCGCGTGAGTCGGCCCAGGTTGTCGGGCGTGTAGGGCGCCTGCGTCTGGAGCGGCAGGTCGCCGCCATTAGGCCGGAAGTCCTCCAGGGGCGGGGCAAGGGACTGTTCCACGTTGGTCCGAATGAATGGCAGTCCGTACAGAGTCATCACGTGCAGGGCTTTGTAGTCGTAGGAGCTCAGGCTGGTGGCGTTGCGCACGTAGCGCTGCTTGGCGTTGCGCAGGGCTTCGCCGATGCTCTGGCCGATGTAGAAGTCGCTGCCGGACGGGCCGACGCGCACGTCGCGGGCCAGTTCCTGCGTGAGCAGCACGGCCAGGCGCTCGGAGTAGTCGATGCCATCCGCCGTGCCGTAGCCGTAGCCGGTGTTGCCGATCCAGTTGCCGCCGTGCTTGTTGATGGCCTGGGCGAAGTCGGCCTTGTACAGCTCGGCCTTTACAGTACCGGACACAATCGAGCTGCCGATCACGTTGAAGCCCGAGTGGCAGCCCACCGAGTAGCCAAGCGTGGTGCGGAAGTAACCGCCGGGGATGTCGGGGTTATTCACGTCGGACACGTAGGTGGGGCTCAGCAGGCGCTGCGCTGGGAAGTTGCCCGCAGACGTCCCGGTGGGATTCTTCGCGGGCAGCAGCTGCCAGTGGTCGAAGTGGGCGTTCACCGAGCTGAGCTGAACGTCGGCCAGATTGGTCGTAGAGTTTACGCTGGTGGTAGAGAACTCGCTGGCGAGCTTGCCGTTGAACCACGCCTTCTCAAGCTCGGTGCGCGTCCAGTCGTCGTTAATCAGGGTTGTGACTGGGAGCGGAGCGGTGGCCGGCGCGATGATCTGTGAGATCGCTGTGGCCTGATCCTTCAAAAAGTCGTAGCCGCTCACAAAGCTGCGATTGTTGGGGAGCTCGCTATAAAGATCGAGCGTGAAGTCTGGCGAGTAGCTGCCATTTGGCAGGTAGTTCTTCAGGTAAGCCGCGATCTCGCTGGGGCTCTCCACCAGGCGGCTCACCGAGAGACGCGGCAGGAAGAATGGGAAGCCGTAGAACTTGTAGGGCCGGTCGGAGCCGTAGGGGTTGTCGCTGGTGATCATACGGTAGCGCAGCGCGGCGCCCTGCGGGCTGTTCGCGTCGATCACGCCGCTGGGGTCGCTGCTCTTAAGGTAGGTGGCGTAGTCGGCCTCGTTGGCGATGCTGGTGAGGTCGGGCAGGCGAAAGCCGGGCAGCACATTGTCGCCGCCCACGAGCACCACATGCTTCACATCGAACAGGCTGAGCGGGTCGCCGGTTCCCATCGTGAAAGCAGGGCCGGGGCCGGATACGCCGGGCGTGGCGTCGTCTGTCGTCACCGCCTCGATCACGTTGTCGATCAGGCCAGCGATATAGTTCGCGTAGAGCGGGTTGTCGAGGTTGGCGTCCCAGGCGTCATAGGTTTTGGTGAGCGTGTCGGTAAAGTCGAGCGTGTTGATCGGCTTCAGGTCGGCCAGGTCGATCACGTAGCCGTGCTGGGGCGGGGCGCCGTTAGGCGAGGGCGGCGAGAAAGCGAGGCTGTTGAGCCCGCTGCGGATCGTATTTACCGGGTTGATTCTTTCAGGTAGAGGATAAGGTGGAGGATACAGCTCGTTGAAGCGATCGCTGTTGATGATGTAGAGCGTCGTGATGGGGAAGGTTGGCTGGAAGCCACGGATCGCCACGTCGGGCGGCGGCGACGGGGTGGCGAGGCCGCTGCCGTCTACCTGCACGGTGAGGGCGTAGTTGGTGTCGCTGAACTGGCCGTTGTTCGCCACCACCACTGCGTAGTAGGTGCCGGGGAGCCAGAGGAAGGTCTCGATCTGCTCGGGCTCGCTACCGCTGTTGGCGCTGATCGCCGAGATCTGCCCGCCAATTGCCGAGATCTGCCCGCCAATTGCCGAGATCTGCCCGCCAATCGCTGAGATCTGCCCGCCAATTGCTGAGATCTGCCCGCCAATTGCTGAGATCTGCCCGCCGATCTCGGTCACGCCCTCCAGGCCAGGCTTGCCGGGGTCGAAGCCCTGGGCGGCGTCGGGGTCGCTGGCGAGCAGCAGGTCGTAGTCGGCGGTCAGGCCATCGAGCGAGAGCGTCACGCTAGAGGCGGGCTGCTTCAGCGTGAAGCTGTAGTAGTCCACGTCGCCGGCGGTGGCGAGCTGCCCCTGGACACGCTGGAGCCAGCGCTGCTCGGTGGCGCTGCCGATGGCGTCGGCGGTGGAGGGGTTGTTGTTCGGGTTGGCTGGTTCGTCCTCGACGAAGGGCGGCAGCTCGGTGGGCGGCGTGGTCTGCTCCAGGGTTGGCGGCGCGGCCTGAGCGGCGTGAGCCTGGGGGCGCAGACCGGCGAGGGGCAGCAGGGCGAGGGTGAAGAGCAGCAGGGCGGCGAGACGGAGGGAAGAGTACATTAGGAATATTCTCCTTGGAGGGGAGGGCGCCCACAAGGGGCGCCCGGACGACTTACTAGATCCCGGACGACTTACTAGATCCCGGACGACTTACTAGATCCCGGACGACTTACTAGATCCCGGACGACTTACTAGATCCCGGACGACTTACT